>CANQWF010000007.1 GCA_947627485.1 uncultured Clostridia bacterium
AAAAAATTTTGTGTGGAATGTTTGCGAAGCTTTCTTGAATAGGGAAAATCTGCGATTTTTCCTATTCAAGAACAAAGCGACGTAGTCGCCCTTTGTTCTCGCCGATTTGAGTTTGCGACTATAAGGAGCAAATCTCAAAGGCGATAGCGATTATAGCATTTTTGTTGTATAGAAAAATCTTTGATTTTTCCTATACAACAAAAAATCAACCAGATTAATTTCTGATTGATTTTATATCTTCTGTTCAAAAAAGTTCGAGCAGATACGTCATTGGAGCTTCCAGCCGGAATTGAACCGGCGACCTCTTGCTTACCACGCAAGTGCTCTACCAACTGAGCTATAGAAGCATTTGAATTTTACATTGTTTAGGAGACATACCTTAGCAAATGGGGACTTTTAATAGATTAAGGTAGTCTTTATAAGGTCTGAAGGACACACCTCATCATACGATGCATTCCTCATAGATTGAGGTATGTCTTTACAAGGTTTGAGGGACACACCTCATCATTCGATGTATTTCTCATAGATTGAGGTATGTCCCTCTTTTTATTGGTCTTCGTTCATTATATTTTTACTTGCTTTCTTCCTTATTCTTTGTATTGCATTATCAATTGATTTTACTGGAGCATCTAGTTTTTCTGCAATTTTAACATAACTTTCTCCGAGCTGCATATCTTGTCAACACTTTTTTTTCAAAATCGCTTAAATTTTCATCAATTTTATTTCCTACTATTTTATAATATTCTTTTTTTGTTATTGTTTCTAGTGGATCTTCTGCAATTTTAGAATTAAAAAATTCCATTAAAGATACATCATTATCATTATCATACACAGGTGTACTAAGTGATAGTGAAGAATTTAGTGGCATATGTTTTTGCCTGTTTGAAGTTTTTATTGCAGTAATTAATTGCCTTTCTATACATAAATTAGCAAATGATTTGAAAGAATTCTGCTTATTATCTTCGTAATCCCTTATAGCTTTATATAATCCTATCATTCCTTCTTGAACTATATCTTCTTTTTCTGCACCTATTATAAAATACTTACTAACTTTAATATTTACAAGTTCTTTATATTTGTTAAATAAGCATTCTAAAGCCTCTTCATTACCTTTTTTTGCTGAAGATACTAATTCATTATCTGTTTTATTACTTAAATCATCATTCGTATAATAAGCTAACTTTCTTTCAGCCATATATTTTTTTGCCTCCGCTTTATCTGATTTTGATTTTATTATATTAGCTAAATGTACTAATGTCAATACTTTGGTATTATTTTTCTAGTATTATTGTAACTGGACCATCATTTAATAAACTTACCTTCATATCTGCTCCAAATATACCCTTTTGAACATTTTTTACAGATTCTTTACATTTATTCATGAAATATTCATATAATTCATTTGCTACATCTGGATTAGCTGCATTTGTAAAGCTTGGTCTGTTACCTTTTCTGCAATCTGCATATAATGTAAATTGTGAAACTACTAATAACTCTCCATCAATATCTTTTATTGATAAATTCATCTTACCATTTTCATCACTAAAAACTCTTAAATTGCATAATTTTTCTGATAGAAAGTCTGCCTGTTCCTTAGTGTCGCCTTCACCTGCTCCAAATAGTACTAAAAATCCTTTTCCTATTTTTCCTACTATTTTGTTACCTACTTCTACTTTTGCCTCAGTCACTCTTTGTATTACTAATTTCATTCATTACTCCTCCGTGATATATTGTTACATATTCATATCAATCTTATATTCTATATCTTCCATAAATGGATATAGTTCTTTTACTGTCTTTAATGTTACTATTTGAGTTTTAGGATGTGGTCCTTTGCCATTAAATTTTACAATTTCTCTCGAATAACAGTTCTTATTTAGTTTGCTAAGTAAATATCTTGTACCCATATAAGTATAGTATATTTGATATCCATCTCTTAAATCTTTCCACATTTGTTCAAAACTGTAATCATTATAATCCATTTTTTCTCCTTTATAATTTGATAAATTGTAGTTTGTTTTTTTAAGTTCTTTAGGAAAGGTTATAATTATTTGTTTCCAACGCGAATTCCGTTACTGAAACTGTAAGTTGCTAAAAGCAACAACAGTTTCATGTAACGAAAGCTGGATCGCGTAACTGAGAAACAAATAATTATTAACCTTTCCTACGAACTAATTAAACATTTCTAAGAATTCAGGACAGTCCCTAGAATTTTCCTCTCACAAACAACAATTTATTTAATCATTTCTTTAAATTCTTGTTCTGATATTATTTTTACTCCTAAGTTTTCTGCTTTCGTAAGCTTGCTTCCTGCTTCTTCTCCAGCTAATACATAATCAGTTTTTTTAGATACTGAGCTAGAAGTTTTTCCTCCAAAATCTTCAATTATTTTACTTGCTTCATCGCGTGTATATTCTTCTAATGTTCCTGTTAATACAAAGGTTTTTCCCTCAAATCTATTATCTGCACTCTCTGCCATTTCTAGTTCCATATTAACATTAACATTCTTTAATTTATTAATTAAATCTATTGTTTGATCTTGTTTAAAAAATTCGTATATGCTTTGTGCAGTAATATCTCCTACATCATCTGTTTTAGTTAATTCTTCTAAAGTAGCTCTCATCAGTCCATCCATACTCTTAAATTTTCTTGCAAGTGTTTTTGCAGATTTTGTACCAATATGTCTTATTCCTATTGCACATATTAATCTATCTAAATCATTATCTTTACTTTTTTCTATTGCATCTATTAAGTTTTTTGCGAATTTTTTTCCGTCTTTTTTTAGACTTTCAATATCTTCTTGTTTTAGATAATATATATCTGCTATTGTTTTTATCAATCCATTATTATATAGCTGTTCTACAATTTTTTCGCCGAGTCCTTCTATATTCATTCCTTCTTTAGATGCAAAATGGATTATATTTCTTAAGTTTCTTGCTTCGCACTCTACTCCAATACATCTTACATATGCTTCTCCTTCTTCTCTAATTGCAGGTGCACCACATACTGGGCATGTTTTTGGCATCTTGAAAGTTTTTTCTTTTCCTGTTCTTTTATCTTTTAATACTTTTACAACTTCTGGTATAACATCTCCTGCTTTTTGTATTAAAATATGATCTCCAATTCTCAAGTCTTTTTCTTTTATAAAATCTTCGTTGTGCAATGTTGTTTTAGTTATTTTAGATCCTGCTACAACTACTGGTTCTAATATTGCCATTGGAGTAATTACGCCTGTTCTTCCTACATTGCACACTATATCTTTTAAAATTGTTTCTTTTTGTTCTGGAGGATATTTATAGGCAATAGCCCATTTTGGTGTTTTAAATGTTGTTCCTATTTCTTCTCTTAAAGCTAAATCATCAACTTTTATAACTGCACCATCTATTCCAAAAGGAATTTCTTCTCTTGTATTACCTATTTTCTCTACTTCTTTTATTGCATCTTCTATATTATTACATAAAACTTTTATCGGATTTACATTGAATCCTAATTTTTCTAAATATATAAGTGATTCATAATGTGATGTAAATTTTATATCATCACTTTTTTGAACATTAAATATATATATATCTAAAGGTCTTGACTCAGTTACTTTACTATCTAGCTGGCGAAGTGAACCTGCAGCTAAATTTCTAGCATTTGCAAATTTGTTATCTTCATCTTGTTTTTCATTTAATTCGTCAAAATCTTTTTTAGATATAAATACTTCTCCTCTTACAATTATATCTATTTTTTCTTTTAAGGTTTTTGGAATATTTTTTATTGTTTTTAGATTATCTGTAATATCTTCTCCAATTTGTCCATTTCCCCTTGTAGCTCCCTTTACAAACTCTCCATTCTTATATTCTAAAGAAACTGATAATCCATCTATTTTTGTTTCTACAACATATTTTATATTAGGATTAAATTTTCTCATTCTTTCATCAAAACTATATAACTCCTCAAAAGAAAAGACATCTTGCAAACTTTGAAGTGGTACAATATGTGTTACTTTTTCAAATCCTTCTTTTACTGTTCCTCCTACTTTTTGTGTTAATGAATTTTTATCTATAAATTCAGGAAATTCTTTCTCTAAATCTTTAAGTTCAACCATTAGCATATCATATTCAAAATCTGATATTTCAGGATTATCATCATCATAATATTTTTTTGCATAATATGCTGTAAGTTTATTTAGCTCATCAATACGCTTTTTTGCTTTATCTTTATCCATCAAGTCCTCCTAAGTTTTAATCTTTTAATAATTCTTTGCCATTTTTTATATAGTCCCAACCTGAGAATATTGTTGCAATAACAGAAATTATCATTAATAATGTTGCCAATATATTTATAATTAATTCAATTCCTGATAAATTTCCTTTTATAAATGCTCCAAATATATTTGTCCCATTTATATTTATAAACATCAAGATTATTGCTAACATTTGAGTTACTGTTTTTAATTTACCCCAAATACTTGCAGCAATTACTTGTCCACCTTTTTGAGCAGCTATTAATCTATATCCTGACACTACAAATTCTCTAAATATTACTATAATTGGTATCCATGCTGGTAGATTACCATCTTCTACTAATATAAGCATTGCAGCAAGTACTAAAATTTTATCTGCTAGCGGATCTGCAAATTTTCCAAATGTTGTTATTTGATTATTTTTTCTTGCTAAT
Source organism: uncultured Clostridia bacterium (assembly GCA_947627485.1). Taxonomy (GTDB): domain Bacteria; phylum Bacillota; class Clostridia; order TANB77; family CAG-508; genus CAG-452. The sequence goes on from CANQWF010000007.1 coordinate 4,666, forward strand.
TTTCCATCTAGATGGTCTGTATATGATGCTATTATAAATATTAAATTTATTATTATATATGTAATAGGTACTCCTAATAAATCGCCTTTAACTCCTAAAAATGGAACTATTACCATTAAGGGTACTAATATTATTCTAAAAATGGTTAGTTTATTAGGTAAATTCATTTTATATTAACACCTCTTGTTTTTGTTTTATTATATAGGATATAACTAAATAAAACAATATATAAATTTATATTTTTTCTATTCAATAATAAAATGGTTAGTACTCTATTAATTTAAGTACTAACCTTATAATTTACTCTGCTTCTGTTGTTTGAACGTTTTGTTTTATTTGTATATCTGCATTTGTTGGACATATTTGTATAAATGTATTACCATCATTTACTGTAATTTCTTCTCCTGTTTCATATTTGTATACAGTTTGCCCACTATGTGATGTTTTTTCCCATTTTATTGGTATTGAATATCCATTTGAAATGTAGTAACCTGTTCCGCTTCCTATATTATCTAGTTCTTGTCTTCCTTTACTTGACCCATCATTTAGGGCGTAATTATTTACTTTATATACAATTATATTTTTTGCTGTATATTGCTCTCCTGTCTCTAAATCTACATTTGCCTTTCCAGACATACTTCTTTTATATACTTTGTTTTCTGTATCATATTCATAACTTGTTGTATGATAGTCAGAATATTTTAAATTTATACTATCTGCTGGTTTAGCTTGAACATTGCCACTAAGATCTATTTCTTCTGCACTGTAGTTTAGTAATAAATCTTTTTCTGTATCTCTTGTATATCCTTTTTCTGTAGCATATTCTTTTGCTTTTTCTAAATCAACAAATCCTGTATGCTCATATGCTCTATTTAAGCTTCTATCTCTAAAGAATACTGAGCCTTCTAATGCAATTCCGTCTAAGTCATCAATTCCAGATAATCTTGAATATGCTTGTGGGCTTCCTCCCCAATGTATATATATAGCATCATTTTCTTCTGCATAATCAATAAAATAATGTCTTGCACTTCTAACTGATCCTATTTTTGTTGGATAAACATCTTTAAATAGTGCCATCATTCTAGATATTCCGCCTTCAGCTATTATTTCGTATACTAAATATGCATCTTGAAGTCCACATTGTGGCCATGCTGCATGATTATTATTTATCATTACTGCATAAGGTCTTGTTTTAGAATTTACATTTACTATTTGTACTTGTGGCTCACTAACTTCTGGAACTGGTTCAGCTGTTGGTTCTGTCGCTTGTCCTTTATTAAATATTTTTAAAGCTACTAATATTCCAACTATCACTATTAGTACTACTAAAATAATAATTAAAACTTTTAATCCTACCTTTTTTTGTTTTTTATTTTTTGTTCTCGCTTTTTTTTCTCTTCTTCCTTCTCCCATATCTTTTCATTCCCTTTCTATTTTAATATTTTTAATTTTTGAAGTATATTTTCTTCTTTTTGTCTCATCACTATTTTATCTTGTTCTTTAATGTGATCATATCCCATTAAATGATAAAAGCCATGTACTGCCATATATGCAAGTTCCCTTTCAAAGCTATGCTCATACTCTACTGCTTGCTGTTTTACTCTTTCTATAGATATTACAATATCTCCTAAAACATCTTGATTTGTTTCTTTTCTATTGTTTAATTCATCTTTTTCAAACATTGGAAAAGAAAGTACATCTGTTTCTTTATCTATATTTCTAAATTCTTTGTTCATTTCTTTTATATTACTTGGATTAGTAAGAACTATATTCACATATAAATTCTTATCTAATAAGCCTTCTTCTTCAAAGCATTTTTTTAATATTTTAGTTAATATTTTAATATATTCTTCATTTTCATTTATATCTAAAAAATTAATTTCAGCTATATTCATTTACATTTTACCTCTATGCTATTTTTTTGTAACTTCCTATTGTTGTTTTATAACTATTCTTTATCTGTCTTATTGCACCTAATTCAACTAATTTTTGTTTGATTTCTTTTATAATTTTTGAATAATCCTTTTTACTTTGATTAAGTTTCTTTATATCATTTTTTAAGAATAAGATTTGTTTTTGTTTTAATTTTTCTTTTGAATCTTCTATTTTGTTTATTTTATTATATTTATCCCAAAATTCTTTATATTCTTCTTTTTCTTCAGGTTTGTCCCAATATACTTTTGTTGATAATAATCTTACATTATAGTCTTCTATTAATTCTGTTAATAAATCAAATGTTCTATCTTTTTTTATCTTGCTATCTGGTTTTAATAGTAAGTTCCTAGTATTTTTTATTAGTTTTATATAACATTGCTCTGCTGCAATTAACGGCAGACTATGTGTAAATAAATATCTGCTTATACCTAATAAAAGCATTTTTCTTTTAATTTTATCTCTTTCATCTAATTTGCCAACTAATAAACTTTCATATTTTTCATAATCGTTAACAATATTTTTGTATTCATCATTTTGATTAAGCCTTAATTTAATTGGTAATATCTCAGATATGTATGTTTCTAATGTACTAAATATTTTATCATATATGCTATCTATAGATTCTACTTTACTGCTAAATGTATCTGCTAATTGAACAGAGTAATTTTTTAATAGTCCCTTATATAAAGAATCCATCTTTGATACATAAAATTTATTATATTTTTCTATTGTAGATTCTTTCTTTAAATTAGTAACAGATTCATAATCTATTTTTAGTAAATACTCTTGTTTTTTATATTTATATTCTAAATATTGATTTTCTTTTAAGCTAACAATTAAATAGTATTTGCTTAATGCATCTTTCTCAAAATTAGATGCTGTGCCATTTTTAACTTTTTTATATACAGAATCCATTATATATTTGTCTATTGACTCAAGATATAAACTATAAATATCTTCATATTTTTTTAGTAAATTTTCTTTTCTTTCTATATCATCTTCTTCTATTGCTGTTGTATAATTGCAATATGCTTTTATTAGATTGTTTCTTTTCATTGAAATCATTATATTATTTATGCCAACTCTAGTTGGTATAAGTATTTTTGTAATAGTGCTACTTATTTTTGAAAAGAATGTTTTGTTTGTATCCAATACCCTTAGGCTCTTTTGTTCCATCATAAAACCCCTCCATTCGAGCTGTTCGCTCTAACAAATTCTTATAGATTTTAAAATATTATTTTTTCTTTAACACCTATATTTTCGAGCACTTCATATATGACTTCCACTTCTATATACCCTTCATTTGGATATACATTAACTTGTTTATTTATAATGTTATCTTTATTTTCTATTTCTTGTTCTAAAGAATCACTTAACTCTTTTGTTGCGATTTCTGTAAGTTCTTCTTCCGTATATGTTTTAGGCTGTTTGTAATACTCAAAATTTGTTGTTTTTATTATTTCGATTGGTAAATAGAAGTTTGAAAATAGCATTAATTTTTTACTCTCATTTATTGTATCATAATTTTCAAATTTTGAAAGGGTTTTATACAAATTTATTTTAAAATTATTTAAATTTAATGTATACTTTTTTTCCGTAGCCCCTGTGGGAACTTGGATTTCTTGATTTAAATAAAATTTTTCTTTTTTTGAATACCAAACTTTTGCTTCTATATCTGCTGATGAGTGTACATATCTAATTCCTGTATATTTACCTTCCATATATCCTGAAACTAATATATCTCCTTCTTTTACTATGTCCCCTACACTTACGGATGCTGTACCATTCTGAACATTTATTTTTGTTATGCTTGCATTTTTATTAGATACAATATTACAATATTCATCTTCTTGTATAATCTCAGGTGCTTTATCTGTTTCTTTTATTTCCACTATTGCATTTGTACCTTTCATATTAATTCCAATCCAAGCTATATCTTCTCTTAATAATCTAACTTTATTTATAACTAAATCTGTATCAATTCTATTTTTATTACTTCCTATTTTTAATCCATTTTGATTAAGTACTTCAATTATTTCTTCTTTGCTTATTTTAGTGTTTCCTTTAACTTCTATATTCCAAACAAAATTAGAAGTTGCAATTAATCCTATTATAATTAATATAAAAAATCCTATAAATATTTTTCTTTTTCTATATTTATGAAGTACGAATGGTAATCCTTTTTTATTTTCTATTTTTATCTTAGATTTTGTTTTTTTTGCAACTTCTTTTAACCTTTTATAATCATTTATACTTATATTAGCATATAAAATTGTTGATTTTTTTCTTTTTATATTCCATAAAAATATCTTTTTACTAATACATATATTTATAAATCTTTCTAAAAAATAACTTTCTACTTTTATATTAACATATCCAGTAATGTAATTTAACCAAATTTTTAACAACAAGTACACTTCCTTTATTAATCAGTTTCTTCTATATTATCATCTAATATCCTATCTATATCAAAGCTATCTATTTTGCCTTTAACAGATATATCGTCTTCAGTAACTTGTTCTAGACTTAAATTAAATCCATTTATATTGATATTTCCAATACTGGTACTTATCTTTATATAAAACTCTTCATATTCTAAAATTCCTTTATAGTTTTCTATTAGCATTTCGTCAAATCCTATAATTGTTATTTTAGGATTGTTATCAGAAATTTCCCTAGGTACTTCTAGAATTCTATTTACTTTATCTGTAATTTTACTGTTTTTCTTTTTTTTCATTGCACTCTCCTCTAAATTGTAGTTTGTTCCGTGTTCGGAAAATTCAGGACAGTCCCAAAAATCCCCAAAATTGGTGATTTTTAGGGACAGTCCCTAGAATTTTCCTCTCACAAACAACAATTTATCTTTTAAATTCATCTAATGTTTTAAATTCATAGCCCATTTCTTTTATTTCTTTTATACAGCTGTCTAAAATATTTGAGTTGTCTACAGAATTTGCATGTAATAATATGATAGCTCCATTATGAATATTAGAAATCACTTTATCTTTTCCATATGTTTCTCTTCCTTGTTTATTTTCATCCCAATCATCATATGCTAAACTCCACATTGTTGTTTTATATCCAAGATCTTTTATTATACTTAATGTTCTTTCACTAAATTCTCCCATAGGCGGTCTTATATATTTCATTTCATAATTAAATTTTTCATATACTGTTGTATGTAAATTCATTATTTCTTCTTTTATTTTTTCATCATCTAAATCTGGCATGCTTTTATGGTTAACTGTATGGTTTCCTACAATATGCCCTTCTTGTATCATTCTTTCAACTAATTCTGGCTTACTATTTAAATAATGACCTGTTATAAAAAATGCTGCCTTTATATTATTTTCTTTTAATATATCTAATAGTTTTGGAGTATATCCCGCTTCATATCCCTCATCAAAAGTTAAATAAACATATTTGTCTTCGTTATTTCCCATAGCAATTCCATCATAATTATCTAATATTTTTTTATTATTACTTCCTAAATCTGGTTGCTTATGATTATCGTTTCTTTTTATCCCCCAACCTATTTTTTTATTAGATAATACTGCTTTAGAACTTGTTGCTACAGTATTTTCATTCAAATTTTTATTTAGAGTCATAATGCTAAATGTAAATATAAATATGATTGTTCCTAATAATACATAGAATAGTTTTTTGGTTTTCATATTTTGCCTCCTACACTAAACATGCTAAAAAATACCTATAAGCGTCAAATTTATCCTTTTTATATTGACAATATTTTCTTTTTAGATTATATTATAATATAATTTGGAAAATTAAGGAATTTTTGTGTCAAATAATGATTATATCATTATTTTTCTATTTAATTATATTACAGGTAGGTGTCATATATGTTAAATTTTGTTATATGTGATGATAACCTTGCTGTATTAAACCGACTAGCTAAAATGCTAGATTCTATTTTCATTAATAATGGTATCGATGCAGAAATTGGTTTAAAATCTTCTAATGCATCAAATGTTATTAGTTACATTAATGATAATAAAGTAGATGTTTTGATTTTAGATATCAATTTAAATTCAGAAATAAATGGTTGTGATATAGCAGATATGGTTAGAAAAAAGAATAAAGATGTATATATAATATTTAGTACTGGTCATCTAGAATATGCTTTAATTGCGTATAAATATAAAACTTTCGATTATTTGCCTAAACCAATTGTTGAAGAAAGACTAGAAGAAACCATTTTAAGGTTAATGGATGATATTAAACTTACTCCATCTAAATTTATAAAATTAAATAATAATAAAACAATAATTAATCAAGATGAAATTAATTATATTAAAAAAGATGGTATGAAACTTGTTTTTTGTACTAACAATCGTACTTATGAAACTTACAGCTCTTTTAATAAGATTCAAGATTGTCTACCAGAAAACTTTGTAAGATGTCATAAATCGTATATGGTTAATGTAAAAAATATATCAAATATAAATTCTAATAAAAATACTATAATATTTTCACCTAATGAGTCTTGTTCTATTGGTGCAAAATATAAAAATGAAATAATGGAGGTTTTAAAAAATGGAAATTTTACAAACAATTTGGACGGCTTTAACAACAGAAAATGAGATGTTAATTAAAGTAACTAGTATGCCTATGCTAGTACTTGAACTAACTGTATCTATGTTATTATTTATAACAATACTTAATATTAAATCCAATATAAAGCAAAAAATATTTTATATTGTAGCACTATCATTAATTGGTTTTATAAATTTATGGTTTATTCCAACGCCTTATAATACCTTTATAAATATTATCGCTTGTCCTATATTGGTTTACTTCATTTTTAAAACAAATATTTTAAAAGCTATATTAGCCGAAATAATACCTTACGTGTTTTTTGTGATTATTGGTTCTGTTTTATTAAATATAGGTGTTACTATTACAAAAATACCAACTGATTCATTTTTACAAATACCACTAGCAAAAATATGTTCATCTTTATTAATGTATACCCTTAGCTATTTATTATATATTATACTTTCTAAGTTTTCTATTAGCGTAAATATATTAGAAAATTTTAAAAGAAATAATAAATTAACTTTAATGATTAATATTATTATCGGGATAATTGCAATAGCTATGCAATCTTATTTAGCTAATATATATAGTAACTTTATCCCTATAAAAATTACTATAATGAGTATATCTATACTTCTAATTTACTTTCTATTTAGTATGTATAGTTTAATTAGAACAAATAAACTGGAAATAACTGCCGAGAAATTGGAAGAAGAAAAGTTATATAACAAAACATTAACTATTCTTTATGATAATATTAGAGGTTTTAAACATGATTTTAATAATATTGTTCAAGCAATAGGTGGATATGTTTCTACAAATAATATGGGTGGTCTAAAAGAATATTACTCTGATTTAATGGATGATTGTCAAAAGGTTAATAATTTATCAATATTAAACCCTGAACTTATTAATAATCCAGCTATATATAGTTTGCTTACTTCTAAATATTACAAAGCTACTGAACTTGGGATTAACATGCATTTTGAAGTGTTTTTAGATTTAAAAACATTAAATATTAAAACTTATGATTTAACTAGAATGCTTGGAATTCTTTTGGATAATGCAATTGAAGCAAGTAGCAAGTGTGATGAAAAAGAAATCTATATTACAATACGCAAAGATAATAAAGTAAATAGACAATTATTTGTAATTGAAAACACATATACAAATAAAGATGTAAATACTGATAGAATTTTTGAAAAGGGTTATACTTCTAAAACAGATGATGACGGAAAAAGTCATGGGCTTGGTCTATGGGAAGTTCGTAAAATTTTAAAGAAAAATAATAACTTAAATTTATTTACTACAAAAGATGATAAATTATTTAAACAACAATTAGAAATTTATTTTTAGAAAATAATAGTAAATATTTTTAATATTAATAAAAGAAGCTGTGTCGAATCAGCTTCTTTTGTTTATGAAGTCAACATTTATCTAATTAATCTTTTTTTATTAAAGATGCTGGCATTTTTGGTTGATGTAAACAGAACCAAAAATAACATGCTGTATTTGTAGATTTTGCATATTTTTCTGCAACTTTTGCTAAGAATTTTAACATATCTATTTCCCCCCTTTTTTAGTGAAATCTTATAATTATTTCACCTTTAATATTATTTATGTGTTTTTTAAGTTAAGCCAAATTTGTATTTTGTTTTGCTTTAATATATTCTTCATATCCGTATTTATTGTTTGTTAATTTATATATAAAACGAGTAATTGTAATTGTTTGAATCAATGTTCCAAATATTAATAAATTTGATATTGTTGAATTAGTTATAAATATTGCTATAACTAGTGTTAATGTCATTGTTATATATGACATTACTCTTTTTAAGTTTCTGTCCTTTTTTCTAAGTATAGGGACTGCTTCTGTATCAGCTGGAGCATAAAGTTTAATCATAATCATGCTAAAGACCCATGTTAGAGCAATAATTATATATTTGATATAAATAGGATTAAATACAACATTTTTACTCAAAAGTGCATTTCCTACATAAAATAAACTTGTTGCTACTATGCAACCTATATGTGTTTTTAAATGTACTCCACCTGAAAATGTTTTATATGGCATAATAAACAGTAATGCTAATACTGAAAGGCCTAAAACTCCACATAAATATGCTATTAATAAAAGAGCAAATGTTTTAGGAATTTCTCCTATTACTAACTGTAATCCATAATTTATGATTTCTGCCCTTTCATCATCAACATCTGGCATTTTATTTTGAATTTTTTTCGTTAATTTATTACATAACTTTTCTATCAAATAAAATCACCTCATCTGTTTGTAATGTAATTTTATAATTTGTTTGTCCATGATTTTATTTTTCTATATAAAAAGAAAAAAATCATATATGAAATTTTTTAAATTATTTTTCATATATGATTTTTTCCGGTTTTATAAAATATACATAATATTGTTTGTTAATATATTGCTGTGTAACATTTATTAATTTTAGCTCTCCCACCTTGAATAAATACCACAAGGAAGTATTAATTCCGAATTTGTCATTGGCAATCCTATTTCACCTGATGAAATTTTTCCTTTATAACTCTTTAAATTTAGTTTTAGTAAATTTCCTAATACTTCTGCTGATATACCCGTAGTATATGAATTTATTAAGAAAAACAAAGGATTATCGCTTAAAACATTTGTGCAAAGATTAACTAAGTCATAAATATTATTCTCAAATTGCCACACTTCACCGAGAAGCTCCCCTTCCATAGGAAGGTGGATCCATTATTATTGCATCATATTTGTTACCTCTTCTTATTTCCCTATTTACAAATTTTACTACATCATCTACTATATACCTAATTGGTCTATTTTGAAGTTTAGATGATATAACATTTTCTTTTGCCCATGATACCATTCCTTTAGAACTATCTACGTGACAAACAGATGCTCCTGCATATAAACATGCTACTGATGCTCCTCCTGTATACGCAAAAAGATTTAATACTTTAATCTCTCTTTTGGCACTTTTAATTTTATTAATCATCCAATCCCAATTCACAGCTTGTTCAGGAAAAAGTCCTGTATGTTTAAATCCCATTGGCTTTATATTAAATGTAAGTTCCTTATATTTTATTTGCCAGCTGTCTGGAAGTTCTGATTTGTAGTTCCAGCCTCCACCACCTTTGTTGCTTCTTTTATATGTAGCATTTGCTTTCTCCCATTCTTTAGGAAAAGATTTATTTTTCCAAATTATTTGTGGATCTGGTCTTACTAATTTTATATTTTTCCACCTTTCTAGTTTTTCTCCATTTGCCATGTCTATTATTTCGTAATCTTTCCAATCTTTTGCTATGTTCATTATTTCATTACCTTTCTACAAATATTTTATCAGCTAAATTGTTATTTGTGTTAGGGGAATTCAGGACAGTCCCAAAAATCCCCAAAATTGGTGATTTTTAGGGACAGTCCCTAGAATTCACCTAACACAAACTACAATTTACTTAATATCTTAAAAAAATTATATATCAAAACTGTATTTATTGTCATTAATACTCCTAAACTTATTAATAAAGATGTAAATAACTTATGTTTTATTATAAACTCTTTTACTTTACTTTTTTCTTTTTCTGTTTTTGATACTTCTTCATATTTACTTTCCCAAAATTCGTCTTTTGTAATATCAATCATATTATACACTCCTTGTCCTATTTATTATTGATATATTATATTCAAGGAGTCTAACTAATATTACAACTTTCATAGGATTTCTTTCTTGATTTTTCTTGCTAATTCTTCGGTAATTCCATTTACTTTTGATATTTCTAAAATATCTGCGTTTTTTATTGCTTCTACGCTACCAAATTTTTTTAGTAAATCTTGCTTTCTTTTTTCTCCTACACCTTTTATTTTATCTAATTTTGATTTAGTAATGTCTTTATTTCTTAGTTTTCTATTATATTCAATTGCTATTCTATGAACTTCATCCTGCATATTTGTTATAAAGTTCATTATGGTATCATCTAACTCAATTTCATTCTTATCTTCATCTATTAATTTTTTAGTATTGTGCTTATCATCTTTTACCATACCAAATACAGGAATACTAATTTGATATTTACTTATTGCTCTTTTAATTGCTCTTATTTGTGTAATACCACCGTCTGCAAAAATCACATCTGGAAGATTTCCAAATGCACCTTTAGGGTTTTCTACTGAATGTTTAATCCTTCTTGTTACAACTTCTTCCATACATTTAGGATCATCTTGAGTAAATACAGTTTTTATTTTAAATCTTCTTGCTAAGTTCCTATTTATAATTCCATCTTTAGCAACACACATTCCTGCAACCATATATTCTCCTGCTATATTGGAAATATCAAAACACTCAATTTTTCTTGGCATACTTTCGAGATTTAATGTGTCTTTTAGTTTTAGTACAATATCTTCCTTTTCCTTTGTTCTATTGTCCAATGTAATTTTTGCATTATTATTAGCCATTTCTATAAATCTTAATTTCTCACCTTTTTGTGGCAACCTAAATTCTATTTTTCTATTTATTTTATTAGATAACAATTTTTCTATTAATTCTATGTCTTCTATTTCTTCTGGAATCATTATTTTACTAGGTAAGTCCATTTTATTTATATAATATTGTTTTATAAATTCTGATAAAGTTTCATGTTCTGTAAGCTCATTTGAATTCTCAAAAAAATAATGTTCTCTTCCTATCATTTTGCTATTCCTTACAAAAAATATCTCTATACAAATTGATAATTCATTTTTTGCAATACCTATTACATCTATAGCCTTTTCATTTATATTAGATACCTTTTGTTTTTCTGATATTCTTTCAATTGCTATTTTTTTATCTCTTAAAATAGCCGCTTTTTCGTATTCTTGCTTATCTGCAAGTTCTATAATCTCTTTATCTATTTGTTTTATAATTTCTTTAGTTTTTCCCTCTAAAAGCATTATAATCTGATCTATTTGTTTTCTATATTCTTCCTTGCTAACATATCCCATACATGGGGCTAAACATTTTTTTATATGGTAATTCAAACATGCTCTTTGATTACTTTTAAATCTTCTACACTGTCTTATTTGAAAGCGTTCTTTTATAAAATTTAACATTTCTTTTGCTGCCCCAGCATTTGCATACGGTCCAAAATATTTTGCTCCATCATTTTGAAATCTTCTAGTTACAAATATATTTGGATAATCTGACTTAATATCTATTTTTATATATGGATAAGTTTTATCATCTTTTAAAAGCACATTAAATTTAGGCATATTCTTTTTTATAAGATTACATTCTAATATAAGAGCTTCTGCCTCATTATCTGTAACTATATATTCAAAATGATCTATTAAAGAAACCATCCTTTCAATTCTTTTAGTCTTCTTTGTTTTATTAAAATACTGTTTAACTCTATTTTTTAAAATAACGGCTTTACCCACATATAAAATATTATCATTTTTATCTCTCATTATATAAACTCCAGGTTTTTCTGGAAGTTTTTTAAGCTCTTCTTTTATATCAAACATATTATCCTCTTTTTTAGGGAAAAAGGGGTCTGTCCCCTTTTTCCCTATTTTTTATTCTATATATCCTACATATGGAAGGTTTCTGTATTTTTCGTCAACATCTAATCCATATCCAACAACAAATTTATCTGGTATTTGAAATCCTGTATAATCTACATTTACTTCTTGGATTCTTCTTTCTACCTTGTCCAATAAAGCACATAACTTAATAGAGTTTGGTTTTTTTGTTTTTAAATAATCTATTAAATATGAAAGAGTTCTTCCTGTATCAATTATATCTTCTACAACAATTACATCTTTTCCTTCAATACTATCGTTTAAGTCTAGCTTAAGGTCTATCTTACCTGAACTCTCTGTTCCGTCAGTATAGCTAGATACCCTTATGAATTCTAATTTAACATTGCCTTTAATAATTTTTGCAAGGTCAACAGTAAAAAATACGGAACCTTTTAGAATACATATTAAAATAATTTCTTTTCCTTTGTATTCTTCTTGTATTTGCTCTCCTATTTCTTTAACACGTTTACTTAATCTTTCTTCGTTAATTAATACTTTTACTTCTTCCATAACTTTTCCCCTCATATATTTTTTTATATTATACTATTTTTATATATTTTTTTCAACCTTGATAAATAATTAACCTAAAATCATTTTAAAAAATGTCAGTAATATTGCTCCTGGAATTCCAAGTATTCCGTACAAAAATTGCAGTAAATATATTAAGTCCTATATGCAGATTAAATGCCGTTCCTATCCAATTAATAACTACAATTATTATTCCACCTAAAATTGAATTAATAATTAATTTTATTATCATCTTTATTGGTAATACAAATATTTTTCCAAATAAAATTATTGAGATTATACATCCTAAAAAAATAATTATAGTATTAGTACTGTTCATAAGCTTATCCCTCACTTTACTAATACTATAATTATGCTTGTTTTTTTTTAATATTACAAATTAAATAGCCTCAATGTTTTGTGTTTGTATTTTTAAATTATTAATCATATTTACTTCTATCCCTTTTTCTTTTACTTGTTTTATTAGATAATCCAGTTTTGATTTATTTGCCTTAATTTGATATGAATAATAATCAATAAGCTCTGCTTCTGCTGTTTCAAAGTTTTTATTAGCTATATACAATTCTCTTTTTGTTTCTGAAATTGATTTTAAAAGTTCAATTTCGTTTTTTACTTTTTCTTCTTTTATACGATATTGCATAAATTATTCTACTCCTTTACACTATCATATTTGTAGTATATTCCATTTTAAGAATAATTATGTAATCATATAAGTTTTATTTATATAATTCTTCTATATTAATTCCTTTTATGTTCTCTATACATTCATTTAAAAAATATTGGTCTGTTTGACCTGCAATGTAATCTATTACAACTCTTTTTATGTTTGTATTATCATCTTTTTGTTTTATAAAATCATATAAGTTCTTTTCTGACTCTGAAAGATTGTTTTTGTCTGTGTTAAATTTTTGTACTTTTTCTAGATAGCAATAATATAAATCGTAAAAAAGATTTTTTATCTTATCTTGATATTTATTAGCTTCATCAGATGCATATATATTTTTAAAATTCCAATCTTTTAATTTCATAAGAGCATTAAATACTTCATCAGAAAAAGTTAAATATGGCTTTTCAAAGCTATTTATAATTATATCTTTAATTAATGTATCAACAATTTTGGAATTATTGTCCCCTAATACATTTGTTATATCATGTGGCACATCTTCTCTTTTTATTATACCTATTTTTATTGAATCTTCTATATCTCTACCAATATATGCAATTATATCTGATAGTCTTACAACTGATGCTTCTAGTGTTTTTGGTATTATTTTTTTGCTATAGTTCTCTTCTGTGAATGTAGCATCCAAATCTTTAATAAAATCTTCTTCTGTTTTATTTTTATTATATTTATATTTATTTATTAGTATCTCTCCATTATGGGCAAGTATTCCATCTAAAGTTTGCATACTAATATTTAATCTTTCCAAAATTTTCAAAACCCTAACACTTTGTGCATTATGGCAGAAGTATCCTATATTTTCTTTTATACATATATCATTTAAATATTTTTCGCCCTTATGTCCAAAGGGGCTATGACCTATATCATGTCCAAGAGCTATAGCCTCAATTAAATCTTCATTTAACTTTAGACTTCTACCAATAGTTCTTGCAATTTTAGAAACTAATTGAACATGAAGAACCCTATGTGTAATATGATCATTTTTTGTAAATGAAAAAACCTGAGTTTTATCTATATACCTTGTATATCCAAGTGAATGAATTATTCTATCTATATCCCTAAAAAATATAGGTCTAATATCATCTTTATCTTCTTGTAATAAAATAGCATCTTCTGATTTACATGCATATTCAGATAACATTGTTTCTTTTAATAACATATTGTCTTTTGCCTTTTCTAAAATATCCATATATTCACCTCACGTATCCGTATTATATTAAATTTTTCTCTTGTTGTAAAGAAAACACTTGCAATTTTTATATTTACATGTTAAAATAGAAAAAGTGAATTTTATTTTGACTTTAAGGAGGTGCAAAATTTATGCCAAATATCAAATCTGCAATAAAAAGAGTTGATGTTATTAAAAAGAAAACATTAAGAAATAATATGATTAAATCTGAATATAAAACAGCAACAAAAAAATTTGAAGCTGCAGTTATAGAAGGAAATAAAGAAAACGCTGATAAACTTTTTAGAGAAGCTGTTAAAAAAATTGATGGTGCATGTTCAAAAGGAGTTATTAAAAAGAATACTGCATCTAGAAAAAAATCTAATTTAGCTAAAAAATTAAATACTATAGCTTAAAGTATTATTTAGAAAACAAATCTTAAAGATTTGTTTTTTTTATTGAATTTATTCAGGTATTTCTCTTGAAAACGGGTCGCCGAAGGCGGCGACCCCTACAAATATTAACGTGTATTGTAGGGGACGCACCCCTGGGCGTCCCACCCTTCAAAATATTTCATTATACAAACTATATTTAATTGTTCCAATAATTACCTTTGATTTACTAATTTTTATATGTTAACATAAATATATGGAAATTGGAATATTGGGGTGATTAAATTGATAAACAACTTTATAAATTGTGTAAAAAATATTGATAAAAATATATTAAAAATAATGATACATGGATTTAAATTTTCATTTATTATATGTATTATATCAAGCATAATATCATTTTCTTACATATTAAATCCTATATCTCATATATTATATGATTCAGGTATAATATTATTTAAAACTGGCTTAACTTTTGGTGCAATGTTTTTTGTATGTGCTTTTGCAATAGATACAATAAAAAAACAAATTATATAGAATTTATATTATAAACTCTTTGACATTTATTAAATTTATTGTTATTATAGGGAAAATCTGCGATTTTTCTATTCAAGAAAAATTCTGGAGTACAATTTTTAAATTTAAAATCTACTCCAGAATTTTTTATACTTTATTTTTTTAATTCTTCTAAGAACATTTTGTTTAACATCTGAGGATTTGCTTTTCCTCTTGTTTCTTTCATTGCTTGCCCTACTAAAAATCCCAATGCTTTGTCTTTTCCTGCTTTATAATCTGCAATTGACTGTGGATTTGCTTCTAATACTTTTAATACAACTTCTTTAATTGCACCCTCATCTGATATTTGAACCCATCCTTTTTCCTCTATTATTTTTTGTGGTTCTCTTGGATTTTCAAACATTTCTTGTAATACTTTTTTTGCAATGCTTGAACTGATAGTTCCTTTATCAATTAATACTACTAAATTTCCGAGCTGCTCTGCTGTAAATGGTATATCTGATGGCTCTAATTCTTTTTCGTTTAATTCTTTTATTATATCTGTCATTATCCAGTTACTAACTGCTTTAGGATTATTACATACTTTAGTTGCTCCTTCAAATAAATCAGAAAAATATTTTGATGATATTAATATATTGCTATCATATTCAGGTAAATTATACTCTTCAATATATCTTTTCTTTCTACTTTCTGGCATTTCTGGAAGACTTTTTCTTATATTTTCCTTCATCTCTTCTGATATTCTAATTGTAACTAAATCTGGATCAGGAAAATATCTATAATCTTGTGCATCTTCTTTATCTCTCATTGGAAAAGTTTTTCCAGATACATCATCCCATCTTAATGTTTCTTGGTCTATTTTTCCACCATCTTCTAGAATTTCTATCTGTCTTTCTGCTTCGTAATCTATTGCTCTTACTATTGATCTAAATGAATTCATATTTTTCATTTCTGTTCTAGTTCCAAACTCTTTTTGTCCTTTTTTTCTAACAGATACATTAACATCGGCTCTTAAAGATCCTTCTTGCATCTTACAGTCTGACACTTCGATATACTCTAATATAGATTTTAACTTCTTCAAATATAAATCTACTTCTTCACTACTTCTTAAATCAGGCTCTGATACTATTTCTATTAAAGGAACACCTGCTCTGTTTAAGTCAACTAAGCTTCCTCTTCCATAATCATCATGATTTAATTTCCCTGCATCTTCTTCAATATGTATTCTTGTAAGTCCTATTTTTTTCTTTTCACCATCTACTTCTATTTCCACATATCCATGCTCGCAAAGTGGCATATCATATTGTGATATTTGGTATGCTTTTGGAAGGTCTGGATAAAAGTAATTCTTTCTATCATTTTTACTTATATCTGCTATTTCACAATTTGTAGCAAGTCCTGCTTTTATTGCATACTCAACTACTTTTTCATTTAAAACTGGAAGTGTACCAGGCATTGCCATACATACTGGACAGCAATGAGTATTTGGCTCTCCTCCAAACTCTGTAGGACAAGAACAGAATATTTTTGTTTTTGTAGATAATTCACTATGAACTTCTAGTCCTATTACTATTTCATAATCTTCTCTTGACATATATTCCTCCTTATTTTTTATAATTACAAATTATTAATCCCATTAATACGAGCATAATTGCTATTATTTGGTTTATTTTTGGCGTTTCTTTAAAATACAAATAGTTTACAATTACATAAGAAAATACTCCAACTGCTATATAAATTATTGTTACTGGTAACATTTGTCCAACAGATTTATAACCTTTATTAAAAACTAATGTTACTATAAAATTAAGTATAAATGTTATTGGTATAATACATAAATTATATTTTAACAAATTAATAAAATTAGGTTCAATATTTTTTGATTGATAAAAATTAATTATTCCAAATCCAACATATGCAATTGTAAAACCAATAGTTATTATAATATATTTAAACACTATTTCCTCCTATTTTTTAAATGTAGGCTTATATTTGTCTCTAAATTTAAGTTGTTGTTCATATGTATATGCAGCTCTAAGTATTGTTTCTTCATCAAAATGTTTTCCTATTAATTGCATACCAATTGGCATACCATTGCTATCTACTCCGGCATGGTACTGAAATTCCTGGAAGTCCTGCAATATTTACTGTTACTGTACAAAGGTCAGCTAAATACATCTCTAATGGATTATTTGACTTTGTACCTATTTCATATGCTACTGTTGGTGATGTTGGTGTTAATAGTACATCATATTTTTCAAATAATTTTTCGAATTCTTTTCTAATTACAGTTCTTACCTTTTGTGCTTTTTTATAATATGCATCATAATATCCTGATGAAAGAACATAAGTACCAAGTATTATTCTTCTTTTTACTTCTGCTCCAAAGCCTTCACTTCTTGAATTTCTATATATATCTTTTAATGAAGTAAAGTTTTTAGTACGATATCCATATCTTATTCCGTCAAATCTTCCTAAGTTTGAACTTGCTTCTGCACAAGCAATTATATAATAAACTGCTAAGGATTCATCTGCAATATCTAAAGAACATTCTTCTACTATAGCTCCCATTTCTTCATATTTTTTTATTGCTTCTTTTACAGATTTCTTTACTTCTTCATTTATACCTTCTCCAAAATATTCTTTTGGAACACCTATTTTTAATCCTTTTACATCTTCCTTTAGAGCCTTTGTATAATCTTTTTTCTCTATATCCACAGATGTAGAATCCTTTTCATCATGCCCTGTAATCAAGTTTAATAGCATTGCAGAGTCTCTTACATCTTTTGTAATTGGTCCTATTTGATCAAGTGAAGATGCAAATGCTACCAAACCATATCTTGAAACCAAACCATATGTAGGTTTTAGTCCAACAACCCCACATAAAGAAGATGGCTGACGTATTGACCCACCTGTATCTGAGCCTAATGCCCATGGTACCATGCTTGCTGCTACTGCAGCAGCAGAACCACCACTTGATCCACCTGGTACTGTGTTTAAATTCCAAGGATTTTTTGTTTTCTTAAAAGCAGAATATTCTGTTGAAGCACCCATTGCAAACTCGTCCATATTGAGTTTCCCTAAATATATCATATTTTCTTGATTTAATTTTTCTATAACAGTTGCATTATATGGAGCAACAAAATTTTCTAGCATTTTAGAACTACATGTTGTTTTAGTTCCTTTAATACACATGTTATCTTTTATTCCTATTGGAATACCCGCAAATTTAGTATTTCTTTCTTTAATCTCTTTTACTTTTTCTAAAGCTTCTTTATCTGATATAGTAACAAAAGCTTGTACATCTTTTTCTTTATCGTTTATTCTATCTACATAACTTTTAGTTATATCTTCTAAAGTTATTTCATTATTATCTAACTTTTCTAATAGTTCATGAACAGTTAATTCATAAAGTTCCATTAAAACTCTCCTTTCAAATTTTACATATACTTTTATAAAACAAATCAAAAGTAGTATATTGCGAGGCAAACAAATAAAAATTTTTGAGATTATACGCTGTATATCGAAAAAATTTTTATGCAGTTTAACAAAGCAAGATGCTGCTTTTCATTTGTTTTAAATAACCTTAGGAATTTTAAACATCCCATCTTCTTGTTCAGGTGCATTTTGTAATAAAATATCTCTATTACCAAATTCCTTTATTTCATCTTTTCTAAATACATTTGTATTATTTGCAATACCTATTGATTCTTCTACATTTTCTGTATCTACACTATTTAAAATATCTACAAAATTTAATATGTCTTGCAAATTTTTTGCATATTCATCTATTTCTTCATCTTTAATATTTAAATCCGCAAGCTTTGCTATATGCAAAATTTCTTCTCTGCTAACTACCATAAATTTACTTCCTTTCTTCCATAATTTAACTAATGTGTTAATTATATAATTTTTCGCAAAAAAAAACAAGACATAAGTGTTGTTTTTTAATTTATTACATTAATTATATTAGCTTTAATCAATATATTATTGCAAATTTTCATTATTTATAGTAAACTTATTTTATTAGTAAATAGAGTAATTTAATTTATTAAATTTTATATTACTCAGGCTGGAGGTTTATATGTTAGATATTAAATTTGTAAGAGAAAATCCTGATTTAGTTAAGGAAAATATTAAGAAAAAATTTCAAGATAATAAATTGGAATTAGTAGATCAAGTTATTGAATTAGATAAAAAATACAGAGAATTTCAATTAGAAGGCGACACACTTAGAATGGAACGTAATTCTATTAGTAAAGAAATTGGAAATCTTATGCGTGAAGGCAAAAAAGACGAAGCAGAAAGTACTAAGTCTAAAGTAAATGAAATAAATTCCAAATTAGAAAATATAGAAAAACAAACTGATGAATATAGTAAAAGAATTAAAGATATTATGATGAAAATCCCAAATATAATTCATGAGTCTGTTCCTATTGGAAAAGACGACACAGAAAATGTTGAAATAGAAAAATATGGAGAGCCTGTAATTCCAAACTATGAAATACCATATCATACAGATATAATGGAAAAATTATCTGGAATAGATTTAGAATCTGCCCGTAGAGTTGCAGGTAATGGATTCTATTATTTAATGGGTGATATAGCAAGACTTCATTCTGCTGTTATATCATATGCTAGAGATTTTATGATAAATAAAGGATTTACTTATTGCGTACCTCCATTTATGATTCGTAGCGATGTTGTAACAGGTGTTATGAGTTTTACAGAAATGGATGCAATGATGTATAAAATAGAAGGCGAAGATTTGTATCTTATAGGTACAAGCGAACATTCTATGATAGGAAAATTTAAAGATCAAATTTTACCAAAGTCAGAAATTCCATATACAATGACGTCATATTCTCCATGTTTTAGAAAAGAAAAAGGTGCACATGGTATAGAAGAAAGAGGTGTATATAGAATACATCAATTTGAAAAGCAAGAAATGATTGTTGTTTGTGAACCAGAAGATAGTTATGATTGGTATGATAAAATGTGGTCATATACTGTAGAACTATTTAGGAGTTTAGACATACCTGTTCGTACACTTGAATGTTGCAGTGGAGATTTGGCCGATTTAAAAGCAAAATCTTGTGATGTAGAGGCTTGGAGTCCAAGACAAAAAAAATATTTTGAAGTTGGAAGTTGTTCTAATATGACAGATGCACAAGCAAGACGTCTTGGAATTCGTATAAAAGGTGAAAAAGGAAACTATTTTGCACATACTTTAAACAATACAGTAGTTGCTCCACCTCGTATGCTAATAGCATTTTTAGAAAATAATTATAATGAAGATGGAAGCATCAATATTCCAGAAGCTTTGAGACCTTATATTGGTGGAATATCTAAAATAGTTCCAAAAAATTAATTAAATAAATTGTAGTTTGTGTTAGGGGGAATTCTAGGGACTGTCCCTAAAAAATCACCAATTTTGGGGATTTTTGGGACTGTCCTGAATTCTCCGTAACACAAACTACAATTTATCTAATAGAAAGGAATTTAAAATGATAGTTAAAAATCCAAAATTTGAAATATCCGCTGTTAGTCCAAAACAATATCCTAAAACAGAGATTCCTGAAATTGTTTTGGTTGGTAAATCTAATGTTGGCAAATCTTCATTTATAAATGCAATGATTAATAGAAAGAATTTAGCTAGAACAAGTAGTCAACCTGGAAAAACTAGACAAATTAACTTCTATAATATTGATAATAACTTATATTTTGTTGACTTGCCAGGATATGGATATAGTAAAATGAGTAAACAAGAGCAAGTAAAGGTTGGAAATTTTATTGAACAGTATCTACAAATTAGAAAAGAAATTGTACTTATTATATTTTTAATTGATATAAGGCATAATCCTACTGAAAATGATAGACTTATGTATGATTATATAATTAATAAATCAGGAAATCATCCTTGTATCATTATTGCAAATAAAGCTGATAAAATAGCACCTACAAAAGTAGATTCAAGAGTTTTAGAATTACAAAGCATATTAAATCCTTTAAAAGATATACCTTTTCTTCCCTTTTCTGCTGAGAAGAAAAATTATTGTGAAGATGTTTGGAAAGAAATTGAAAAGAGGATTTTGGGGACAGACCCCTAAATCCTCTTTTTAACAAAATTTAAAATTTAATAATTTAAGAAAAAAGGATTTAGGGGTCTGTCCCCAAAATCCTCTTTTCTTAATCATATTTTACTTCTATCAGATATAACCCGTGTGCTGGAAGTGTTTTTCCTGCTCTGCTTCTTTCTTTAGATTCTATAATCTCTGGTATTTCATCTGCTTTTATTTTTCCGAAGTCCCACATCTACTAATGTTCCTGATATAATTCTTACCATATTATATAAAAAGCCATTACCTGTAAGTTCAATAAAAATTCTATCTCCTTTTTCTAAAACTTCTGCTTTATATATTATTCTTACACTACTTTTACTGCTTGTTCCACTTGCTTTAAATGCTTTAAAATCATGTTCCCCTTCAAAATATTTTGATGCCTTTTTCATTTCTTGTATATTAAGTTCCATTGGAATATGACATTCTAAATCTCTGTATATTGCTGTACCCTGTTTAGAATTATTTATTATATATCTATATGTTTTTTGTTTTGCATTGTATCTAGAATGAAACCTTTGGCTTGTTTCTTCTGCTTGTTTTATAACAATACTCTTTTTTAATTTAGAATTTATTGCTATTGCAAATTTTTCTATTGGAAGATTACTATTTGTTTTAAAATTTGCAACTTGTCCGAAGTGCATGTACTCCTGCATCTGTTCTTCCTGATGCAATTAGCTCTACTTCTTCTCCTGTTATTTCTTTTATTGCATTTTCTATTTCGCCTTGTATATTTAATTTATTTGGTTGTTTTTGCCAACCATTGAATTTTTTTCCATCATATTCTATTGTTAGTTTTATATTTCTCATTTTCCTTCTATTTTTTCTTTCCATATTGCTCTTTTCTTTTTTAGATTTTCATTACCAAATCTTTTTGTTACAATATTTTTTATTAATATCTGTCTTAATGCCTCTTCTTTTACATCCATTATTAAAGTTCCATCTTTAGCAATTGATATTTTTCCTGTTTCTTCTGATACAACAACTACTATTGCATCTGATTCTTGTGACATACCTACTGCTGACCTATGTCTTGTTCCAAGTCCTTTTGATATATTTTTATCATTAGATAATGGTAAAAGACAAGCTGATGATTTTATTTTGTTTTCACTAATTATTACTGCACCATCATGTAGTGGTGTTTTAGGATTAAATATATTTACTAATAATTGTGGAGATATTTCTGAATCCATTATTATCCCTGTGTCTGCTATATCTTGCAATTTTATATCTCTTTCTATAACAATTAGTGCTCCTATTTTATTTTTTGCAAGCTCTGTGCACGCAATTACTATTTTATATATATTTTCTTTTGTTTTTGTTGCAATATCTTTATCTATTCCAAAGAATCTTGTTAATTTACTAGTACCGTAATTGTTCTAGTGCACGTCTTAATTCTGGTTGGAAAATTATAATCAATAATATTACTCCATATGTCATAAATGATGTTAAAATATAATTTAATATATGAAGTTCTAAAACTGAACTAAGCATAGTAAATATTATTAAAAATGCTATACCTTTTATAAGTTGCCATGCCCTAGTTTCTTTTACTATTTGTAATAATTTTATTGCTAAAAATAATACTATTGAAATATCTATTATTAATGTTATTATTTTTATTGGGTTATCTCTTAGCATATTTAAATAATTAGCTATATCTTGCCCAGTAAATTCTAAATTGGGTGTAAATAATGTGTTTTTCATTTGTACTCCTTTTCAAATATTCATTGTGGTGTAGCTTGGTATTCCTAACCAATAGCGTCCCTTATATATTATTGTGCTACCAAATACCAAATTAATGTAAATGCTACACTTAATACCATAAGTCCTGCTAAAACTGACGCTACAATTCTTGTTATTAATTTTTGTTTATCTATTTTCTTTTTTGCCATTTGTGTTTCACTCCTTTAATTTTTCCATAGAATTATATTAACACAATCAAACCTCTTTTTCAACAGTTTTTTATTTTATTATCATGTTCTTTTTTTGTTATATGTATGAGCACATAATTGCGTCTAAATAAATTACATTTTTTAGCAATAGTTTTTTGATATGTTTGTTTAACTAATTTACATATATCAAAACACCTATAAGATAATTCTTATAAGTGTTTTGTTTTAATATATTAACGTGCATAGCTCAATTATGGATTCTAGCGGAGTCACGCACTTTTACATTTTCTACAATTGTTATTTTCTTATCTCTGCGCCTAATACTTTTTCTGCATCTGAAATAACTTTATTAAATATTCCTGTTACTTCATCATCTGTTAATGTTTTTTTACTGTCACTAAATGTTAATGAATATGCTATTGATTTTTTACCTTCTTCTACATGTTCGCCAGTATATACATCAAATACTTCTATATTTGTAAGTAAATTTCCTGCAGATTTTTTAATTTGCTTTTCTATTGTACTTGATTCCAAATCTCTATCTACAATAAATGCAACATCTTTTTTGATACTTGGGAATTTAGATATTTCTTTATATTTCATTTTTCCTACTTTTTTAGAAAGTAGTTTGCTTAAATTAATTTCCATTGTATATACATCTTCTTTTGTTTCTTTTGGATGTACTTTTCCGTATTATTCCTACAATATCATTATTTATAGAAATAAATGCGGTTTGACCTGGATGAAATTCTTTTGGAAGTTCGGAGTTTCTTACAAAACTATATCTTCCGTTATATCCCAAATACTCTAAAAGTTCTTCTGCTACTCCTTTAATCATATAGAAATCAACATTTTTTGTATTTCCTATTCCTTCATAATATTTACCAGACATTAATACACATAGTTTTTCTTCTTCTATATAATCATCATTTACTTTTCCAAATCCTTTTCCTATTTCAAATATTGACACATCTTTATTATTTCTATCTAAGTTATATTCATATATTTTTAAAAGAGATGGAATCATGCTATATCTTAATGTGTTTCTGTCTTCTGTAAGTGGATCTAATAATTTTATTGCTTCAAAATTGTCTGTTGTAAATTTTTTTGCTTCCTTATCATTTATTAATATATATGACATTACTTCATTTAGTCCAAGTCCTATCATTTTGTTTCTTATTTCTCTTGCAGACTTGTCATATTTTCCTGTTCTTGCCTCTAATACTGGAAGTTTTCCTTCGATATTATCAACACCATAAATTCTTCCCACTTCTTCTATTAAGTCTTCTTTTATTGATATATCCATTCTTCTTGTAGGTACTGTAACAGTAATTACATTGCCATTTACTGAATACTTAAATCCTAATTTTCTAAATACATTTAAAGCTTCTTCTTGTGGAATTTCTGTTCCTAAAAGATTGTTTATATTTTCAATTGTTATATCTATTTTCTTTTCTTGCTTATCTGCTTTATCATAAACAACTGTGCCTTTTGCAATTTTTGCATCAGCATATTTTTCTAGAAGTGTGCACGCTCTTTCAATTGCCATATATGTTCTATTTGGGTCTAACCCTTTTTCAAAACGATTACTTGCTTCACTTCTTACAATCTTTTTAGATGTACATCTTATTTTTACACCATCAAATACTGCAGATTCAATTATTATATTTTTTGTATCTTCTTCTACTTCTGTTGAAAGTCCACCCATAACACCTGCAAGACCTATTGCTTCCGTTCCATTTGTAATAACAATATCATCTTCATCTAATGTTCTTTCTATATTGTCTAATGTAGTTAGTTTTTCATTATTTTTTGCCATTCTAACTTCAATTTTTGAACCTAATCTGTCTGCATCGTAGAAGTGAAGTGGTTGACCTACTTCTAACATTACATAGTTACTAATATCTACTACATTATTGATTGGTCTTATTCCACTTGCAATTAGCCTATTTTTTATAAAAGCTGGACTTTCTTTTATAGTTACATTCAATGCTTTCTTTGCTAGGAATAAATTACAGTTTTCTGTATTTACTTCTACTTTAAAACTGTCATTTACATCTTCTTCTATTTCACCATGTTTTAAATCTATTTCTTTAACAGGTCTATCATATATAGCCCCAAGTTCATAAGCCATACCTAATATGCTAAGCAAATCTCCCCTATTTGCTGTAAGTTCAAAATCAGCTATTTCATCGTCCATTTCCATAAATTTTATTGGGTCTTCTCCTACTGGAGCATTTGCTGGAAGTTCATGTATTCCAGCTTTATCTTCCTCTTTTAAAAATTTAGATTCTAATCCAAGTTCTTCAATAGAACACATCATTCCATTAGATTTCTTACCTCTAATATTACCTTCCTTAATTGTAATACCACCTGGAAGCTGAGCTCCAACTTGAGCTACAATTACTTTTAATCCCTTTCTTACATTTGGTGCTCCACAGACTATATCTAAAACTTCTTTTCCAATATTTACTTTGCATATATGAAGATGATCTGAATCTGGATGCATTTCACATTCTAATACTTCGCCTATAATTAATTTTGTAGCATTTATTAACTTTTCTGCGCTATCGTATTCATTACCTACTCTTGTCATATCTTCTGCTAAGGTTTCTATATCTACATCTATGTCTACATAGTCTTTAACAAAATTTTTACTTAGTTTCAATTAGTCCACATCCTTTCTATCGAATTGATTTAAGAATCTTACATCATTTGTATAAAAATATCTTATATCTGTAATTCCATATTTAAACATTGCGAGTCTATCAAGTCCTGTTCCAAATGCAAATCCTGTGTATTTTTCTGGATCATATCCGTTCATTTTTAATACATTTGGATGTACCATACCTGAACCTAATATTTCTATCCAGCCTGTTTGTTTACAAAGATTACATCCTTTTCCACCACATTTAAAGCAACTAACATCTACTTCATAACTTGGTTCTGTAAATGGGAAATAACTTGGTCTAAATCTTAATTTAGAATTTTCTCCAAGCATTTTCCTAACAAATACTTCTAATGTTCCTTTTAAATCTGCAAGGCTAATATTTTTATCTATTAAAAGCCCTTCTACTTGACCAAATTGATGCGAATGTGTTGCATCATCATCTCTTCTATATGTTTTACCTGGGCAAATTACTTTAATTGGTCCTTTTTCACTATTATCCATCATTACTCTTGCTTGAACAGCTGATGTTTGTGTTCTTAATAGATGCTCTGGATCTACATAGAAACTATCTTGCATATCTCTTGCTGGATGTCCTTTTGGAAGATTTAATCTTTCGAAACAGTATTCGTCAGTTTCAAGTTCTGGACCATTTACTACATCATATCCCATTGATACAAATATATCTTCTATTTCTTCTATTACTCTATTTATTGGATGTTTACTTCCTCTTTTTATCTTTGTACTTGGAAGAGTAATATCAATTTTTTCTTTTTCCAATTTCTCATTTAAAGCTTGCTCTTGCATTGCTTCTTCGTTTTCTTTTATTTTAGTTTCTAAATTGTTTCTTACTTCATTTACCAAAGCTCCAATAATTGGTCTTTCTTCTGCACTTAAATCTTTCATTCCTTTTAGAAGTCCTGTTAGCTCACCTTTTTTTCCTAAGTATTTGATTCTTACGTCATTTAATTCTTGAAGAGTTTTGCAGTTTTGAATTTCTGCAAATGCACTTTCTTTAATTTTAGCAATTTGCTCTTTCATAAAAACCTTCCTTTCATTACAATGTATATGGACACACCTTGTTCAAGGGCATTCCTCATAGATTAAGGTATGTCCCTACTGTGAATTACTAATGTCAGTTTTTTAGTCCTCTTCATTTTTCGTTCTTAGTTCTTCACGAACAAAGCGGTCTCTGACCACCCTTTGTTCTCGCCGATTTGAGTTTGCAAATAAAATGAGCAAATCTCAAAGGCTAATTACGATTATAGCATTTTTCCTATTTAATAAAAAATACGTCCTATATAATAGGACGTATTTTTTACGTGGTACCACCTAAATTTATTAATTAAAATAATTAACCTCTATTTTGCTATAACGTCGCAAACGCTCATGCCTACTGTTGTTTCAACATAAGACCTAAAAAGTGAAATTTCAGATAAACTGGTATTAAATAGGTTCTCAGCCTATGTGACCTATTCTCTCTTAAACACACATTGCTCATCTTACTTTGCTTTTTCAAACGGTTTATTTTCAAAATCTGGTTAATATATTATCATATTTTTTTAATTTATACAATAGTTTTTAAAAATTATTTGACAAATATAACTAGTAATGTTATACTAAATATAGCTTATAGCATAAAATTAATCTTTCATATGGTATTAGATATGTGTTTGGTGACACATATCTTTTTTAATGATATTTTACAGTTTTTTACAAAAATTTTAACATGATAATATTATTCTTCGTCTATTGTATCCTCTTTTTTCTCTTTTAATAAATCTCTTATCTCTTCTAATAATGCTACGTCAGCTGGTTTTTCGGGTGCTTCTTCTTTTGGTTCTTCCTTGTGTGTTATTTTATTTACTATTTTCACCATTATAAAAATACAGAATGCTACTATTAAAAAGTCAATTACATTTTGTATAAAGTTACCATATTTTATTTCGGCTTCGCCTAATTTAAAGCTTAATCCTGAAAAATCAATTCCTCCAATTATAACACCTATTAATGGCATTAATATATCACTTACTATTGATGTAACTATTTTTCCAAATGCTGATCCCATAATTACACCAACTGCTAAGTCCATTACATTTCCTCTTGCTATAAATTTTTTAAATTCTTTTAACATATTTATTACTCCTTTTTATACTTTATTTAATATTTCATCTAATTTTTCTATGTCTAATCCAATGGCTGAACTATATGAGCCTTCTATTCTTTCTATAAATTTACTTCCTATACCTTGAACAGCATAACTCCCTGCTTTGTCCATAGGCTCGCCAGTTTTAATATATTCTTCTATTTCTTCATCTGTCATCTTTTTCATATATACTGTTGTTTTTGTATAATCATTTTTCTTTATAATTTTATTATTTTCTTTTATTATAACCGTAAGTCCTGAATATACATAGTTCACATTGCCTTGAAGTTCTTTCAAAGTGTTATATGCATCTTCTTTATCTTTTGGTTTTCCTAAAATTCTATTGTTAAAATATACTACCGTATCACCTCCAATTACTATTACATCTTTATATTGATTTTGAATTCTGTCAAAAACTTCCTTTGCTTTATTCATTGATAGTTTTAATACAAGTTTTTCTGGATTTTGTTCTGTTATTGTGGTCTCGTCAAAGTTGCTTACTACTACTTCAAAATCATCTACTATTTTTCCGTAATAATTCTTTTCTTCTTGGTGAATTAGATGCCAAAATTATTTTCATTTCATATTCTCGCTTTCTATCTCTGAGATTATATCTAATCTTTGTTTATGCCTTCCACCTTCAAATTCAGTATTTAGCCATATATCCACGATTTCCTTTGCTTCTTCTGTTGTTATATAATCTGCTCCTAGTGATAATATATTTGTATCATTATGAAGTCTTGAATATTTTGCTGCTTTTACACAAAAACATGGTGCACTTCTAATACCTTTGAATTTATTAGCTACCATTGCCATTCCATTTCCAGATTTACAAATTAATATTCCTTTTTCGCATTCCTGTGTTTGTACTGATAATGCAACTTCTTTTGCAATTACTGGATAATCTACTCTATCTATAGAATAAGAACCATAATCTTTATATTCTAATCCTTTTTCTTCTAAATATTTTTTTAGTTCTTCCTTTAATTCATATCCGCCATGATCGCATCCTATTGCTATCATAAAATTTCCTCCTTATTTTGTTATATTACACTTTTATATTACCATATCATTTTTTATAATACAAGAATTTTTAATACTAAAAATTCTTAATTTAATGCATTAAAAAAATATGGTATGTGATTTTTATTACACACCATATTATATTTCCTCTTTAATACTAATGTCTATTCTTGTATTTAAAATATGTTTAAATGTATATGTTCTTCTATAAATAAAGTACAATACGAAAGCCGATGTCGAGAGCGGTATGTATATTATCGCCAGCATTCGATTTGGTCACAGGGTTCCAAGAGCCATAAACACCGTATCCACCGCCACGGGCAACTGAATATTCTTTATCAGTTTCTGTTGTGAATTCCCACATGTTTCCCGCCATATCATATATGTTATATGCCTTAAAATCGTCACTTGCTCCTGTTGATAACTCTAAGTAATTATTTTCTGGAATTTCTGCTGGAATTATACCTTTATGATATATAGATCCATCACCTGTTGCATTTCCATCTGCATATTTTGTCCAACTATCATTATACCATTCATGTAATGCATATAATACATCTAGATTTTCATATTTTGTTCTTGTATTATCAACATAGTTTCCCCAATCGTGTGAATCTGTTATATTCTTTTTTGCTTTACCTGCTAATATATTTTGACATATATAATTCCATGCGTGTGAATCTATTAAATAACTCATTCCACTATACATATTTTCTGATACTGTTTTCGCATTTGTTTGATTTATGAAGTTCCATGCTGGATATCCCTTTTTACTTACTGGTTTATATTTTTCTTTATCTTCATTTTCTACTACATTCTTTTTATTATCTAAATAATATGTATCTCCTTCACTATCTGCATAAAAGTCTGCATTTTCTGGCACTCCTGCTTCATATCTTGCTACATAAAAGCCTATTCCCTGACTCGTTAATTCTCCTAATTCATGTCTTTCACTTAACTTTCCTAAACTTACTTCTCCTACATTTTCTACTTGCTCATCTGTCCATGTTCTGTTACCATAATCCCATTCATAATAATCTGTTGGCCAACTTTCTTCTCTATTTGCACCTTCATAATCTGTTTTTGTACATGGTATCCATACAAATTCGTTTCCTTCTGCATCTGTTATTACTATTCCTTCTTCTAAACTGTTTTCTCCTTCTATTTCTGTTGGGGCAAATCCTGCTGGGATTGGGATTTTTTGTCCTTCTACTTCATATTCCCATTTTTCATTATGTGTTGCTGCGTTTGCCATTGCCATAAATCTTAATTCACTATCTTTTGCTTCTTCTGTTTTTGTTACTGCTTTTTTTGCTGTGCTGAA
>CANQWF010000008.1 GCA_947627485.1 uncultured Clostridia bacterium
TAGTATTTTGTTAATTTAAGACATTTTTATTTGCCAACATTATAAAAATTTGAGACATTTTCACTTACCAGTCACATTTATAGCAAGTTTTATATTTATAAAACTTGCTATTTTATTATTATTATGATAAAATTTATAAATTGAAAAATGATTTATTGAGAGTATTTAGGAGGTTCTTATGAGTAAAAATATTTTAATAGGTGGGGCATGGCCTTATGCAAATAATTCGCTTCATTTAGGACATTTAGCAGGATTAATATCTGGAGACGTTTTAGCACGTTATCATAGATTAAAAGGTGATAATGTACTTTATGTATCAGGAACAGATTGTCATGGTACACCAATAACAGAAAGAGCAAAAAAAGAAGGAAGGTCTGCAAAAGAAATAGCAGAGCAATACCATAATGAATTTGTTAAAACATTTAATGCAATGAGTTTTTCTTATGATTTATATTCAAAAACTGAAACTGAATATCATTCAAATAAAGTTCAAGAAATATTCAAAAGATTATATGATAATGGATATATATATGAAAAAATAGAACCACAAGCATATTGTGAAAAATGCAATAAATTTTTACAGGATAGAGAAATTCAAATAAAATGTCCAGAATGTGGAGAAACTACTAAGGCAGACCAATGCGAAAATTGTGGACATACTCCT
The DNA here is from genome assembly GCA_947627485.1 of uncultured Clostridia bacterium. Classification (GTDB taxonomy): domain Bacteria; phylum Bacillota; class Clostridia; order TANB77; family CAG-508; genus CAG-452. The sequence continues at coordinate 665 of CANQWF010000008.1, forward strand.
TCAATAGAAGATTTAAAAGGTGGAGTTTGCTTAAATTGTGGAAGTAAAACAATAGAAAAAGATAATAAAAATTTATATTTTGCACTATCTAAATTTCAGGATATAATTCAATCAAATACAGATAAATGTAAAAATTTCTGGAGAGTAAATGCTAAAAACGAAACAGAAAAATATTTAAAACAAGGGTTAAAAGATAGAGCAGTAACTCGTGATTTAGATTGGGGAATAGAAATACCTATTCCAGGATATGAAGAAAAGCGAATGTATGTATGGATAGAAGCTGTTTTAGGATATTTAACAGATACAATGAGACTATCAGAAGAAAATGGTTTTGATTGGCAAGACTACTGGAAAGAAGGACATGATAATAAAATATATATGTGTCATGGAAAAGATAATATTGTATTCCATAGTATAATATTTAATGGATTACTTGCAGGACTAGAAGATAATTTTAAATTAGTAGATGTAATTGTTTCTACAGAATATTTAAACATAAATGATGAAAAAATCTCTAAAAGTAAAGGCAATGGTATTACTGCTCTTGAAATGCTAGAAAAATACAATTCAGATGTATTAAGATTTCATATAATAAACAATGGACCAGAAAAGAAAGATACAAACTTTACTTTAGATGATTTTGAAAGAACACACAATAACGAGATACTAAATAAATTTGGAAACTTGGTAAATAGAACTCTAAGATTTAAAGGATTAGAATCATTACCTAATGGAAAACTAGATGAAAATGCAAAATTAGAAATAGAAAAAACATATAAAGAAGTTGGAAATTTAATAGAAAACTTAGAATTTAAAGCTGCAACAGATAGAGTTATGGAACTTGTAGAATATGCAAACAAATATTATGATGAAAGACAGCCATGGATTCAAAAGAAAGAAGATGAACAAGGATTTAACGATACTATATTTACATGTAGTGTTATAATAGCTAATTTATCAAATCTATTTGAGCCATTTATGCCAATTTCATGTGAAAAAATAAGACAATACTTAAATTTAGAAAAACCATCATGGAATATGACAGAAATAAAAGATAGTATAGAACTAAAAAATATCGAACCATTATTTAATAGAATTTAGTAATAGGAGAATTTTATAAATGGGTAAATTATTTGTAATAGACGGAACAGACGCAAGTGGTAAACAAACACAATTTGAAAAATTACAAGAAAGATTAAAAAAAGAAAATATAAGTTATAAAGTAGTATCTTTTCCCAATTATGATAGTCCATCATCATCACTTGTAAAGATGTATTTATCAGGAGAATTTGGGGAACATGCAAAAGATGTAAATCCATATGTTGCTTCAACTTTTTATGCAGTTGATAGATATGCAACATATAAAAAAGATTTAGAGGATTATTATAATAATGGTGGCATTATACTTGCTGATAGATATACAACAGCAAATATGGTTCATCAAGCTGGAAAAATAGAAAATAACGAAGAAAGAGATAAATTTTTGGATTGGTTATGGGATTTTGAATTTAATTTATATAAATTACCTATACCAACTAAAGTATTTTTCCTAAACATGCCACCAGAATATGCATTTAAATTAATGGAAAATAGAAAAAATAAATTTACAAACGACGCACAAAAAGATATACATGAGAGAGATAAAAATCACATAATAGATAGTTATAATGCAGCATGTGAAGTTGCAGATAAATATAATTGGTCAAAAATAGAATGTGTAAAGAATAATAAAATAAGAACAATAGAAGAAATACACGAAGATATATATAATCAAATTAAGAATATAATTTAAACAAAGCGGTCCCTTTGACCGCCCTTTGTTTAAAGAAAGGAAAATATGGAAAGGGTAGGTTTTTTTGGGGGATGCTTTAATCCACCAACTAATATACATATAAATATTGCAAATAATTTAATAAAACAGGGAAAATTAGATAAAGTAATATTTATTCCAGTTAATGATTATTATAACAAAGAAGAGTTAATTGAAGCAAAACATAGATATAACATGTTAAAAATAATTATAGGAAATCATAAAAATTTAGAAGTTGATGATATAGAGATAAAAGAAAACAGAAAGTTATTTGCAGTTGATGCTTTTGAACTTATTGCAGATGATTATAGTAGCTATTATTACAAAGATAATATATTTATGATTATGGGATCAGACAATTATAAAAGTATGCCAACATGGAAAAATTATAGTAGAATAAAAGACAAATATAACTATATTATTATAGATAGAGATAAAAAAGAAATTTCATCAACTCAAATTAGAAAGATGATAAAAAATAATGATAGGAAAGCACTAGAATATTTGCCTAAAGAAGTATATAATTATATAAAAGAAAATAACTTATATAAACACTAAAAGGAGAATGGTCCAATGAAAAAAGTTAGATTTGATATAGAAGGAATGACATGTAGTAGTTGTTCTTCGCATGTCGAAAAGGCAGTAAACAGATTAGAAGGAGTAAAAAATGTTAATGTTAATTTATTATCTAACAATATGATTGTGAAATATGATGAAAATATTTTAGATAATGATAAAATAATTAAAGCCGTAGTAGATGCAGGCTATGGAGCAAACGTACACAAAAACGAAAATACAGATAATAATAAAGAAGAAAATAATAATGAAAATATAATAAAAGCTATGAAGAAAAGATTAATTATATCTATCTGTTTTTTAATACCTCTTATGTATATAGCTATGAATCACATGCTAAATGAATGGTTTGGAATTCCAATTCCTATATTTATTAAAAACTTATTCCATGGAACGAAGAATGCACTAACATTTGCATTTACACAATTTTTATTAGTTCTGCCAATAGTATATGTAAATAGAAATTACTTTATTGTTGGATATAAAAGATTATTTAAAAGAACACCAAATATGGATTCATTAATTGCAATCGGAAGCTCTGCAGCAATAATTTATGGAATATTTGCAATATATATGATAGGCTATGGTATGGGGCATAGTAATTTAGATTTAGTAAATAAATATTCAATGGATATATATTTTGAATCAGCAGGAACTATACTAACTTTAATAACACTTGGTAAATATTTAGAGACAAAATCTAAAGGTAAAACAAGTGATGCCATTGCTAAACTTATAAACCTTGCTCCAAAAACGGCAATAGTTATTAGAAATAAAAAGGAAATTGAATTAAATACAGACGAAATTATAATAGGAGATATTATATTAATAAAACCAGGACAAAATATTCCTGTAGATGGAATTGTTATAGAAGGAGAATCTTCTATAGATCAATCAAGTATAACTGGTGAGAGTATACCTGTAGAAAAAAATATAGGTGATGAAGTTATATCAGGAACAATTAATAAAAACGGTTCTTTAAAAATTAAAGCAACCAAAGTTGGAAATAATACTACACTTTCGCAAATTATACAATTAGTAGAAGAAGCATCTTCATCAAAAGCACCAATAGCAAAACTTGCAGATAAAGTAAGTGGAATATTTGTACCTTGTGTAATAATCATTGCAATTTTAGCTACAATATATTGGATTTTAAATGGACAAAGTTTTGAATTTGCTTTAAGTATTGGAATTGCAGTTCTTGTAATTTCATGTCCATGTGCATTAGGACTTGCAACACCTGTTGCAATTATGGTAGGTACAGGAAAAGGTGCGCAAAATGGAATACTTATAAAATCTGCAGAAAGTTTAGAAACATTGCACAATGTTAATACAGTAATCTTTGATAAAACAGGAACAATAACAACAGGCAAGCCAAAAATTATTGATATTATTTCTAAAATAGATGAAAATGATTTACTAACAATAGCAGGAAGTTTAGAAAAAAATTCTGAGCATCCACTTGCAGAGGCAATTATGGATAGAGTACATGGCTTAGATTTAAATTTAACAGATCCAGAAGAATTTTTATCTGTTTCAGGTAGAGGTGTAAAAGGAAAAATTAAAGGCAAAAATTATCTTGCAGGAAATATAAATTTTATGAAAGAGAATAATGTTAATATAGATAACGAAACCATACAAAATAATTTTTTTGAGCAAGGAAAAACAGTAATTTATATTGCAAACGAAACAGAAATAATTGGTATATTTGCAATTGCAGACACAATAAAAGATTCAAGTAAGCAAGCTATTGAAAAACTTAAAAGAAAAAATATAGATATATTTATGATTACAGGAGATAACAAAACAGTAGCAGAAGAAATAGGAAAACAGATAGGAATAGATAATATAATTTCAGAAGTACTTCCACAAGATAAAGAGAGAGAAGTTTCAAAACTACAAAAACAAGGTAGAAAAGTAGCATTCGTTGGAGATGGAATTAACGATAGCCCTGCACTCGTAAAAGCAGATGTAGGACTTGCAATTGGAGTTGGAACAGACATCGCAATTGAATCAGCAGATATAGTATTAATGAAAAATAATTTACTTGATGTTGTAACTGCAATTAACTTAAGCAAAGCAGTAATAACAAATATAAAAGAGAATTTGTTTTGGGCATTTTTTTATAATATAATTGGAATACCGGTTGCTGCAGGACTATTTTATACAAATTTTGGATTTAAATTAAGTCCTATGATAGGAGCAGCTGCTATGAGTTTAAGTTCAGTTTGTGTTGTAACAAATGCTTTAAGACTTAAGAATTTTAAATCAAAATTTAATAATGAGGAGGAAAAGAAAATGAATGAAAACAAAAAAACAATTTATATTGAGGGAATGCAATGCAATCATTGCAAAATGACAGTAGAAAAAACATTGGGAGAATTAGAAGGTATAACAAATGTAGAAGTTAATTTAGATAAAAAATGTGCTGTTATAGAAACAAACAAAGAAATAGAAGATAATATAATAAAAGATGCAATAACAGAAGCAGGATATACAGTTAAAGAAATAAAATAAGGGTGAAAAAATGTTAAATCAATTTTCAAGAACTGAATTATTAATTGGAAAAGATGGAGTAGAAAAACTAAAAAAATCAAAAGTAGCTATATTTGGAATAGGTGGAGTAGGCTCTTTTGTAGTGGAAGGATTAGTAAGGGCTGGAATACAAAACTTTGTACTAATTGACAACGACGAAGTTTGTTTAACAAATTTAAACAGACAAATAATTGCAACAAGAAAAACAATAGGAAAACCAAAAGTAGAGGTAGCAAAGGGAAGAATATTGGAAATAAATCCAGAAGCAAATGTTGAAATTTATCAAGAATTTTTTATGCCTGACAGTAAAGAATTATTAGATAATACAGTAACATACATTGTAGATGCAATAGATACAGTAACAGCTAAAATAGAGTTAATTACAAGAGCAAACAAATTAAATATCCCAATTATATCTAGCATGGGTACTGGAAACAAACTTGATGCCACTAAATTTGAAATAACAGACATATATAAGACCAGTGTATGCCCTCTAGCAAAAGTAATGAGAAAAGAATTACGTTCAAGAAATATAAAAAAACTAAAAGTAATTTACTCTAAGGAAGAACCTATAAAACTAGATGATAAATTAATGCAATCAATAAAAAATGAAAAGGATTTTTCAAATAAAAATCATATACCGGGAAGCATATCATATGTGCCATCAGTTGCAGGATTATTAATTGCAGGTGAAGTTATAAAAGATATAATAAAATAATATGGAAAAAAATAGTAATATATGATATGCTCTAAGCAAGCTAGGAGGGAAGCATGAATAAAACAAAAAGAAGAATATTCAATACAGCAGTACAAATATTTGCAGAAAAAGGATATGACAACACAAGTGTAGAAGAAATTACTGCAATAGCTGGCGTAGCAAAAGGCTCTTTGTACTATCATTTTGAAAAAAAAGAAGACATATTTGATATGCTTTTAGAAGAAGGGTTAAACCTTTTAAAAAACAATATAGAGATAAAAACAAAAGAATGTAAAACAGCATTAGAAAAAATTAAAGAAATTACTCTAGTTCAAATAAAAGTAACAGTAAAATATGAAGCCTTTTTAAATGTTGTATTTTCTCAAATATGGGGAGAAGAAAGTAAAAATAAAAAATGTAAAAAAGCAGTATTTGAATACATAAAAATTATAGAAGAAGTAATCAAAGAAGGTATTGAAAATAATGAATTTTATGATGGTAATGTAGAAGCACTTGCATCAGGAGTGTTTGGAATAACATGTTCTAGCCTTATATATAGACTAAAGAAAAATAGAACAGTAAACATAGATGATGTATATAATGGTTTTATTGACACAGTAGTAAGAGGAATAAGCAAAGAAATGAATTAAATAAAAAAGTTTATTTATAAAAATAGGCACCGGTTTTAAAAGACTGATGTCTATTTTTATTGTTAAATTGTAGTTTGCATTAGGAGAATTCTAGGGACTGTCCCTAAAAATCACCAAATTTGGGGATTTTTGGGACTGTCCTGAATTCTCCGAACATCACACAAACTATAATTTATTTGATAAAAAAACATATAAAAACTATTGACAAAAGAGAAAGTATAAAATACAATATACATAACGAAATTAAAAGAACAAAAGATAGGAGTTGAAAACATATGAAAGATAGAAAATTAAAACCAATTGCAAACGCTGTAGGGGTCGCACCCTTGGGCGACCCGCACTTCGGAGAAAACACCTTAGAATCTTCAAAGGCATGCTCAAATCCAAATTCCAAACACCAAACGCTAACTTCCAATGTAGCAATCACACTAATAGCCTTAGTAATCACAATAATCGTAATGTTAATACTAGTAGGAGTAACAGTAAATATAGCAATAAACGGCGGATTATTCAGCACAGCAAAACAAGCAGTAACAGACACACAGTATCATGCAGACAGAGAAATGCTACTCTCAGCAGTAATAGGAGCAATAGGAAGTAATGCAGAAGTAGATTTTACAGAACTAGACAAAAATCTGCCAAATGGCTTTACAAAAGCTGAAGACGGTGGATATATGAGCAAAGCAGGAAATACATTCTATGTAGATAAAAATGGAAATATAACAGATGAGCCACCGAAAACAGCAGCACAATTATTTGATGTGGCATCAGAAAAAATTGAGACAGTTAAAAGTAAACAAGATACAGACTACTTTACAACAGATGGAAAATTACACATAGGAGACTTTATAAACTACACAGCAGGAGATTGGAAAGCAGAGGAAATAAGTGCAATAAGAACAGGAGAAATTGATAGTTTGCAAACAGCAAACGGAAAGAACGACAAACTTCCTACACAATCTTACCAATTTGGTGGCTTTGCAGCAGGAGATAGTAGAGATGGAAATGCAAAACCGTGTAGTGATACTTATAAATATGCCAAATTTTCTGATGACAAAGATATTTCAGGCTGGAGATTATTTGATGTAGATGAAGAAGAAGGTACAATAACATTAATATCAGCAGGATGTCCAGAAGATTACTATCATGATGAAATGTATCATTGTGGATATATAAGTGAATACATTTTATCTGGTAATATAAATGATGGATCTAGTGGTTTAGATTTAGAAAATAGTTATACAAAAAGAAGATGGAATAACTATGTAAATACAGCTCAGCATGCTGAATCAGCAAATGCGATAACAAAGAGAGATTTAGACGATTGGTATAAAAAATATATGGAAGTAGGAGATAATTTCGATTCTTATTTGAATAATAAATTCCAGAATGTGTATGAAACAAGATATGAAAACCTAATTGACAACTATTCAGAATACTGGCTTGCGACTGGCACCGGTGGCGCGTGTTATGACGTGTTTGATGTGATTCCTTCCTCCCGCCAAGTATACAGCTACTGCGATGGTGCGCTTGGTATACGTGTCCTTGTTACTCTATCATCTGATGTGCAATTGTCGAAGAGTGGCGAGAAAACAGTCAAAAATATCGAAGATGATGAAAATCGTAGCGAGAAACCATACACATATAATGTGTGGGATATACAATAAAGTTAGTCCCGAGCAGATCTCGTGTCTGCCGGGGCTTCCACGCGTTTTGTGAAACTTTTTGCTCGGGGCAATTTCTCCCATTTTGTTAAGAAACTTATCTTATGCGTCCAAACACAATTCAACTTAAAATGTCGAAAAAAGAAATACGAAAATTATTGCAAAATATAAAAAATGAATATAAAATATAAACAGTGGGGGCAAATCAAAGTGCTCCCATTTTTTTATAAGATTTAATTCACAAAAGGATAATTCTATCCAAACAAATCCCAAGAAAACAGAACCAAAGCATAGGAGGTGAAAATAAAAATTAAAACGAACTTATATTAATATTTTCTTATGCAATCCAACTAAATAGAAGTATAGGAATAATATTTTTAGATTACGAAATAAAAAAAATAAAAGAACTACCAATACATACAAAATGGCAAATAAGAAATACAGAAAATGGAAAAATAGTATTGACAGAGGACTTAGAAATACATATAATAGAACTAGAAAAGATGAGAAGAAAGTTAGAAGATGGCAGTTTAAAAAAATGGATATCTTTCTTAGAAAATCCTAAGGGAGTTGAGATAAAAGAGATGGAAGAAGATAAAATAGAAAAATGGCTATTATTTTTTGAAGATCCAACAGGAGAAGGAATAAGGAAAATTGCAGAAGAAGAACCAGAAATAAAAGAAGCAATAGAAAGACTAGAAGATATAAGTAGTGATGAAGAAAAAATAAGGATAGCAGAACTAAGGGAAAAATACATAATGGACAGAGAATCAGAACTAGAAACAGCAGAAGAAAAAGGTATAAAAAAAGGACTAAAAGAAGGGTTAAAAGAAGGAATAAAGCAAGGAAAGCAAGAAGGACTAAAAGAAGGAAGTCAAATAAGAAATAAAGAAATAGCAAAAAAAATGAAATCTAAAAAAATGCCAATAGAAGATATTATAGAAATTACAGGACTAACGAAAGAAGAAATAGAAAAGATTTAGTATAATTTAAATGAATATTACTATATTAAAAATACAGACCTACCTTAAGTTAAATTTTAAGTAAAGGAGGTCTGTTTTTTATTCAAGAAAAATATAATCGCTATTTTTTTGTACTGACCTCCCAGTCTAATGACTTTGAGAAAAAATTGTGATATACCAAATATTGGTGAAAGATAAATGAGCAAAATAATTTATGATAGTTTAGAAATAACAGACTTAAAAGATATGCTTAAAAAAACAAAAGATTTGTATGGAAATAAAATAGCTTATCAAATAAGAATAGGAGAAAAAAAGTATAAAACATTTACACATGCTGAAGTTAGAAATATGGTTGATGCACTAGGAACAGCATTAATTGAATTAGGTTTAAAGAACAAAAGAATAGCAGTTATTGGAGAGAATAGATACGAATGGGAGATTGCATATTTATCAATAGTATGTGGAACAGGTACTGTAGTACCACTTGATAAATCTCTTCCAGAACATGAATTAGAATCGTTAATTCAAAGATCAGAAATTGAAGCAATATTTTATACAAATAAACATGCACAAGCAATAGAAAAAATAAAATATAGTCAAAATAATAAACTTAAAACTTTAATATCTATGGAAAATGATAATAACAGAGAAGGTATTTACTCTATAAATGAACTTATAAAAACAGGTACAAAACTTATAGAAGAAGGAAATAAAGAATTTATAGATGCAGAAATAAATCCAGAAGAAATGAGTATAATGCTATTTACATCTGGAACAACTTCCATATCTAAAGTTGTTGCTTTATCACATAAAAATATATGTTCAAATTTAATGGATATAGGAAGCATACTAGATGTAACATCAGAAGATACACTCCTTTCGGTACTTCCCATTCATCATGTTTTTGAATGTACAGTAGGATTTCTTTTTTCTTTATATAAAGGCGCAAAAACAGTATTTTGTGATGGCATAAGACATATTATAAGCAACTTAAATGAATATCAAGTTACTGTTATGGCTTGTGTTCCAGCTATTTATGAAAGGATATTTAGAGCAATAAGAAATAAAATAGAAAAAAATGGAAATCTTGAAAAGATATTAGAAAATGAAGAAAAATATAAAGACTATCCAATGGAAAAAAAGAAAGAAGTATTCAAAGAAATACATGATATGCTTGGTGGAAAAATCAAGCTATTTATAAGTGGAGCTGCAGCATTAGATAAAAATATTGAAGAAAGATATAGATTACTTGGTTTAAATTTAGTACAAGGATATGGTCTAACCGAAACATCACCGGTTGTTGCAATAGGAACTAATAAATATTACAAAATAGGTTCAATAGGAAAGTCAGTACCTAGTGTAGAAGCAAAAATTGTAAATGCAGGCAAAGATGGTGTTGGAGAACTTATTGTAAAAGGACCTAGTATTATGCTTGGATACTTTGGAGATAAAAAAGCAACTAAAGATGCTTTCAAGCAAGGTTGGTTTTATACAGGTGATTTAGCAAAAATAGATGATGAAGGATACATATATATTTGTGGTAGAAAGAAAAGTGTTATAGTTCTCAAAAATGGAAAAAATATTTTTCCAGAAGAAATGGAAAGTTTAGTAAATAAAATAGAAGGCGTAACAGAATCTTTTGTATTTGGAAAAAGACGTTCTGATGATAAAGATGATATAAAAATAAATGTAAAAGTAGTATATGATAGAAAGGTGGTAAAAGAATCTTGCAATATAGAAACAGATGAAGAAATATATAATTATTTGCAAGGAGAAATAAAAAAAATAAACAAAACACTACCAGCATATAAAGCAATAAGAGGAATAATTGTAACAGAAAAACCATTAATTAAGACAACAACAAATAAAATAAAAAGGCAGGCAAATCTTGATGCAACTCAAAAATCTTAAAACAAAATTCTTAGGTCATAATTGTATTTATTATAAAACAATAGATTCAACACAAAGTAAAGTTTGGAAAATGCTAGAACAAAATGCTCCAAATGGAAGTTTAGTTATAGCAGATATTCAAACAGCAGGAAAAGGAACACATGGAAGAATATGGCATACAGATGAAAAAAATAATATAGCATTTTCCTTTTTTATTAAACTTGAGTGTGATATTAAAAAACTTGATGGTATAACATTAGAAACTGCAAAAATTATTGTAAATATTTTTAAAGAAAAATATAACATTAATTTATGCATAAAAGAACCAAATGATCTTGTAATAAATAACAAAAAAGTAGGTGGAATTTTAACAGAAACAAAAGTACTATCAGGAAAAGTGCAATATCTTGTAGTTGGAATTGGTATAAATACTTCTAAAAAATATTTTACAGAAGATATAAAAGATTTAGCAACATCAATAAAAAAAGAATTTAATATAGATGTTAATACTAAAAAATTTATTGCAGAATTTTGCAATAAATTTGAAAAAGAAATTTTAGAAAGAATAGGTGATGAAAATTGAAAATTGGTTTCTTATTTCCAGGGCAAGGCTCTCAGAGTGTTGGAATGGGAAAGGATATATATGATGAATATAGCATAGCAAAAAATGTATATGACAGAATACAAGAATTAACAGGTATTGATATAGCAAAAATTTCTTTTGAAGGGCCAGAAGAGATATTAAATGAAACTAAATATACTCAGCTTGCAATACTTGCTATGAGTTTAGCAATTCTAGCAATTTTAAAAGAAAATAATATAAATGCAGAAATATCAGCAGGATTAAGTCTTGGAGAATATTCTGCGCTAATTAATAGTAAGGCAATTTCATTTGATGAAGGTGTAAAAATTGTTAAAAAGCGAGGAGAATATATGCAAAATCTTGCTCCTAAAGGAGACTTTCAAATGGCAGCAATTATGGGAATGAAAGATGAAGATGTAGAAGATGTTTGCAAAAAAGTTAAATTAGGATTTGTTGTTCCTGCAAATTACAATTCTCCTGGTCAAGTTGTAATATCAGGTGAAAAAGAAGCAGTATTAGAAGCAGAAAGAATCGCAAAAGAGATGGGTGCAAAAAAAGTAAGAATTTTAAAAACAGCAGGTCCATTTCATACAGAAAAGCTTATTGATAGTGCAAATAGTTTAAAAAAAGAACTTGAAAAAGTAAAAATAAATAATTTTGAAACAAAAGTTATTAAAAATTTAGATGGTACAGAATATACAGAAAATGATGATGTTAAAGACATATTAGCAAAACATATTATAAATCCAGTTAGATTTTCAAAAAGTATTCAAAATATGTTAGAAGCGGGAATAGATACATTTATAGAAATTGGTCCAGGAAAAACTTTATCTGGATTTGTAAAAAGAACAAATACAGATAAAGAAATAAATATTTTAAATATAAGTAATAGTAAAGAACTAGAAGAAGTTATAAATTTTATAAAGAAAGAAGGTAGATAAAATGGGGAAAGTAGCACTAATAACAGGGGCATCAAGAGGAATAGGAAAACAAATAGCAATAACACTTGCAAAAGAAGGTTATGACATAGCAATTAATTGTAGAGAAATAAATGAAGATGTTAAAAAAATAGAAGAAGAAATTAAATTACAAAACGTAAAATTTTTAGCAGTAAAAGGTGATGTATCTGTTTTTGAAGATGCAGAAAAATTTGCAAAAGAAGTTATAGAATATTATGGCCAAATAGATGTATTGGTTAATAATGCTGGTATTACAAAAGATACTCTTCTTATGAGAATGAAAAAAGAAGATTTTGAAAGTGTAATAGATGTAAATTTAGTTGGAACATTTAATGTAACTAAAAACGTAATTCCATATATGATGAAAGCGCGCTTCCGGAAGAATAATTAGTATTGCATCAGTAGTTGGAATTGCTGGAAATGCTGGACAAACAAATTACGCAGCATCTAAAGCTGGAATTATAGGATTTACCAAAAGTTTAGCAAAAGAAGTAGCATCAAGAAATATATTAGTAAATGCAGTAGCACCCGGTTTTATACAAACTGATATGACAAATGTACTAAAAGATGAAATAAAAGAAGATATTGCAAAATCTATCCCATTAAAAAGAATGGGAAATGTTCAGGATGTTGCAAATGTTGTAAAATTCTTAGCATCAGAAGACAGTTCTTATATTACGGGACAGGTTATACAGGTTGATGGACGGCATGCTTATGTAATTCGTTTGAAAGATAATCAGCATTTGGCGTTGTTAAACTTCATTTGAAATCTAATCAACGTGCAAAAGCACGCCTCATAGATTTCAAACTCGTTTGCCTAGCCAAATACTAATTCTTTTCCAAACTTTGATTGTATAATTTAAAAAATGGAGGATTAAAAAATGGAAAGAAGAGTTGTGATAACAGGACTTGGAGCAATAACTCCAATTGGAAAAAATGTTTTTGAAACATGGGAAGGAATTAAAAATAAAAAATGCGGTATTGATAAGATAACTGCATTTGATAATACACGGATACAAAACAAGTTTAGTTGCTGAGGTAAAAGACTTTGATTCAGCAGAATATTTTGATGCAAAACAGGCAAAAAGATTAGATAGATCTTCTCAGTTTGCCCTAATTAGTGCTAGGGAAGCATTTAAAGATAGTGGTATTACAAAAGAAAATACAGATTTAGACAGAGTTGGAATTTTTGTAAGTTCAGGAATAGGTGGACTTATTACAATTCAAAATCAATGTGAAATAAATCTGCAAAAAGGACATTCAAGAGTTTCTCCAATGTTTATACCTATGACAATTGCAAATATGCCTGCTGGTAATATTGCAATTGAATTAGGATTAAAAGGTGAATCTATTTCAATAGTAACTGCTTGTGCATCATCTACACATGCAATAGGTGAAGCCTATAAAACTATAAAACATGGATACGAAGATGCAGTATTGGCAGGAGGAACAGAAGCATCTATTTGTGAAATTGGTATAGCAGGTTTTGAAAATATGAAAGCATTGTCTCGTTCTGATGATAAAGCAAGAGCAAGTATTCCTTTTGATAAAGAAAGAAATGGATTTGTAATGGGAGAAGGAGCTGGAATGCTTGTATTAGAGGAGTTAGAACATGCAAAAAAAAGAGGTGCAAAAATATATGCTGAAGTAATTGGATTTGGTGCAACTTCAGATGCATATCACATAACTTCACCTGCACCAGATGGCGAAGGCGGAGCAAAGGCAATGATAAGAGCTATAAATGATGCTAATATAAAACCAGAAGATATTGATTACATAAATGCACATGGAACTTCTACTCATTTAAACGATTTAACAGAAACATTAGCAATAAAAAGGGCATTAGGTAGTGCAAGTAAAAATGTAATGGTAAGCTCTACAAAAGGTAATACTGGACATTTATTAGGAGCAGCAGGGGCAGTTGAGGCAGTAATTAGTATTAAAGCAATTGAAAACAAGATTGTACCACCTACAATAAATTATAAAGTAAAAGACGAAGAATGTGATTTAGATATTGTTCCAAATGAGCCAAGAAATGCAGAAATAAATATTGTAATGTCAAACTCTCTTGGATTTGGCGGACACAATGCAAGTATTATATTAAAAAAATATAAGGAGGATTAATATATGGAATACGAAAAAATAAAACAATTAATGGACGACATGGGTAATTCTAAACTTACTTCTGTTGACATTGATTTTCCAGATGGAACAAAAATTCATATGAAGAAAGAACATGAAAAAGAAATTGTATTTGAAAATAAAGTGCAAAATAATAATGAAACAATAGAAGAAATTAAAGAAAAATCTATAGAAGGAAAAGGTAATATTGTAAAATCACCAATGGTTGGAACATTTTATATAAAACCTTCTCCTACATCTGAACCTTATGTTGAAGTAGGAAAAGAAATAAAAAAAGGTGACACACTTTGTATAATAGAAGCAATGAAACTGATGAATGAGATACAATCTGAATATTCTGGAAAAGTAACAGAGATTTTAGTAGAAGATGGCAAAACAGTAGAATACGGTACAGAACTATTTAGAATTGAGTAGATTGAAAGGAATGATACAGTATGTTAAATAAGAATGAAATAAAAGAAATAATACCACAAAGAGAGCCTTTCTTAATGATTGATGAAGTAGAAGAATATGTTCCGGGAGAAAGTGCTATAGCTTATAAATATGTAAATAAAGAAGAATGGTACTTTAAGGGACATTTTCCTGAAAATCCAATAATGCCAGGAGTTCTAATATGTGAATCACTTGCTCAAACAGGTGCAGTTGCAATATTATCAATGGAAGAAAATAAAGGAAAAAATGCTTTGTTTGGTGGAATTGATAAAATGAAGTTTAAAAAAATGGTAGTACCTGGTGATAAATTAAAATTAGAAGTAAAGATTATAAAAAGAAAAGGGCCTATAGGAGTAGGTGAAGCTATTGCAACAGTTGATGGGAAGATTGTAGCAAAGGGTGAACTTACTTTTGCTTTAGTATAATTCGTGCAAAAAATAAGCTACGTCTTGCGTCGTTAATTTTTAAAGAAAAAGCCTTAGGCGTACTTTAGTACGCCTCCGGTTTTCCTTTAAAAATTGCCTAGCAATACTTGCTTCTTTTTCGCACTAGATTAATCTTAAATATTAGAAGGGAGGATAAAATTTGAATAAAATATTAATTGCAAATCGTGGAGAAATAGCAGTTCGTATAATTAGAGCATGTAAAGAAATGAATATAAAAACCGTTGCAGTATATTCCGAAATAGATAAAGATGCAATGCATACAAAACTTGCAGATGAAGCTATTTGTATAGGGCCTGCAGAACCTAGAAAAAGCTACTTAAATATAAAGAATATAATAGAAGCGGCATATATTACAGGAGCAGACACTATACATCCTGGCTTTGGATTTTTATCAGAAAATTCTCAATTTGCAAAGATATGCGAAGAATCTAATATAAAGTTTATTGGTCCAACATCTAAAGTAATTGACCTTCTTGGAAATAAATCAAATGCAAAAGAAATGATGAAAGATGCAGGAGTCCCAGTAATACCAGGATCAAATGGAAATATAAAAGGATTAAAAGAAGCAGAAAAGATTGCAGAGAAAATTGGTTATCCAGTTATGCTAAAAGCTGCAGCTGGTGGCGGTGGAAAAGGAATTAGAATTGTAAATAACAAAGACGAATTGGAAAATAGCTATAATATAGTAAAACAAGAAGCAAAAGTTTCGTTTAATGATGACGAAATTTATATAGAAAAATTTATAAAAAAACCTAGACATGTGGAAATTCAAATTCTTGCTGATGAACATGGTAATGTTATCCATTTAGGAGAAAGAGATTGTTCAATACAAAGAAAACATCAAAAAATTATTGAAGAAACACCATCTACAATTGTTGATGATAAGCTTAGAAATAAAATGGGAGATGTAGCAATAAAGGTAGCAAAAACAGCTGGTTATACGAGCTGTGGGACAGTAGAGTTTTTAGTAGATAGTGATAAGAATTTTTATTTTATGGAAATGAATACAAGAATACAAGTAGAACATCCGATTACAGAAATGCGTACTGGAATAGATATAGTAAAAGAGCAAATAAAGATAGCTGCTGGAGAAAGCTTAAAATTAAAACAAAAGGAAATTAAATTTAAAGGTCATTCAATTGAATGCAGAATAAATGCTGAAAATCCAAGTAAAAATTTTATGCCATGTCCTCGGAAAAATTACAGGAATTAATCTTCCAGGTGGAAATGGTATAAGGATAGATACAGCAATATACGAAGGATATACAATTCCACCAAATTACGATTCTATGATAGCAAAAATAATTGTTCATGGGCAAAATAGAAATGAAGCAATTAGCAAAATGAAAAGAGCATTAGAAGAATTAGTAATTGATGGTGTTGATACTAATGCAGATTTTTTATTTAAAATTATAAAAAACCCTAATTTTATTAGAGGATATTTTGATACTTCTTTTTTAGAAGAAGAAATGAGGAATAAATAATGATTGTAGATAAAATAAAAAAAAGAGAGCCATCCGCTAAAAATAGGAATGTGACAATCGATATACCTGTCGGAAAATGGGCTAAATGTGATAAATGTAAGGAAATAATATATAAAGATGTATTAAGAGAAAACCTAAGTATTTGTCCAAATTGTGGTCACTATTTTAGAATGCATATAAATAAAAGGTTAGAATTAATTATTGATGATGGTACATATAAAAAATTTGATTTAAATATAGAAACAACAAATCCTTTGCAATTAGAAGATTATCCAAAAAAATTGAAATCTTTAAGAGAAAAGACAGGTATTCAAGAAGCAGTAGCATGTGGAACAGGTAAAATAAAAGGCGAGGAAGTTGTAATTTGTATAATGGACAGTGGATTTTTAATGGGCAGTATGGGAGTTGTAGTTGGAGAAAAGATTACATATTCTATAGAACAAGCAATAGAAAGAAAACTTCCACTTATAATTTTTTGTACATCTGGTGGAGCTAGAATGCAGGAAGGTATAATTTCTTTGATGCAAATGGCAAAAACAACTTCTGCACTTACCAAACTTGATGAAGCAGGTTTGCTGTATATTTCTGTTTTAACAGACCCAACATATGGAGGAGTAACTGCATCATTTGCAAGTTTAGGAGATATAGTTTTAGCTGAGCCAAGTGCAATGATTGGATTTGCAGGGCAAAGAGTAATTAGTCAAACAATTGGAGAAACTTTGCCAGATGGATTTCAAACAGCTGAGTTTTTATTAGAACATGGATTTATAGATAAAATAGTGGAAAGAAGAGAGTTAAAAGATACTATTTATAAGTTAATACAATTTCACCCTAAATTTTTGTCAGAAAGGGATGAGATTAAAAATGAAAGATAAAGAAATATATGCTTGGGAGAGAGTTGAAATTGCAAGGAATCCTAAAAGGAAAACTGCACTTGAGTATATTAATGAAATATTTGATGATTTTATAGAATTACATGGAGATAGAAATTTTAAAGATGATAAATCAATAGTATGTGGACTTGCAAGAATTGGAGAACAAAATTTTACAATAATTGCTCAGCAAAAGGGGAGAACAACAAAAGAAAATATTGAAAGAAATTTTGGAATGCCTAATCCTGAAAGTTATAGGAAAGCAATAAGGTTTATGAAACAAGCAGAAAAATTTAAAAGACCAGTAATTACTTTCATTGATACAAAAGGAGCATATCCGGGTATTGGAGCAGAAGAAAGGGGCCAGCGGAGAAGCTATTGCTAAATCTATGTTTGAAATGGCAAAACTAAAGGTTCCAATAATTGCAATAGTTATAGGGGAAGGCTCAAGCGGAGGTGCACTTGCAATAGGTGTTGCAAATAAAGTATTTATGCTTGAAAATGCAATATATTCTATACTTTCCCCAGAAGGATTTAGCAGTATTTTGTGGAAAGATTCTACAAGATACAAAGAAGCGGCAGAAAAAATGAGGCTAACTGCTAGAGATTTATATGAATTAAAAGTGATAGATAAAATTATAAAAGAACCAAATAATGATGAATCAAATACAAAAGTATCACAAAGTTTAAAAAAAGAAATAAAATCTGTTATTTCGGCAATGCAAAATATGTCTCAAGAAGATATCATAGAAGACAGATATTTAAAATTTAGAAATATGGGTGAATTTATAAAGTTATAAGGAGGATAAAATGTTATTACAAAACAAAAAAATATTAATTATGGGAATTAGAAACAAATGGAGTATAGCCTATGGAATTGCAAAATCAGCTTATGAACATGGAGCAAAATTATTATTTACATATATGGGTGAAGAAAATAAAAGCAAAATAGAAGAATTAACAAAAGAATTTGAAGGAAGCAGAGCTTATGTATTAGATGGAGCATCAGAAGATGAATTAGTTAAAGAAGTATTCACTAAAATAAAAGATGAAAATGGAAAAATTGATGGAATAGTTCATGCTATAGCACATGCTAATACAGAAGACTTACATAGAGACTTTATTTATACTAGTAAAGAAGGCTTTAGCCATGCAAATGATGTAAGTGCTTATTCGTTCGTACTTGTTTGTAGAATGGCAAAAGAGTTAGATATGTTAAATGAAAATGCAAGTTTAGTTACACTTACTTATCATGGTTCTACTAAAGTTTTAGATGGATATAATGTAATGGGTATTGCAAAAGCTGCTTTAGAATCTAGTGTTAGATATCTTGCAGAAAATTTAGGAAAAATAGGATTAAGAGTAAATGCTGTATCTGCAGGACCAATAAAAACATTATCTGCAAAAGGAATAAAAGACTTTAGTTCAATATTAACAGTAGTTGAAGAAAAGGCCCCATTGCATAGAAATGTAACAACAACTCAAGTTGGAAATGTAGCAACTTTTTTATTAAGTAATATGTCAGATGCAATAACAGGTCAAGTAATATATGCAGACAGTGGGTATAACATAATGGGTGTTTAGATAACACAGCTTGATGTAAAAGGAGGTGATATTGATATGTCAGATGAAGAAATATTAGAAAAATTAAAGGGCATCATTACAGAACATTTAGGTGTAGAAAGAGACATAATAAACAAAGATTCAACATTCGTAGATGATTTATCAGCAGATTCACTTGATATAGTAGAATTAGTTATGAGTATTGAAGAAAGTTTTGATATGGAAATACCAGACGATGATGCAGCCAAAATTGTTACTGTGGGTGACGTAGTAAATTATATTAAAGAAAATAGTTAATTAAGAAATTATTTAAAAAAAAACCATTATCTAGTAACAATCTAAGTTACCAGTCAGACTTTTAAAAAAACAGTATAGAGAAAATGTAGGGGTCGCGCCCTTGGGCGACCCGTGATAAAAAGAACATATAGAGATGTTAATTAAATAAAAATATATGAAGAAATATAAAGATTTGTAATATTGTTTTAAATTTTAAGTATGACCAGTAACCAATCTAAAAAATAAATTATAAAAAAGCCTACACAAAGCAATAAAAGTATGATAAAATATTTAGGATATAATTAAAACAATTAAAATTTTAAAGGAGGGGTTACATGTCAGGACATAGCAAATGGCATAACATACAAGCCAAAAAAGGAAAAGCAGATGCAGCAAGAGGAAAAATATTTACAAAATTAGGAAGAGAATTATTAATTGCGGTTAAAGAAGGTGGTCCAGAACCTGCAGGAAATTCAAAATTAAAAGCTGTTATAGCAAAATGTAAAGCAGCAAACATGCCAAATGATACAATAAATAATGCGATAAAAAAGGCTTCATCAAGTAACGAAAATTATGAAGAGATTACTTATGAAGGATATGGACCAAACGGAGTAGCAGTAATAGTTAATGCTTCTACAGATAATAAAAATAGAACAGCTGCAGACCTAAGACATGTTTTCGATAAGGCAGGAGGAAATTTAGGAACAAATGGTTGTGTATCATACTTGTTTAATAAAAAAGGCATTATTGTAATAGATAAAACAAAAACTAATTTATCAGAAGATGAACTAATGTTACTTGCAATAGATAATGGAGCAGAAGATTTTGAAGTTGAAGAAGAGTGTTATGAGATTACAACAGATCCTTCAGACTTTACAGCTGTTAGAGAAGCTTTAGAAAAAGAAAATATAGAATTTGAACAAGCAGAAGTTCAAATGGTCCCAACAACTTACATTGAATTAGACGAAAAAACAAGCGAAAGAATGCAAAAATTGATAGATAATCTAGAAGATTTAGATGATGTTATGGACGTATATCATAATTGGGACGAATAATTATATATCAAGGAGGATTACATAAATGATAGACTTAGAAGAAAAAGTTACAGTTGTAACTGGTGGAACAAGAGGAATAGGTCTTGAAATAGTAAGAACCTTTTGTGAAAATAATGCTAAAGTAGTTTTATTTGGTTCTAGAAAAGAAACCGTTGATAAAGCATTAAACCAATTAAAAAAAGAAGGATTTAATGTAAAAGGGTATTACCCAAATTTAAGTGATTTTGATGAAGTAAGTAATGTTATGAAAGAAATACATAGTGAGTATGGTCATATAGATATCTTAATTAACAATGCAGGGATTTCTGCTAATAAAAAAATTGAAGATACAGAATTAAATGATTTTATAAAAATTATGGATTTAAATGTTAATGCTATGTTTAATACATCAAAAGCAGTTATACCTTTTATGAAAGAACAAAAAGGTGGAGTTATCTTAAATACAAGTTCAATGGTTAGCATTTATGGACAGCCATCTGGCGTAGGATATCCTGCTAGTAAATTCGCTGTAAATGGACTTACAAAATCATTAGCACGTGAACTTGCACCAGATAATATTCGTGTAAATGCAGTAGCACCAGGAATTACAAAAACTGATATGGTAGCATCACTTCCAGAAGAAATGATTAAACCGTTAATTGCAACAATCCCACTTGGAAGAATTGGAGAACCAAAAGATATTGCAAATGCATTTTTATTTTTAGCAAGTCCAATGGCAAGTTATATTACAGGAGTAATATTACAAGTTGATGGAGCTGCTAGAAATTAATATAAATAGATTTATTTTGATAAATTAAAAGGTTATAAAGAGTATTCAATAAGTTTTCTTTATAACCTTTTAACATACTATTAATTTTTTTGTATAATCTAAGTTTGCTCTTGATTCATATTTATAACCTAAAGTATAAATATTAGATGCAAGTATATCTTTTTCTAACATATTTTTTAATATTTTATTGCTATTATTATCCATAAATTTTTTTACAGATGTTATAACAGGATTTTTTGATTTATTATCACTTATTCTAGATAATAATAATTTTCCATTTCTACTAACACCCAGCACTCTTATATATGGTTTTGCTTTATATGAATTTTGAATATCTTTTTTTGTTATATTCAAAATAGAATACAAAAGTATTCTTTGAATTCTTGAACGAGTATATCTTTTTGTCTTTATAGAATCTATTAGGTCTTCTAAGTTGTTACAAGAATCTGCTGCTTGTTTAATTGCATTTTCAAGCCCTTCGGTAACATCTTGTAGATTAGCGATTTCTTGAATACTCATTTTTCTTAAAGTATATATTATTTCTTTTTCAAATACAGAAATATGATTAATAATTTGTTCATTATTAATGTTTTTTAAAAGAATATTATAAGATGGACTAGGCATTAATTTTTTAACATCTTTATTATTTCTAATTAACTCTCTAATTGCAGTTCCACTTGCTAATCTGTCTTTTATCTTTAAGCTATTATATCCTTCATCAATTCTTTTTATGGTAAAAGGTATAACTTTGCTTTTTAATCTTTTTATTGCTTTTAAATATTCAATTCCAAGTATATTGTTTGGATTAGATAAAACATTTGAATATTTTCTAACATCATTTAAATATATAAGTAGAGCATTTTCTCTAGCCTTAGGATATGAAATTCCTTTAGACAATTCGTGAGCTAAAATAGTTTTAAACTCATTTGGCTCATCATACAAAACATTAGCAATACTATCTAATGTGTTAAGGCTACCACATTCACTTCCGAATGATAGAGTAACATTATCAAACGCATCTAATAGTTTTAAAGAGCCCTCTGCAAAATTTTCAGCACTTGAAATACTATAAACTACAGGTAGTTCAATAACTAAATCAAATCCGCATTTAAGTGCAATCTCTGTTTTTGACCATTTGTCAATAATAGAAGCTTCGCCACGCTCACAAAAATTCCCGCTCATTATACAAATTGAGTAGTCAGGATTAAGTAATTTTTTTGATTTTTGCAAGTGATATAAATGTCCATTGTGAAATGGATTATATTCAGATACTATTGCTAAAATTTTACTCATATTTACTCCTAATTATTGAAAAATAGATTTATTTACTGATATAATATCATAAATAGTAAGAAAATACAAATTGTAGTTTGTGAGAGGAAAATTCTAGGGACTGTCCCTAAAAATCACCAATTTTGGGGATTTTTGGGACTGTCCTGAATTTTACGAATACGGAATAAACAACAATTTAATTAACAAAATATAAAGGAGAAGCAAAGATGGATAAAGTTATAATATACACAGATGGAGCATGCTCACGGAAATCCTGGACCTGGGGGATGGGGCGCAATTTTAATGTTTAATGATGCAAAAAAGGAAATAAGTGGTGGATGCAAAGAAACAACTAATAATATAATGGAAATTACTGCTGTAATAGAGGCTTTAAAATGCTTAAAAAGAGAATGTGATGTCGAAGTATATAGTGATAGTGCTTATGTTGTAAATGCTTTTAATAATGGTTGGATATATAACTGGATAAAAAATAATTGGAAAACATCAGGAAAAGATCCTGTTAAAAACAAAGAATTATGGCAAGAACTATATAGATTAACAAAAATACATAAAGTTAAATTTATAAAAGTAAAAGGACATAGTGATAATGAATTCAATAATAGATGTGATGAACTAGCAAGAGAAGAAATAACTAAAATTTAGTCTATTACCAAAAAATGACATTAATATTACATTTTTGTAACATTGTTGAAAACATGATATCTTTTGAATATAATTAATATAATAAAGGTATATGGAGGAAATAATGGAAAGTTTTGCAGAATATATTTTATCAGAAAAAGATTTTGGCAAAAAAATAGAAATAATGTCATATTTAAAAAATAAAATAAACATCTTCTTTGATAATTCTGTAATATTTAAAACATTTATTGTTAACATGTTTATTGATACAATGGATATACAAGTAGACAAAAACAAAGTTATAACCGCAATGCTCTTATGTGGCTGTAAAAAAATAAACAATGCTCAAGATATGGAAAAAATAAAGAATTATGCAAAAGATGGTGCAGATTTTCTTGCTAAACTTGGCTTTTCCAAAGAATTCTGTTTAATATGCGAACAGCATAATAGGTATAGTAATAGTTTACCTAGAAAAAAAGAAGCTGATATATTAGAGCTCGCAGATCAATTCGGTGGTATGCTTTTAGATAGACCAGAAAGAATAGCCTTTCCTATAGAAGAAGCTCTTATACTTTTAGAAAGCAGAAATTTAAAAAACTGTAATAATGTCTATTTGAATAAATTTAAAGAATTTGTAAATATAGCTAAGGAGGTAAATGTTGCATGATAGATTTTTATAAAAATAGTATTTTATCTCGATTAGGAAAAGATGCAGGTAATCAAAACATGTCAGAGTTTGCCGAAAATATAAATGAAAATTATGAGAAATATTTATCACGTATAAAAGAACAAAAAGAAAAGCCTGTAGTAAATAACAGTGATGATTTTGGATTATATTTATAGTAATAATGGGTTGCATTTTGTGCAACCTAAAAATTTGTATAAAGGATGGAATTATATATGTACGAAGTTTTTGCAGATTTACATGTACACATAGGAAGAAGTGAGAATAATAAACCAATAAAAATAACAGCAGCTAAAAGTTTAAACTTTGCAAATATAGCAAAAGAATGTCGAGATAGAAAAGGAATTGATATTGTAGGAATTATAGATTGTGCCTCACCTTATGTAATAGAAGATATAGAGAACTTTCTAAAAACAGGCGATGCCTATGAAATAAAAGATGGTGGAATAATATATAAAGATAAGGTTTGTATAATACTTGGAAGTGAAATAGAAACATCAGAAGAAGGACTAAACGGTCATTTAGGTAGTGCTCATAATATTTGCTTTTTTCCTCATTTAGATGATATAAAAAGATTTTCTAAAGAAATGAGTACACATATTAAAAATATTACACTTAGCTCACAAAGAGCAGATATTTCAGCATATTACTTAATAGATATAGTAGAAAAATATAACGGTATATTAATACCTGCACATTGTTTTACACCACATAAAAGTTTTTATGGAAATTGTACAGATAGATTAAAAAAAGTATTCAAAGAAAAATATAGCAAAATATTGGCAATAGAATTAGGTTTAAGTGCAGATACTTTTTTAGCAGATAAAATATCAGAATTAGAACAAAAAACGTTTATAACTAATTCTGATGCACATTCACTGCCTAAAATTGCGAGAGAATACAATAAAATATTAGTAGATGATATTAGTTTTAAAGAACTTGTAAAAGCCTTAAAAAATGAAGATGGAAGAAAAATAGTTGCAAATTATGGCATGGATCCAAAACTTGGTAAATATCATAGAACATATTGTGAAGTATGCGAAAAAAATATAGATGGAACGGCTCCTGTTACATCGTGTGATACATGTGATAGTAAAAATATAACCATGGGAGTTTATGATAGAATAGAAATAATAAAAGATAAAAAAGAAACTAAAAGTCCAGAAAACAGACCAGATTATATTTATCAAATACCACTTACTTTTATTCCTGGAATAGGGAAAAAAAGTTTAGAAAAACTTTTAGATACATTTGGAACAGAGATGAATATAATACATAATCTTTCCAAAGATGATATCGAAGCTGTTGTAGGAGAAAAAGTTGCAAATAATATAATTTCTGCAAGAAATGGAAAAATAAAAATTCAAGAAGGTGGCGGAGGAGTATACGGACAAATTAAAATCTAAAATGGTTCTTTTTTTCTATAAAATGAATACACATTATGTATAAAAGTTTCGGAGGTACATAATGAACAGAAGATATAGAAGAAAAAGAAAAGATTCTAAATTCAAGGATTTTATAGTATCGCATATAGAAAATAATTTAAGAGAATATTTAATTGTTACATTTATATTTATTATAGGAATAATAATAGGGATTATATTTATAAATAATTCTTCGGATACTCAGTCATCAGAAATCAGTAATTATATAAATTCTTTTACTCAGGATTTAAAAGAAAATAATAATATAAATAACTTAACATTACTAATGGATTCAATAAAAAAGAATTTAATATTAGCCGTTTTTTTATGGTTTATGGGCTCGACTGTAATAGGAATATCTATTGTATATTTAACTATATGTTTTAGAGGTTTTTGTTTAGGATATACAATATCTTCTATAATATTAAGTCTTGGAATACGGAAAAGGAACTTTATTTTTAATATCTACACTACTTCTTCAAAATATTTTATTTATACCATGTGTACTTGCTTTAGCTGTTAGTGGAATGAAACTTCATAATTCAATAATGAAAGATAAGAGAAGAGAAAATATAAAAATAGAGATATTAAGACATACATTAATTTCTTTATTTATAGCTATTATTCTAGTACTATCATCACTAATCGAAGTATATCTATCTAAAAACATTTTACTATTATTTATAAAGTACATATAACAATAATAGAACTTAATTTATGTTAGATGATTTAAGCTTAAATTTTTCCTATACAATAAAAAAAATTTATAAATTATTTAAAAACTATTTACTTTTTTATTCTGATTTGATATAAATATATACATAATAAATATTCATAAAAATAAATATATTTATTTAGTATCTTAAACTATTTTTTAAAAGGAGATAATCTATGGAAAAACAAATCGAAAATTTTTTAGAATTTATTAAAAATGATAAGAAGTTATCAAATAACACATTACAATCATACAGAAGAGATATAATTCAATACAAAAAATATATAGAAGCAAATAAAGTAAATTATATTAAAGCCAAAAGAGTTAATATAGAAAACTATTTACAATACTTACAAGATATTAATAAAAAAGCTTCTACAAGATCAAGACATCTTGCATCTATAAGATTATTTTATCAATTTTTATTAAGAAACAATATAGTAAAATCTGATCCTACTGAAGGAATACATTCACCTAAAGTAGAAAAAAGAGTACCTAGTATTTTAACTTCACAAGAAGTATCTTTACTATTAGATCAACCTAAAAATATTGATTTAAAAGGTATAAGAGATAAAGCTATGCTAGAATTTGCATATGCAACAGGTATGAGAGTAACAGAAATTATATCTTTAAATATAGATGATGTTAATTTAGAAGAAGGCTATGCTGTATGTAAAAATGGAAATAAACAAAGAAAAATTCCATTAGGTACAATGTCTTTAAAGGCTTTAAAAGAATATATAGAAGATGCTCGACCAGTATTAATCAAAACAGAAAGAGAAGATGCATTATTTGTTAATATAAATGGAAGAAGATTATCAAGACAAGGATTTTGGAAAATAGTTAAATTTTATAAAGAACAAGCTCATATTACAAAAGATATTACACCTCATGTTTTAAGACATTCTTTTGCAACACATTTATTACAAAATGGTGCCGAGCTTAAAGCTATTCAAACAATGCTTGGACATTCAGATATATCATCAACACAAATATATATGCAATTCCAAGATGAAAGTTTAAAAAATGTATATAGAAAAGCTCATCCAAGAGCATAGAACTAAATAAAATTAAAAGCGACAAATATAGTCGCTTTTCTTGTTTAAGGGCTTGTAATTAATTTATATTTGATGTATAATATTAAGAAACTTAAAAATAAGAGAGAAAAATTTATAATTAAGGAGGAAAAAATATGGCAAAAATATTACCAGACATATCAAGAACATTTAATGAATTTTTATTACTACCAAATTTAACTACAGAAAAATGTATACCAGCAAATGTATCACTTAGAACACCACTTGTAAAATTTAAAAAAGGAGAAGAAGCAAAATATTATGCAAATGTACCAATGGTATCAGCAATCATGCAATCAGTATCAGGAGAAAAAATGGGAATTGCACTTGCCAGAGAAGGTGGACTTGCATTTATTTTTGGCTCTCAATCAATAGAATCTCAAGCAGAAATGGTATACCATGTTAAAAAACATAAGGCAGGATTTGTTATTAGTGACTCTAATGTAAAATCAGGAACTTCTTTAAAAGAAGTATTAGCTTTAGTAGAAAAAACCGGACATTCAACAGTTATAATAACAGATGATGGAACAGCAAATGGAAAATTCCTAGGAATAGTTACTAATAAAGATTATAGATTATCAAGAGATAATCAAGATGATCCTATTGATAATTTTATGACAAAAAAAGAAGATGTTATTTGGGCTAAAAAGGGAATTAGCTTATCAGAAGCTAATGATATTATTTGGGAAAAGAAAATAAATTGTCTTCCTATACTTACAGAAGAAGGTAATCTAAAATATTTAGTATTTAGAAAAGACTACGAAGATAGAAAGAATAACCCAAATTCTTTACTAGACGAAAATAAAAGATATATTGTAGGTGCAGGAATAAACACAAGAGATTACGAAGAAAGAATACCAGCTTTAGTTGATGCAGGTGTTGATATTTTATGTATGGACTCATCAGATGGATATTCTGTATGGCAAAAAAATACAATTGACTTTGTAAGAGAAAAATATGGAGAAGATGTTAAAATTGGTGCTGGAAATGTAGTAGATAGAGAAGGCTTTAGGTATTTAGCAGATGCTGGAGCAGATTTTATAAAAGTTGGAGTAGGAGGAGGCTCTATTTGTATAACTCGTGAAACAAAGGGAATAGGTAGAGGACAAGCTTCTGCTTTAATGGAAGTAGTAGATGAAAGAAATAAATATTTTGAAGAAACAGGAGTATATATACCAGTTTGTTCAGATGGTGGAATAGTATATGATCATCATATAACACTTGCACTTGCAATGGGTGCAGATTATGTTATGATGGGAAGATACTTTGCAAGATTTGATGAAAGTCCAACAAGAGTTGTAAAATTAGGAAACAACTATGTAAAAGAGTATTGGGGCGAAGGTTCTAACAGAGCAAGAAACTGGCAAAGATATGATTTAGGAGGAGAAGCAAAAAATAAACTTGCTTTTGAAGAAGGTGTTGATTCATATATTCCATATGCAGGTTCTTTAAAAGAAAATTTAGATATAACTATTTCTAAAATCAAATCAACAATGTGTAACTGTGGTGCAACAACAATTCCTGAATTACATGAAAAAGCAAGATTAACAATGGTTTCAGAAGTAAGCATTTCAGAAGGTGGAGCACATGATGTAATGCTTAAAGAAATTGATAATTCATATAAGTCATAATATAATTATAAAACAACTGTTAGCCTAACAAAATTTTGTAAATATTATTATGTGTGAAATAACAGCTAATATCTAGGTTCGTCTAAAAGAATGAAAAAGCTAGATATTAGCTATTTTAATTTATATGGGTTGATTAATTATGTAAAATATGATATATTTTTATAGTAAGAACTTTTATTAGCAATAAATCAAAGGAGTTGTTATACAATATGAAAAAAATTATTGCTAAAGGAATGACTTCATTCCTGATAATCGCCGTATTACTCATTTTTTTCTCTTCTTTATCATGCTGCTACGCAAAAGAAAAAGAAGATAACATTAAAATTATTAATAATATTAGAAGTAATTTGATCGAGTTAAAACTTGATGGATATATTCTCAATATAGAGAATCATACTTCTACTACAATTAAAAATTTTAATGTAAAGTTAGAAGTAGAGACGGCAGAACTCAATTATGAAGTTCAAGAATTAGAAAGTTATGGTAAAGAATCAATAGACCTAAGCAAATATTTTTTTAAAGATTATTTAAATAACAAAACGATAAAAGTATCACTAATTAAAATCTCTGATTATTTTACATCTGACGATTGCATTATTTGGTTAATAATCTTATTTGCAATTTGGCTAATATTCCTACCAATAAAAAAAGCTATCTATTGACTTCATAAAGAAAGATCATATATATAATATATGGTCTTTCTTTACTTTTATTCCCACTCAATTGTTGCAGGTGGTTTTGAAGTTATATCATAAACAATTCTATTTATATGTTTTACTTCATTTACAATTCTTGAAGATATTCTTTCTAGTATATCATAAGGAATCCTACTCCATGTAGCTGTCATAAAGTCTGTTGTACAAACACTTCTAAGTGCAAGTGTATAATCATATGTTCTATAATCACCCATAACACCAACAGATTTTAAATTAGTAAGAACAGCGAAGTATTGATTTAATTCCTTATCTAATCCGGCTTTTGCAATTTCTTCTCTAAAAATATAATCTGCATCTTTTAATATCTCAAGTTTTTCTTTTGTAATATCTCCTATAATTCTTATTGCAAGTCCAGGACCGGGGAAAGGGCTGTCTAAATACTAGCATTTCTGGTATACCTAATTCTAAACCAGTTTTTCTAACTTCATCTTTAAATAAATCTCTTAATGGTTCTATAATTTCCTTAAAATCAACATAGTCTGGAAGTCCACCAACATTGTGATGACTTTTAATAACTGCTGCTTTTCCTTTACCACTTTCTATAACATCAGGATAAATTGTTCCTTGTACAAGAAAATCAACTGTGCCTATTTTTTTAGCTTCTTCTTCAAATACTCTAATGAACTCTTCACCAATTATTTTTCTTTTCTTTTCTGGTTCAGAAATGCCAGCAAGTTTTGATAAAAATCTTTCTTCTGCATTAACTCTGATTAAATTTATATCAAATTGATTTCTAAAGATGTTTTCTACTTCATCACCTTCATTTTTACGAAGAAGGCCATGATCTACAAATATACAAGTTAATTGTTTTCCAATTGCTTTGTGAAGTAAAACTGCAGCAACAGAAGAATCAACACCACCAGATAAAGCAAGTAATACTTTTTTATCTCCAATTTTTTCTCTTAAATTCTTAATAGATTCTTCTACAAAAGAAGACATTACCCAATCACCAGAGCAATTACAGATATTGTACAAGAAATTCCTTATAATTTGCACACCATTTACTGTATTATTAACTTCTGCATGAAATTGAATACCATAAAAATTTAATTCTTTGTTTTCAATAGCTGCAACTGGACAATTTGAAGTTGTAGCAATAGATTTAAACCCTGATGGAAGTTCTTTTACTAAATCTGTATGACTCATTAAACAAATATTTTTATTATTAAAGCCTTCAAAAAGTGGGGAAGAAGTATCTAAACTTACCTCTGTTTCTCCATATTCCTTTTTTGTACCTTTTTCAACTATTCCACCAAGAGAATAACTCATAAACTGCATGCCATAACAAATTCCTAAAATTGGAATACCTAAATTAAATATTTCCTTATCACATGCTGGGCTATCATCTTCATATACGCTTGCAGGACCACCAGTAAAAATTATTCCTTTAGGATTAATTTCTTTAATTCTTTCAATTGGTACATCATAAGGTAATACTTCTGAATATACATTACATTCTCTAACACGTCTTGCAATTAATTGATTAAATTGACTATAAAAATCTAAAATTACAATTGTTTCTTTATTTTTCATCATAAAACTCCTTACTTAAAATAATATAATGTATTTTATCATATATAAAAAGAAATGTATATACATAAGTTAGATAAATTCAACAAAAAAGGACAGACCCCTTTTGTTGAATTTATTTCTTCAAACTATAATTGATACCAACCTGACTTAAAAATTAAAACAATATAGAATATGTAGTGGTCGGCGCCCCCCCGACGACCCGTGAGAAAAGGAACATATAGAGATGTTATTACTATTAGAATAACAAAAATAAAAAAATCAAAAAACTATTGACAAAAGGATAGGAGTAAAATACAATATACATAACAAAAAATAGAACAAAAGAAGGAGATAAAAACATATGAAAGATAAAGAATTAAAAC
>CANQWF010000009.1 GCA_947627485.1 uncultured Clostridia bacterium
GCTTTAAAATAAATTTAAATAGTCTGACATAAAAGAAGGCCCACTGTTGTTCTTGTATAGGAAAACCCCAGTATTATAACCGGGGTCCATTTTGGAGTTTATGGAATTAGTACAAACTTTATCGTTTTTTTCTTGAAATCACTTACTTGAAGTGTTTCAATATAGTCCAGAAATTCTCCTACTGTTAAATTATTTTCCCGTGATGCTTCAAGAATTTGTGTGATATTGTCTAATTTCCAATTGTCTTTCATTTAAATGCACCTCCAAATAATATGTAATTTATTTAAACTACAAATATATTTTACCATTATTTACATAATATGTCAAATTGCATTAAAAAACCCCAGTTTCATAGCTGGAGTCTTTCGGAGATTGTTTTTGCTGTTTCAATAATCGCTCCAGATATATCTCTGTTACAATTATTGAAAAAATCACTAGGGGTTGTTTCTATTGCCGTCTTTATTTCTGAAATTAGAAATAAAATTGACTTATTATATTTGCTTTGTAAATGAGGATACATATAGTTTTCTATAAATTTCATATCATTTACTAAGCAAAAATAAATTGCTTCTTCAAAATATTCTCTGCCAATACTCTTTTCCATTTCTAATTCATCAAGAAAGTCCTTTATTTCTTTTAAAATTTTAGTTTTGCGAGCATTAACATTCTTCCCCCTATCTTTTATCCGTTGTCCTTTAATCATTTAGTCGTACCTCCATTTTAATTTAATTATAAGTAAAAAACTTATATAATTAAATTATACTACATTTTACATAATAAGTCAAACATTTTGGAAATATTTTCCAAAATGTTTGACTTATTATGTTACTTTTATCTCTTTTTATAAAAATAAAATCTGATTTTTCTATAAGAACAACAGTGGGCCTTCTTTTATGTCAGACTATTTAAATTTATTTTAAAGCCCACGCCCGTTGTTCTACCGCCAAAATTTTGAAAAAATTTTGTGTGGAATTCTTGCGAAGCTTTCTTGAATAGGGAAAATCTGTGATTTTTCCTATTCAAAAACAAAAGGGGTCAATTAAGTCCCCTTTTGTTTTTTAGTTTATTTCAAGATGAATTTCTTTATTAATACAATTCCTACTCCTAACACCGCTACTCCACTTACTGCTATTGCTGCTATTTGTGCTGGGGTTAGTTTATCTTCTCCTGTTGGTTTTGTTATGATTATTGATTCACCCCAGAATTCGTCATTTTCGTTTACTTTTGTTACATTTGTTGATCCTTGTGGTATTTGAGTTTGGTCTTGTAATTCATATAGTGTTGCACCTTGATTATATGTATAACTGTTGTCTAATGTCATGTCTGTATCATCGCTGTGTACATAATTTAAGTTTGCTAATCTAACATCTTTAGCTCGTCTTCCTGCTGCATTTGAGTATTTTATTATTTCTGCAATATAACTTGGTATATTCTTTCCTACTTCTCCATCTGTTGAAGATGATAGTGTGGTTTTTAGTGTTATTGTTTTTGTAGTATAGTTTTTATTAATTACTTTATCGTTGTTTGGTAATACATCACTTGCTGTACTGTTTCTAACTACTGTGTTTATTTTTTCTGTTTCTCCTACTCCGTTTGTGTTGAAAACAGTTCTATTATCTGGGCCTTTATCATTTACCTTTACAAAGTTTGTATTTCCATCATCAAATTCCAAATCGTTGTTAATAGCTTCTTCTATACCACCAGCTTCAATTCTTAATGGAGCATTTGTAGAATTAACTGTACTATTACTGTAATATCCATGACCTATAACAGTTCCATAACAACCTGGATATCCTTTTTGATATGTCTTAGCACTATTTGCATATTTTATCAAGTAATCGCTATATCCTTCTGGATCTTCTTTATACTTATTTACTAAATCATTTGCTAATTGTTGGTTGTAATCATTTTTGATTAAATAAGTATATTCTATCTCTAGTCCAGCTCCTTGCATTAATTCTTCTACATCTGTTGATACTTCCCAGAAACCTCTATTATCTCTTCTTGATTTTGTTGTTGCAAGACCATCTGTTACACCTTTAACATCAAGCTGTTTACTATCATCAACATAACTATTGATATTAACATTAGCATCAACCACTGGTTGTACAGCATTTCCATTTGGAGTTATTGTTAATTTTGTTATATGTTTCTCTAATGTGATAGTTGGTTGTGGTCTAAGCTTTAATCCAAAGTTCATATCTGATAATTCACCAATTGCATTATTATTATTGTAAGTATATGTAACTGAAGTTGAATTCTGTTTAGTCGTAGAAGTTATATTTCCTGTAGTATCATTTGAAGATGTTGTAGAATTAGATCTATCTACTGAAATATTTATCACAGAAGATTCAGCAGCCATCCAAGTTTTACATGATACATATCTCATCAAGAACGTATACAAATATCCGTTATAAGAAGATAACTTAGATCCTCCAAAACCGTTCCATGTACTAGAACTTAAGTTAACGAATCCACCTGTATCCTCTTTAGCTACTATAACATTATTATAGTAATCTAACATTATTTGTTTTTGTTCTTCTGTTAAGTCTTTTTCCTCTACATTTCTTGCATAAAGATCTAATATTGTATCTTTCATTTCATCAATAGTTGTTGAATATGCCATAACTTCTAATCTTCTTGCTGCATTATCCCTTGCAACTGAAGCGTTAGCTTTATATCCTGCGGTATTATAAAATTGCTCTGTATAATGTTCATCATTTGTTGATTGATAATCTTGTCCATTATATGTTTTTACATTAGGTACCATATCATATGTTGTTCCATCACCATAGATAAATCTTATAATATAATTTGCTGGAATAAATCCTGTAAATTTATATTGTCCTGTACCTGAAGCTACATCATTTCTATAACTTTGTACAACTGTTGTACTACCATTATGAGTAACTCCTTTAACTAAGTTGTTTCCACTTCTTGTTTCTTGCCAAATATGTTCATATTTTTTATTATTTACATCTACAATTTCTATAAGTTGTACTATTACATTATCTACTTTAGTATCACTACCACTATCAAGCTTACCATCATTATTATTATCTTCAAATACAGTTCCTTCAATTACTCTTGGTTCATCTGCAAGCGCAATAGTTAGTCCTGGTGCTCTACTTTCATCATCTTCTAATAATTTATCATTTTTTAATTGATCTAAAGTTTTGTTACCTGGTGCAGAATCGCAATCTATGTAGCCACCTATTTTACTTTCGTATGATAATATTTGTGCATAATTCTTAATAGTGTTTCCAACTATATTCTTTAAATTAACTTTAAACTGAATTTGTAAAGTTTTTGTAGTATTAGCTCCTTCAAGGTAAGCATTAGAATTGTCAAGTCTTGTAAATACAATCTTATTTTTTACTTTATCATTATCATAAACTTGGAACTTATAAGGACCATCTGTTCCTCTTCCCTCTTGGTCTAACAAGTGACCATCTATATTTACTAAATCTAATTTACTATCATAATAATACTCAAAACTATCTACTTCAGCAGGAGTAGTGCTCTGATTGATTAAATCAATATTATATGTTAAATATACTTGTAATTCTTTATTTTTATTGTTTTCTTTGTACTCTGTATCGCTTTCGTATAAGCTATTATCAATTTTATAATCATAATCAGATATTCTAAAATAATAATCAGATTGACTTAAATACAATGTGTATTCAATATTTGTAGCTTTGTAAGTATTACTATTTTTTAAATTATCTAATTTGCCATCTTTAACTTCAGCGTATGTATAATGTGTATTTTTACCATTAATTGAAACATCTGCACATTCTACATCTGTTGAAATTGCTAAATCAAGTTCTTTTTTAACAAGTCCACAATCAATACCAGTAGTTGTTGTGTTATATGTGTTAGCTGTAGTTGCACTCATGGTAAAGTCGTCCCCCACACCTACTCGACCATTTTCTAAACTCATACCATCGACTGGAATATTGTATTTTTGCGTCTTAACTTGCTTTTCATTACTTTGTGTCTTGTCTATATATCCAAATACGTATTTGTTGTCATTCAATGCTCCAATTCTACCATGTAGTTTCAAACCACAAGAATAAACCTGACCACATTCCGCATGATTGAAAACAGTTTTCCTTGCACTATTGAAATTCTCTCTTAATGTATTATCACTCCAAACTTTGAATGTATGACCATATTTATCAGCACCAGTAGTTATATTATACTCAGAAGCATCAGAGTATTTATTTACACCAAGGGAACCTTTTATCGAATCATCGCCACTTGAGACTTTATTTGATATTGTTTCAATATATGTAATACCATCATATGTAAATCTAACACGGTATGACTCTCGCTTAGTTCTATTTTTTAATATAGGTACATCTTTAAATATATAATTGTAAATGTAAAATGGTTTTTCGCCCATGTCAGATGTCGTCCAAGCACTTGCAACACGATTATTACTACTATCTAATAACTCAACCCACACACCTTTTATACCTTTTTCAGTTGAATAGTCACGCTCTCCATCTGGAGCTTTTGCATCTTTGTCTCCAGTTTGTCCATCTTCCCAAACCCAACCACTTAAATTTATTAGTGGATTGTTATAAATTTCAACATTAGTCAAGCCGGAAATCAGGGTCGTACCAAGCAGAAAACTCATTTCCGTATTTATCCTGTTTAAAACTTGTTACAAAAGATTTAGGATTATTCGATTTTTTGTCAGATGCATAAACTTCAAAACTCATCTCTTTACCATCATTAGCTTTTTGATAATGATAATTTCCATTGCCAGAAGGTTCACTGGTTTCTTTTATTGTAACAGTAATAGGCAAGTATTGACTTCTAAATGCAACATTGAATATATAAATACCATATTCTTCAAAATTACTTACACATTCCAACGGAATTCCATAAATAGTAAAACTATTTCCATCACTACTTATTGAACAATCTTCATAAGGATACGTACCACCTTTATAAGCATCTGGTGTGCCACCCCTAATTTCAATACGATCAGTAGTTGAATATCTAGGGTTCATAAATTCAGGAATAAAATTATAATCAATACGAACATTGGTAAATGTAATATCGACATAAGCAGGGAGTTTAGCGTTTGAATCGAAGCCAGTCTTATTCAATTTAAAGTCCGCATAGTAAATAGGTTCATTATGAATATCAATAACTGCACAACCTATCGCAGCATTATAATGTGCTGAATCTCCATTACCATAAACATCACGAGTAGAATAACTCTTAATAATAGTGTCCCCACCAAGCATAGATTTAGGGAAGTTATAAACTAATGGGTTTCCATCATTAATTTTATAGTAATCATATTTATAGGCCTCACTAGGAGCATAAGTTTCTCTAACTTCTACGGTAATATTGTCACCAGCATAAATCAAGTTTTGGAATAAGATAGCATTTACATTAGTATTATGATCGGTACATTTTGTTTTTATATTCCAAACATGTAAATTACAAATATTATCGTTTATTAGATAATCCCATGAAAATCCCTCGCTACTAGTGTCACTACCATAGCCAGAGTCCACTAATGTAGTATTACCAAGGACAATAGTCTTATAGCTAGACATACTCAAATTTTTTATCCAAACGTCAAATTCAGCATCAATTAATGGTTCATTATTAACACCAGTTTTTCTTAAGTATAAATTAGTCTTATATTCTGTAGCTACTCTAGTATTTTTCAGAGTTATAGTAGCATTACCAGCATCTAAATTATAATTATCATTCCAATTAGGTGAAGATTCACTTTGATACTCTAAGTTAGTCACATCACCGTCATTATTGAAAGAAACTTTTATTTTAAGGTTTCCACTAATTGCATTGTAACCAGTAGGAGCAACGCTTTCTGCAATATTTAAATAAAACCAATCTTTTCCATCTTCTGGATAAACGTCAATCCACTTGGTTCCTATGGTAATACTAGCATTTTTTCCGTAATTAACGCCATCAACTTCTATTCTTTTAATTCTATCTCCGCTACTAACTTTTATTTGTGCACCATTTAATTTTCCATTAGTTGATGCATCAATTTTTTTCAAACAAACTGAAACTACTTTGTTATCATTCTTTTTCTTTCTAACAACTCTGAAAGCCATTCTACCTTGCCCACCGCTAGCACCACAGCTATATAATACAAATATACCCTTATAATCATATTTATCAATAGTATTGCCTTTTCCGTGATATGAATCATACTGAAGCGTTGAATCGTATCCCGCATAATGTTTATCTGCACTAGAATTCCAAAAATCTAAATCAACAGGCCTCCAATCTTCAGATTGAGTTAAATATTCAGCATAGTGCTCCATAGTTTCGAAATCATCTTGCGCAGCGTAACCAACGGCAAGAAACTTTTTTAAATTGACAAAACCAGTGACTTCATCTGGGTTATCAGTTTCCCATTCACCATCTTTGTTAACTTTTTTAAAAAAGTATTTATTTTCGCTAGAATCATATATAATAACTTGATTAACCCTAGCCTGAGAAGATGCCTCAACCGAAGTCATAGCAGCATGTGCACACACTATAGTACACATACGATCAGGGTAATCGAACGAACCTAAGTCCTTACTACAAGCTGCTCTATGAAACCCAGATTCTCCACCTGAATCCCCAACACAAGTTTTCTTGAAAAATTCTTGGTCTTTTAAATTTTGAAATAACTCTCTATTATTATTTAATTTACCATTTCGATAATTATCGTTTGTCCAATTATCACATAAATATGAATATAGTCTACCACAACCACCAGGATTATTCCAATTATAACCTTTAATCGATTTAAACCCATATACAGTAGATGTTATGGATGATATAAAGCAAGGCAATAGCAACAAAATTATAAACATCAATGATATAATTAATATGTATTTTTTTAATTTTGTATTTTTTATATTTTGTATATCCATTTTTCTTTACACCTCCTTATATCCTTTCAATACTTTTTCGTTTATTATATATATTCCTAGTCCCAGAACTAACATAGTTCCTATTACTATTCCTATATACATTATCGGTGAACCTGTTGCTATTGATACAATTAAGTTTGCTGTACTTAAATCGTCTTCATTTGCTTGTTTGTTTCCTGCTACAGAATCTAATTCTGTTATTCCTTGCAGATTACTACTTGCACCAATTTCACCAATGTTTTCTATTGTTCCAGTACTATCTGATTTTAATGTTTTTGTTAATACTAGTTCTACACTCTTTGTTTCCCCTGCTTTTATTACTTGTTCTGACAATGTTTTATTGTGTAATACTCCATTTCCATCTAAGTACCATTCTTTATTCGATTCTGATGTAAATACAAGTCCATCTGGTAAGTAGTCTACTAAATCTTCTACATATGCATCTACATCTCCTTCGTTTGTTATTTGTAGTTCGTATTCTACTAACAATACAGTTCCTGCAATTTTTTTAGCTGATACTTCTACTTTTGTAAAGTTTGTATCTTCGTATTCGTATGTAGTTGTACCACTGCTATTTGTTAATACTACTTTGCTTATATATTTGTCTAATCTTAAATCAAATGTTGCATTTTCTATTAATCCTATATCTATATTACTATTTACAGTTTGTCCATCTATTTTTATTATATCTGTTACACCAGCAGTTGTTTTTTCTCCATTTATTTCTATTTCTTTTGATATTGCATCTGAATTTGTTGTTTCTGTTCCTTCTTTTGCTTGGTATTTTGTTACTGTATATTTAGATGTATCGTAAACAAATGCTACAGTATATTCTCCTTGTTCTAGTTCACTAAATTTATATGTTCCTGTAAGTGATGTTGTAGTTTCTGCAACTTGTTTTCCTTCTTTATCTAATAATATAACTTCTACTGCTTGAAGAATTTTTTCGTCTTTATCTTTTATTCCATCTTTATTGGTATCAAGCCATGCTAAACCAGAAATTGATTGTAAATCTGATTTATTATCATTAGGATTATTTGGGTTGTCTGGATTTGTTGGATTATCTGGATTATCTGGGTTAGTTGGGTTGTCTGGATTAGTTGGATCATTTGGGTTCACCGAAGTATTTTCGATTTTGTTTACTAAAGTCTTTTCTACAGGTTCTATACTTGGATCTGATACAATAATTGTATTAGTTAATTCGTCTACATTTTCTATTGCATAATCTAATACACCAACTATCTTAAGTGTTAAACTATCTCCAGCTTTTAACTCTAAACCTTCAATTTCTATATCTTCATCATTATTTAATTTATATTCCGTATTTTTTCCAGATTTTGTTGAAGAAGTAATAGATTTTACATTTAAGTTTTCTGGAATTTCGTCAAATATATAAATCACATTTGCATCTATTGAACCATCATTTACTAATTTTAATGTATAAGTAATTTCATCACCTATATGAATGGCTTTATCTAACATATTAGATGTAAATTCTACTTTTAAACCTGTTTCTGATTGATATATAGTTCTTACATATTCATTTGATAAATAAGTAGTTCCATCAATAGTAGAAGAAGCAACTAATTTTAATTCTTCTTGAGTTTTGTCTATTGGAATTGAGTTTGTTTTTAGATAAATATTAAGTTCTTTAGTCTCATTTGCTCCAAGTTTATAAACATTAATTAAAACTTCATTATTATTAGTATCTATACTTGCTACGTCGTCGTCCCAATACATTTGATCATCAAAATTACAACTTAACTCACTAGGTAGAGGTAATTTTACATTTACATTACTTAATTCTGTATCTTTTAAATTTGTTACTTCAATTTGGAAACCTTTCATATCCCCATTACTATATAAAACAGGTTCTTCATTTGAATTGTAATGTAATTTTAATGCAATACTTCCTTCTTTAATTTTTAATGCATTATTTAATTTTGTTTCTGACATATTATCTGCTGTTACTGAAATATCATTTTTAAATTGGTTTGCGTCTTCTCCTTTTCCCATATATGCTACTACTTGATATTCTAAATTACTTGTTTTTCCTGCTTCTAATTTTTCTAGAATAAATTCTTTGCTATCAGTATCTTTTATTTCATTATATCTATGTCCTGGAAGCATACCGCCTGTTTCAGCATCGTAGTATGATCCTCCGTCTTCTACTAAACCGTAGAATACACCATTTTTTATTGTTGCTTTTACTTTTACATTGCTTAAGTCTTCAGTTGATGTGTTTGTTATTTTAATAGTATATTTTAACACTTGACCATTATTTATTTCTGCATTGTTTGAAACTTCTTGTCCTCCTGCTGTTGTTAAAACTTCCATAGATAATTGGTCTGTATCTACTAATTCACTTCCTATTGAATCCGTATTTTCTTTATTTGCTATATATGTTAATGTTTCATCTATAGATTTTCCATCTGTAACTTTTATTGTACTTTCTGCAGATGTTGTATCTTCTAATTTATATTTATAGTTTACAGATATTGCTATAGATTGTTCTATATTGCTTGTTGGTACTATTTTAAATGCCTTTACATTATCTAGACTTGATACTGTTTCCGTCCAGCTTTCTGAATTTGCATTAGCGTTTGCTTCTTCTGAATAATATATTTTTGCATCTTTTATATTTGTTTTTACTTCTGATGTTAATTTTGCTTTTTCTGGCACGCTTCCTACTATTGTTCCATTTTCTAATGCATCGTTATAGTTGTTTATCATTTCTGTAGTTATTTCTATCTCTTGATCTTTGTTTGCGTTTATATTTACTTTGTTTTGATTGATTTTTTTTACTACATCTTTTCCTACTTTAACTGTAGATTTTGTTACTAATCCTGATTTTGAAACTATTTTTATTTCTTTATTCTGTTCTACAGTTTCTTCACCATTAATAGATGTAAGTTTTATACTTACATTTTTGTCTGCCATAAATGCATCTGTTTTTAATTTTGCATCTATTACTATGCTTGCTGCATTTGCAGAATATGATTTTTGTTCTCCTTGCATACTAATTACAATCACTTTGTGCCCTGCTTCGTTTGTTGTAACATTAGAAGACTTAATTGTTAAGTCATCACTTCCTATTACTGGTGTTATATTTTCTATTGATGCTTCTTTTATTTCTGCAGGCATTTCTATATTTAATGTTGGATTTACAAATAGTTTATTACTTTCGTCTTTTGCTATTAACTCTGTTGTTATTCTAACATCATTTTGACTTAGTGCTGATATTGTTGTTTTGTCTTGTGACATATTAACAGTTGTTTTTGGTTCTATAAGTTTTGCTGTACTTTCAACATTTGCGTTTACTAATGCATTGTTATTTGAATCTTTTACTGTTAATTTAGTATTTGATTTTAGTGTTTTTAATTCTTCTGTAACCATATCTTTATTAGATACTTTTATTGCTTTTTTACTTGTTATATCTATTGTTCCTTCTGCTACAGCTTTGCTCATTTCTATTGATATTTTTTCTATATTATCATAAGAAATTGTATAGTAATCTTCATCTGTTTCTTCTGATAAGTTTATTTGTTGTATTGGAGTAGTTTTATCTTGTGCATTATAAATTGTAATTGTTCCTTCTTCTCCTAATACTTTTTTTGCTTCTGCTTTATTAATTTTTGTTTCTTTATAATATGTAGATATATCTTCTGCTATTTCGTCTCCTTGATCTTGAACTACTATATTATTTGCTACATCGCTATATGGTACATATATTTTTGTTTGTACATTATAATTTGTATCTTCTCCTATATACATTTTTCCTTTATAAATATTGTTACTGAATTTATTTTCTAATTTTATAATATCTCCAATTTCTTCTAGTTCTTCTAGTTTTAATGTATTTGTTTTTTCTATTGAATCTGTTGTTCTTCCATATACTTCTACTGAGTATTTTACATCAGAAACAAATGGAAGTACATTTGCACTTTCATCATATATATATGTAACTACAAATTCATCTTCACTATTTTTTGTCCATGTAACTTTATTTTCGTCGTTTGGATTATTAAATAGTTTTATGAATGTTTTTTGTTCTTCTTCTTTATATTCCCAAGAGCTATTTTGCTCATCTGCAAATTCTATGCTTGCTTTTCCGTTAGTAGCTTTACTTGAGTAACTAGCTACTTTAACTTTTTCTGGATTTGCACCTATTTGTGGATTTGAGATTTCTATTGTACTAGATTTTACTGGTGCTAAATTTTCTTTTATATTTGATTTTACTAATACTTGAATTACTCTTTTATTTGCTCCATCTATGTTATAAATTTTATTTGTTATTACTTCTTGACTTAATGAAATGTTTTCTTCTTTTAATTCATCTGCTGTCCATGTTATTTTTACTGCTTTTGTAACATTAATATCTGTTACGTTTCCATTTTTATCTACATATTCTCCTGTTAGTTTTATTTGACTTGGCATGCTTAATAAGTCTAAATTATACGATTCATCATTTTTTGCTACTATTGGTAATGCTGTTGTTATTCCTTTTTCTGACTGTATCGTATCTAATTTAAACTTTGTTGTCTCTGGACTATTTTTAAATTTAAAGTTTGTATCTACTAGTTCTACTTGTGCATTATTCAAATATCCACCGTTTTGTACACTTGCTGATATGTATAGTCTCATATCTTTTGAATTAATGTCTGCTGTTTTCTCTTTTATCTTTCTGTCGTTTTCATCAAGGTAAATATTGAATTTAACATTTTCGCTATTTGTTTCGTCTCCTTGATTTGCTAAATTAATTTCTACAGCTATTGATTTTGATATGTATGAACCGTAGTAATGCAAAGTTCGCAAACGTCAAAGATAATATTAGCAATGTTGCTAATATCTTTACACTCATTTTTTCAGTATTTAATTTTTTTAGATTAAACATTTCATGTCCTCCCAAATAAAATTTAGTTTTATGGCTATATATATATTTATATAGCATTATTCTTACATTTTTATCGTTTATTGTCAATACATGTTTTTTTGTATAAATGTTACTTGTTTTAAAAACATATATACGGAAACACTCAATACAACATTTTATTTTGCAAACATTACATTTTCATGACATTTTTAATTTTAGTCGTATTTTTGACAATATTATATCTATATATATTATTATAAACGGTTATGTAAACTTTTTCAAGTAGTTTTAAAACTTTTTTATTATTTTTTGGAAATAATTTGAAAAAACTTTTTAGAAGAAAAGATAAATTGGAGTTTGTTTTATGTTTGGAGAATTCAGGACAGTCCCAAAAATCCCCAAATTTGGTGATTTTGTAGGGACAGTCCCTAGAATTCCCCTAACACAAACAACAATTTTTATTTTAATAGTTTTTTTATGTTTTTTATATGATCTAAAGCTTGTATATAGCCCTCTTTATAGCAAAATTCTAATTTTTTAATGTTAAATGGTTTTACATCTTTTAAGTCTATTTCTATTACATAGTCACTAATTCTTACAGATTCTCTAATTAAATTTTCGGTCATTA
Source organism: uncultured Clostridia bacterium (assembly GCA_947627485.1). Classification (GTDB taxonomy): domain Bacteria; phylum Bacillota; class Clostridia; order TANB77; family CAG-508; genus CAG-452. Next base: position 12,428 of record CANQWF010000009.1, read on the forward strand.
AGTCTAATGATTGCATAGCTATATTATATATAGTATTTTGTTTTCTAGTAGTTTTAAATTTGAATTTTACTGATATTACTTTATCTACTCCTAACTGTTTTGTTTCTTTTGTTGGAATATTGTTGAATATCCCACCATCTACAAATTGGTATTTGCCATATTCAAATGGAGCATACATTCCTGGGAATGTAGAACTAGCTCTTACTGCTTTTGCTATATCAATGTCATGTATATACTTCTCTCCTTGTAGATTATTATTGTTAGTAAAAATTATTTCGCTATCAGAAATTAAATCTGTTGTGGGAATAACAATTGGAATTTTTATATCATTTATGTTTTTTATGTTTTTTAGTTTTCCAGCTTCTTTTATTGCAAGTTCTATATTACGGCTTGATGTAATGCCTCCTAATTTTACTCCCCTTACTTCTTTCATACCACTCCATATGTCTTTCGGAGATATAGCCATGACTGATTTTGAAAAATAGTTAAATAATTTAAACATTTCATCTGTTGTATAGCCCATCCCATACAGAGCTACAACCATACTTCCCGCAGATGTTCCGCTAATTGCATCTATATTTATACCATTTTCTTGTAGTGCTTTAATTACACCTATATGTGCTGCTCCTCTAACTCCTCCACCCGATAGAGCTAATCCTATTTTCATAACCTACCTCCTATAGAAACAAGAATTTGTACATACATTGTGGTTATTATATCAAATATTTATAAAAAATAATAGTTTTTGCTTTATTTATTTTAATTTTTGTTGTATAATTTTATAAATATTTACTGGGGGTAGCTTAAATTTGAATGATTTTGGTTTAAATGAGAATGTAATTAATAACATCAAAAATGTTTTTTGCAAATATCCGGAAATAGATAGGGCTTGTATTTTTGGTTCTCGTGCCAGAGGAGATTATAAAGAAACTTCTGATATTGATATAGTTCTTTATGGTAATGATTTAACTCATTCCTTAAATACTAAAATTTATTATGATTTAGAAGATTTATATATAATATATAAAATTGATTTAATTAATTTTAATTCTCTAAAAGATAATGATAAACTAAAAGAAAATATTGTAAATGAAGGGGTTGAAATTTATGCCAAATAGTTTAAATCAATCTTACGAAGTATTTAAAAATGCTTACCTAAAATTAGAACAATTTATAAATGAAGATGACTCTTCTGAAATTGCAAGAGCTGGTATTCTACATGCTTTTGAATTCACATTTGAACTGTGGTGGAAATTCTTGCAAAGATATCTAGAAAGTACATATGTACTGGAAGAACATGGACCAAGTAGTGTTATTAAAGTAGCATTTCAACATGGGATTCTCAAAGATGGACAGCTATATATGGATATGCTAAGAGATAGAAATCTGATTTCTCATACTTATAAAGAAAATATGGCAGAAGAAATTTACCTGAGAATCAAAAATGAACATATTAATACATTAAAAATATTTGTGGAAAAATTTGATTTAATATAATTTATGGAGGTTATTATGGAATATAATCATAAAGAAATTGAAAAAAAATGGCAAAATTATTGGGATGAAAAACAAACTTTTAAAGCAGTTACAGGTGATAAGAAGGAACCATATTATATATTAGTAGAGTTTCCTTATCCTTCAGGTGCAGGACTACATGTTGGACATGTAAGAAGCTATACCGCGCAAGATGCTCTTGCTAGAATGAAGAGAATGCAAGGATATAATGTTTTATATCCAATGGGATGGGATGCTTTTGGAGCTCCTGCAGAACAATATGCTATTAAAAATCATATTCACCCAAAGGATGCTGTAAAAGAAAATATTCATACTTTTAAAGGACAAATGAAGGATTTAGGTTTTTCTTTTGATTGGTCTCGTGAATTTTCTACAACAGATCCAGAATATTATAAATGGACACAATGGCAGTTTTTACAATTCTATAAACATGGTATGGCATATAAAGATACTATCCCTGTTAATTGGTGCCCTACTTGTAAATCTGTTTTATCTAATGAGGATGCTGCAGGTGGAGTTTGTGAAAGATGTGGTACTGAAGTTGTTCAAAAGGAAAAATCTCAATGGATGCTTAGAATGAGTGATTATTCAGAAGATTTATTGAAAGGACTTGATGATACTAATTTTGCAGAGAGAGTAAAACTTGGGCAAATTAATTGGATTGGTAAATCTACTGGAGTTGAATTAGATGTAGAAATAGTTGGTGGAGGTAAATTCTCAATCTTTACAACTTGTATTGAAACAATTTATGGTATTACATTTTTTGTTATTGCACCAGATGGAAAACTTATAAAAGAATTAATGCCTAGAGTTAAAAATAAAGAAGAAGTTAATAATTATATTAACGAAACTGCTAAAAAATCAAGTATGGATAGAACAGAATTAAATAAAGGAAAAACTGGTTGCAAGGTAGAAGGTGTTATGGCTATTAATCCTGTTAATGGCATGGAAGTTCCTATCTTTTTAGGTGATTTTGTTTTAGGTGATTATGGAACTGGTGCTGTTATGGCTGTACCTAGTCACGACCAAAGAGATTTTGAATATGCTGTAGAGCATAACCTAGAAATGATTCAAGTTATAGATGGTAGAGATACAAGTACAAGTGCTTTTGAAAAACATGACTATTTGGGTAAAGGATGCAGGCTTATAAATTCTGGAGAATTTACTGGTCTTACAGTAGAAGAAGCAAAAGATGCAATTACTGAAAAATTAGTTAGCAAAGGAATTGCAAGACGTGTAAATAATTATAAAATGAGAGACTGGATATTCTCACGCCAAAGATTTTGGGGTGAGCCAATTCCTATGATTTATTGTGAAAAATGTGGGTGGCAACCAATGGATGAGAAGGATTTACCATTACTTCTTCCTGATGTGGCTGAATATGAGCCTACAGAAGATGGAGAAAGTCCACTTGCAAACATTACGGATTGGGTCAACACCACTTGTCCACATTGCAAAGGACCTGCAAAAAGAGAAACAGATACTATGCCTAACTGGGCTGGTTCTAGCTGGTATTTCTTAAGATTTATGGATGCTCATAATGATAAAGAATTCGCTTCAATGGATGCCATGAAATATTGGAATAGAGTAGATTGGTATAATGGAGGAATGGAACATACTGCAAGGCACTTATTATATGCTAGATTTTGGGTTCAGTTCTTATATAACATTGGTTTAGTTCCTAAAAAAGAAATGATTTGGACTCGTGTTAGTCACGGTATGGTTTTGGGATCTAATAATGAAAAGATGAGTAAATCTAAAGGAAATGTAATTAATCCTGATGATATAGTAAAAGAATTTGGTGCAGATACATTAAGAATTTATGAAATGTTTATGGGTGATTACACTCAAGATGCTCCTTGGAGTACAGATTCTTTAAGAGGTTGCAAGCGTTTTATAGATAAAGTTATTCGTTTAAAAGATAAGGTTGGTGCTGGAGAAGGATATTCTAAAAAATTAGAGCCTATTATACACAAAACTATTAAAAAAGTAGAAAATGATTTAAGTACAATGGCTTATAATACAGCTGTGTCAAGCCTAATGATTTTGGCGAATAATTTTGATGATGAAAAGAGTATTACAAAAGATGAATATCATTTATTACTAACTTTGCTAAATCCTATTGCTCCACATATTACCGAAGAATTAAATGAATCTTTAGGATTTAAACCAATTTGCGAATCTGCTTGGCCAAAATATGATGAGTCAAAAACAATAGATTCAGAAATAGAAATTCCTGTTCAATTAAATGGGAAAGTAAAAGCTACTGTAAAAATAGCTTTAGATAGCGAAGAATCTGTTGTAAAAGAAAAAGTACATTCTGAGGTTGCAAATCTATTAGAAGGCAAAACAATTATAAAAGAAATATATGTAAAGAATAAGATTTATAATATAGTTGTTAAATAAAATTTAAGAACAAAGCGACGTAGTCGCCCTTTGTTCTCGCCGATTTGAGTTTGCGACTATAAGGAGCAAATCTCAAAGGCGATAGCGATTATAGCATTTTTGTTGTATAGAAAAATCTTTGATTTTTCCTATTCAACAAAAAGAGGATTTTGGGGACAGACCCCAAAATCCTCTTTTGATTTTGAATTTTTATTTATAATACTCTACTCCTGATTCGAATAGTTTTTGGTCCATATTTCCTGGTACGTTTAATATGTTTCCTCTGTAACATCTCTCTGAGTGTCCCATTTTTCCAAGTATTCTTCCGTCTTTACTTGTTATTCCTTCTATTGCATATACCGATCCATTTGGATTATAGCTTATATCGTAAGTAGCATTTCCTTCCATATCTACATATTGTGTTGCTATTTGTCCATTTTCTATTAGTTCTTTTAATACTTCGTCGTTTGCTACAAATTTACCTTCTCCGTGTGATATTGGAATTACAAATTCATCTCCTAAGTTTATTTTACTAAACCAAGGTGATAGTTTTGATACTACTTTTGTTGTAACAAGTTTTGATTGGTGTCTTGCTATATCATTATATGTTAGTGTAGGCATATTCTGATTCATTTCTAATATTTCACCATATGGAACTAATCCTAACTTTATTAGTGCTTGGAATCCATTACATATTCCTAGCATTAATCCGTCTTGCTCATTTAAGTGTTTATGTATTGCTTCTCTTAATCTTGGATTTCTAAATACTGTTGCTATAAATTTACCTGATCCGTCTGGTTCGTCTCCTGCGCTAAATCCTCCTGGAAGCATTATTATTTGTGCTTCGTTTATAGCTTTTTCCATTTCAGCAATAGAACCCTCGATATCATTTTCTTTTATGTTTTTAAATACTAATATTTTTGGATCTGCTCCTGCATCTATAAATGCTTTTTCTAAATCATATTCACAGTTTGTTCCTGGAAATACAGGTATGAATACTTTTGGTTTTGCTATTTTTGATTTTGCAAATATAATTTGTTTTTTATCACTTATAACATTTTCTGTTTTTGCATATTTACTTTTTGCTTTGGTTGGGAACACTTTTTCTAATGGTTCTTCCCATATTCTTATTAACTCTTCTAAATCAAGTATTTCATTTTCAGATATTCTTATTTCTTTTTCTTTAATTGTATTTCCTAAAAATTCTAATTTATCTATGTTTAATTCTTCTGATGTTTCTATTATAAAAGAACCATATCGTGGTTTAAATAGACATTTTTCTGTTTTAAATTCAAATCCTATTTTATTACCAAAACACATTTTGCTCAAAGTGTCTGCTATTCCATATTGCCTTATTGTAGCAACTGATACAGCTTTCCCTTCTTTTATTAATTTGTGTATTATTTCGTAATTATCTTTTAGGTCTTCAAAATCTGGTATAAAATCTTCTGTATATTTAGTTTTAAGCATATACACTTTTGAGCCTATCTTTTTAAATTCATTTGATACTACCTTATTAGTGTCTACTACTCCTATACAGAACGATGTAAGTGTTGGTGGTACATCAAGTTCATTATATGAACCAGACATAGAGTCCTTTCCACCAATTGATGCAAGTCCTAATTTTTCTTGCACTAAATATGCTCCTAAAAGTGCTGATAAAGGCTTGCCCCATCTTGAAGGCTCGTTTCTTAGTTTTTCAAAATATTCTTGGAATGTGAACCATGCTTTTTTATAGTCTCCTCCAACTGCTACATATTTTGTAAGTGAATCAATTACTGCAAATACTGCACCATGGAATGGACTTATTTCTGAAAGATATGGATCATATCCAAATGACATTGCTGTTCCTGAATTTGTATATCCATGTATTGTTGGAATTTTTGCACACATTGCTTCTATTGGCGAAAGCTGATATTTTCCACCAAATGGCATAAATACTGTTCCTGCACCTATTGTACTGTCAAATCTTTCCACCAAACCTTTTTGTGAACAACAATTTAAGTTTGATACTACACTTTTCCATAATTCTACTTTATTACAGTTTTCTCCGTTTGTTTTTATGCAGTTTGAGACTTTTGAGGATTTTGGGGTCTGTCCCCTAAATCCTCTTTTTCCACAAAAATAGTTTTCTAGACCTTCTGGTTTGTCTATTTTTGCGTTTGCTGTTTTTGTGCTTCCGTTTGTGTTTAAAAATTCTCTTGATAAGTCTACTATTAGATTACCTCTCCAGTACATTTTCATTCTTGCTTCTTTTGTTACTTTTGCTACTACTGTTGATTCTATGTTTTCGCTTGATGCAAGCTTTTGGAATTTATCTATATCTTTTTCTTCGATTACAACTGCCATTCTTTCTTGTGATTCTGATATTGCAAGTTCTGTTCCATCTAATCCTTCATATTTTTTTGGAACTTTATCTAAATTTATTTCTAATCCGTCAGCAAGTTCTCCAATTGCTACAGAAACACCACCTGCTCCAAAGTCATTGCATCTTTTAATTAGTTTTGTTACTTCTGGATTTCTAAATAGTCTTTGTATTTTTCTTTCTTCTGGTGCATTTCCTTTTTGTACTTCTGCTCCACAACTTGCAAGTGACGAGCTGTTGTGTGCTTTTGATGATCCTGTTGCTCCTCCGCATCCATCTCTACCTGTTCTCCCTCCAAGTAATACCACTACATCTCCTGGCGCTGGTACTTTTCTTACTACATTTTCTTTTGGTGCTGCACCTACTAATGCTCCAATTTCCATTCTTTTTGCTACATAACCTGGATGATATATTTCTACTACCTGACCTGTTGCAAGTCCTATTTGATTTCCGTATGAACTGTATCCACGTGCTGCTTCGTTTGTTAGTTTTCTTTGTGGCAACTTATTTGGCATTGTATCTTTTACAGCTACTCTTGGATCACCACATCCTGTAACACGCATTGCTTGATATACATATACTCTTCCAGATAATGGATCACGTATTGCTCCTCCTAAGCATGTTGCTGCACCACCGAAAGGCTCAATTTCTGTAGGATGGTTATGTGTTTCATTTTTGAACATTATTAAATATTCTTCTGGTTTTCCATCTACTAATATTTCTGCTTTTATACTACAAGCATTTATTTCTTCTGATTCATCTAAATCTTTAAGCATTCCTTTTTTCTTAAGTTCTTTTACTGCAATTGTTGCAACATCCATTAGACAAATATCTTTTGCTTTTTTGTTATCATATACAAATTCTCTTGATTTTAAATACTCATTATACACACTTTTTGCTAAATCCCAGTTGATTTCTACTTTTTCAAGTTTGCTTAAGAAAGTTGTATGTCTACAATGGTCTGACCAATATGTATCAATCATTTTCATTTCTGTCATAGTTGGATCTCTTTTTTCTACATCTCTAAAATATTCTTGACAAAACTTTAAGTCTTCTAAATCCATTGCAAATCCATATTTTTCATAGAACTTTTTAGAGTCTTCATCTGTCATATTTATAAATCCAGAAACTATTTTCACATCTTCTGGTTCTTTTTGCTTTTCATCTAGACTTTCTAACTTTTCTAAAGTGCATTCTCTTGAGTCTACTGGGTTAATAATATATGATTTTATTTTATTTACATCTTCATTGTTTAAATTTCCTTTTAAAATATATATTTTTGCACTTTTTGCTATAGGTTTTGTTTTTTCTGTTAATATTTGAAGACATTCTGACAGAGAATTTGCTCTTTGGTCGAATTGACCTGGCAAAAATTCCACTCCAAATACTTTGTCTTCTTTTTCAAAAGGATATTCTTCTTCGAAGCAGATGTCTACTTGTGGCTCAGAAAATACAGTGTTTTTTGCGTCTTCGAATACTTTTTCATTTATTCCTTCAACATCATATCTGTTTAGTATAATAATATCTTTTAGGTTACTCATTAAAAGATTTACTTTTAAATCTTCTAATAGGCCTTTTGCTTCAACATCAAATCCTGGTTTTTTTTGTACATATATACGTTTTACCATATTTCTTCCTCCTTGCAAACAAATGAAAAACTTCGTTTTTGATTTGTTTTTATTTATTCAACAAAATGCAAATAAATTGTTGTTTGTTTTTTAGATTCTTTAGGAAAGGTTATAATTATTTGTTTCCAACGCGAATTCCGTTACTGAAACTGTAAGTTGCTAAAAGCAACAACAGTTTCATGTAACGAAAGCTGGATCGCGCAGGCTGAGAAACAAATAATTATTAACCTTTCCTACGAACCAATTAAACATTTCTACAAACTACAATTTTTTATTCATTTACATTATTATTTCTTTATTTCCTTCTATAACTTCTCCTATTTCGTATGCTTCTTCTCCTGCTTCCTTTAATATGTTTATTGTTTTTTCTGCATCGTTTGCTGGTACAATTACAGCCATTCCAATTCCCATATTAAATGTGTTGTACATATCTCTTTCAGGAATGTTACCTCTAGATTGTATTAGTTTAAATATTTCTGGTACTTTGTAAGAGTTTTTATCTATTTTTAATGATACTCCTTCTCTTAACATTCTTGGCATGTTTTCATAGAATCCTCCACCTGTTATATGGGATATTCCTTTTACTTTTACCTCATCTAATAGTTTAAGTATTGGTTTTACATATATTTTTGTAGGTTTAAGCAAGGCTTCTCCGACTGTAGTTCCTAATTCTTCTACATATTCATTTAAAGTCTCTTTGTTTACATTAAATACTTTTCTAACTAGAGAAAATCCATTTGAATGTACTCCTGATGAACTTAGTCCTATTACTTTGTCTCCTATTTCTATTGTTTTGTTATCAATTATTTTCTTTTTATCTACTACTCCAACACAAAATCCTGCTAAATCATATTCATCTTCTGGGTAAAATCCTGGCATTTCTGCTGTTTCTCCACCTATTAAGCTACAGTTTGCTTTTTTACATCCTCTGGCAACTCCTTCAACTATTGTAGCTACTTTTTCTGGTATGTTCTTTCCTAAAGCCATATAGTCTAAAAAGAACATTGGGCTTGCTCCTGTACATATTACATCGTTTGCACACATTGCGACACAGTCTTCTCCTATTGTGTCATGCTTGTCCATTAAAAAAGCCAATTTTAGTTTTGTTCCTACTCCGTCTGTTCCTGATACTAAAATCGGTTCTTCCATTTGACTAATTTTTGGTGCATAAAGCCCACCAAATCCACCTATATCCGATATAACTGAATCTGTATATGTCTCTTGTACTGCTTTTTTCATAAGCTGTACTCCTTTGTATCCTGCTGTAACATCTACTCCTGCAGATTTGTAACTTTCGCTAAAACTTTTTTCCATTTATATCTCTCCTTACACAAGGTTTGAGGGACAAGCCTCAGTCACAGGCATTTCTCATAGATTGAGGCATTTACCTCGTTTTAAGGTATTCCTCATAGATTGAGGTATTTCCCTCGTCTTTTATTATTATATTATATAACGACATTTTTTTCAATGAATTTCAATAAAAAAACGCATCTATAATTACCAGTCAGGCTAACTAGTAACAGGCTTGATGGCAATTAATGCTTTTGTTGTTATTCCTTGTTCTTCAAACATTTTCTCGTGTTCCGTTTCAATGTTATTTTCCCATATTGGATTTGTATGTAAATCATAAGTTTTGGAGATAATTTTAAATCCTTCTTGCTCAAAATATTTTATACTTGCATTAAATAAATTTTCATCATCTGTTTTAAAATATACTTCTCCACCATCTTTTAAAAATATCTTATATTTTTCTAATTGTTTTGGATGTGTTAGTCTTTTTTTGTTATGTCTTGGCTTTGGCCATGGGTTGCAAAAGTTAATATATATTCTATCTATTTTGTCTTTTTCGTTTAGTATGTTTTGAATTATTTCTATTTCATATGCTGTTAAAAGTACATTATCTATTTCTCTTTTCGCTTTTAGATATTCTTTTTCTATGTTCCTTTTTGCTAGGCCTAAAACTTCACTTTTTATATCTATTGCTAAATAATTAATCTTAGGATTTTGACAAGCGAGTTTTGCAATAAAACTACCTTTTCCACATCCAAGTTCTAAATGCATTGGCTGGTTCTTTCTTTTAAATGCTTTATTCCATTTTCCTATATTTTCTACTGGGTAATCTATAAAAAATTCACTTTCTGCGAGTTCAGCTCTAACCCATGGTTTCCTTCTCATTCTCATTTTTTATATCCTCTTTTACTTTCTTTTTACTCCATTTATCAATGTAGTATCTACGTATAATTGCTAAGTTGGTAAACATTCTTCCTACAAATACTACTATTGCTGCTAAATATATATCTACATTTAATTTAACGCCAAGCCATGTTAATAAAATTGACAATATTGCATTTCCAAAAAATCCAGATATAAATACTTTTAAATCAAAGTTCCCTTTAAGAACTGATGTTATTCCTCCAAATACTGAATCTAATGCTGCAACTATTGCTATTGCTAAATATCCTGAATATGTATAGGATATTGTTGGTACATTTATACCTATTATTGCACCAAGTATACAGCCTATTACAATTGCTATCGCTATCATTTTATTTCCTCCTTTATTTGCCAGGAAACTAATATTTCCCTAGATATTGGTTTAAGGTGTGTCTTTACAATGTTTGAGGGACACACCTCAGCATACGAAGCATTCCTCATAGATTGAGGTATGTCCCTCGTTTTATGTTGCATATTCAAAGTTTAAATCTCCTGTGTATTTTTCTATTGTTATATTATCTTTCCTTACTAATTTTACATCTTTTCCTTCTTCTAGTTTTGTGTCTATATATCCATATTGTTTTTTAGAAAGTCCACTCTCTAAATATGTTGAATTTCCTATTGCTTTTACTTCGTATGGAGACACTATTCTTTTTCCATTTACACTTATGAATGTACCACTTATATCTACTATATATGAATCATATACTATTCTTTGTCCATTTATTGATATTGCTTCTGCTCCAGCTTCTTTTAATTGATTTAATAATTCTCTTAAATCTTCTGGAGTAATTTTTTGATCATTTGTGTCTGTTAATGTTACAATTATTCCGTTTCCCTTTACATCATTTTTACCAAGTATATTATTTTGTTGTTCTAACTCTTGTGATAAAAGTTCTGATGCTTCTTTATTTGAGTCAATTGCTTTTTGATACTCTGCAATTTTACTATCTGTATCTGTAATTTCTTTATTCAAATCTTCTATCTTTTGTTTAAAACTACTAATTTCTGTACGAAGCTCATCTTCTCTCATGTTTTCTAAAGATGTAATATCTGTTTGATTAATTGTTTTAAATTGTACAAACATAACTGCTGTAAGTATAAGAAATACTAATCCAATAGTTATTGTTATTGTTACTTTTCCTTTTTTCAACTATGTATCACCTCTTGATAAATAATCATAACTATATACTCCTTCATATTTTGGTATAGTTATACTTTGGCTTCTTTCTACAGTTACCTTAACTCCTTCATCTGCCATCAGTTGTAAATATCCGCCTGGTCTAGACAAGGCAGGGTCCATTCTTTCTGGATAGCCTATAGCTTTTATTTCAATTGGTACTCCAACCATTTTTCCGTTTATTCTTACTATATTACCATCACAAAGTATTGATGTATTGCTTACAATTCTTTGGCCATTTATTGATATAGCATCTGCTCCTGAATTGAACAATTCATTTACTATATATAATAAGTCTTCTTCATGTACTAAATATCCACTAATATTTACTACTTCATTACTATCTACTTCTCTGTTTTCGTCTAATTTTATTATAATACCTTGTCCTGTAACATCTGTTAATCCTAAGATTTTTTGATTGTCTTTTATTGAAGAATCATTTTTAGTATCATTATCATTGTTCTGTGCAGCCATTTTTCTTGTTTGTTCTAATATTTGCTTTTTTTCATTTAGTTCTTTATATAAATTCTCGTAATTTCCTTGTACACTTAAAAGCTCGTCTCTTAATCCACTATTATCTTTTAATGTAGTACCTACTGTTTTAGTTGCTGCATCTATTGTATTTATTTGTATACAGATAGCCATTGTTAATAGCATACAAACTATTCCGTATAGTTAGTGCTACTTTTTGCTTTGTCATTTTTATCACCTCGAAACTTTTTCTCTAAAAATTGCTTTTTTTGAATTATCTTGAAAATATATTTCTCCTTTTTTTCCTTTTTCGTTACTAATTATCTGTCCCGCCATTTGTAATTTAATATTTAAATTAGAGATATCCCCAAGATTTATACTTTTTCCTTCACTTGATATTGTTATTTTATAATTCATAGAATCTGACACATTTATCTTTGTAATAATATCTGCTAAAGAAGTATTTTTAGATGACTCTACGATTTTGTTAATATCATTTAATTTGTTTAAATCTTCGTCTATTAATCTATTTCCATTTTTTATTTCCTCGTCTGGAGTTGTAAAACCGGTTATTGTTGGTAATTTCAGTGCGTCTTTTGATACTTCTAATACATATCCTTGATTGTTTATGTATGCATATTCTTTGTTTATTTTTATCATATATGTAGGTATTCTTTCTTTTATATCAAGTGTTATTGTTCCATTAATGTTTCTTTTTATTTTAACGTCTTCTATATATGCATTTGATTTAATTTTACTTTTTATTACACCATTCGTAGTTTTAAACATATTAACTCCAGTTTTTAATTGTGATAAATCAATTACTTCTTTTGAAGATACTTTGCTATTATTTATAACGATAATTTCTTTTATATTAAATACACTTGACATCATAAATAATAAAATTATTGCTGATAATAAAATAATAATTGTTATCCATTTTATAATTTTTGTATTTATTTTTCTTTTTGTTTTTTGCTTTTTTGTATATGTATTCTTACTTTTTATTTTTGATGCATTCCTGTTTGTATTATTAATATTTTTTTGTGCTTTTTTATTATGATTTTTACTATTATTGCTACCTTTTCTTTTATTAGTTTTTTTATTTTTTGCCTCTGGTATTTTAGGAGTTAGTCCTATTATAATTTCATTATCTAAATTAATCCTTTGATTGTTATTATTTTGTGTTTTTTTACTCTTGTTTTTTTTATTATTAGTTTTACTTTTAGATCTGCTTTTTGCTTTTGTATTTGTTTCTTTTTTATTTGTATATAATAAATCAACAGTTTGTCCTTTAGATTTTTTCATAGGTTTCTCCTTTATTTTTAATAAATAATGAATGCAGAAAAATTGCTTTTATGCAATTTTTCTTATAAAATTATTCATTATTTTTTATTATTGGTCTTTATTATTAGAAATACAAATCTTTGCTCCTAGTTTATTTAATTTTTTATCTAAATTTTCGTATCCTCTGAGTATATATTCAATATTATTTACTTTTGTTTTGCCTTTTGCTATAAGTCCTGCTATTACTAGGGCTGCTCCTCCTCGTAAATCTGTTGATTCTACTGTTGCGCCACTTAATTTTCTTACTCCTTTTACAATTGCAATTTTACCTTCTATATTAATTTTTGCTCCTAGTCTTTTTAATTCATTTGCATACCTATATCTATTTTCAAATATATTTTCTACAACAACCGACGTTCCCTTCGCTGTGCAAAGCATCGCTGTAAATACAGACTGCATATCTGTTGGGAATCCAGGATATGGCATTGTTTTTATATCTACCCCTTTTAATTTTTTTGGTGCATCGATTGTTACACTATTTTTATTAATTTCAAACTTGCAACCACATTCTTCTAATTTATTAATTATTGGTCCTATATGTTCTGGAATAACATTGTTTAAATGTACTTTACCTGAAGTTACTGCTGTCGCACAAAGAAATGTTCCCGCTTCTATCCTGTCTGGCATTATATTATAACTTACATCTTTTAATTTTTCTACTCCTGTTATTTTTATAACATTCGTTCCCGCACCTTCAACTTTTGCGCCCATTTTATTTAAGAATTTTTGTAAATCTTTTATTTCCGGCTCCATGGCTGCATTAGTAAGAGTGGTTTCTCCGCTCAGCTAAAACTGATGCTAAAATTATATTTTCTGTTGCACCAACTGATGGAAAATCTAAATGTATTTCTGCTCCAACAATTTTATCACACCTGCATTTTATATATCCTGATGTTTCGTCTATATTAATTCCTAATTTCCTTAAAGATTTTAAATGCAAATCTATTGGTCTTGAACCAATATCACATCCTCCTGGATATGTAAATATTGCATTTTTAAATCTTGCAAGTATTGCTCCTGCAAGAACTACAGAAGATCTCATTTGTCTCATTAAGTCTTCCGGAATTTCATGATTATTCATTTTACTAGAGTCTATTATTATTTTACCATTTTTCTTATCTACTTTGCAACCTAAAATTTTTAATATTTTTAAAGTTATTTGTGTGTCATGTATATTTGGCACATTATATAACTTACTAACTCCTCCATTCAAAATGCTTGCAGCTATTATTGGAAGTGAAGCATTTTTAGACCCTGATATATCAACAACTCCTTCTAATCTATTTCCTCCTTCTATTATGTAACTAGACATTTTTATTCATCCTTTCTAAATCCATTAACTTTTTGCTATATTTTATGAATGGTTTACAGAAATTGTGAATATAAGTAAAAATTTATACTATACTTTTTATGAAAATTATGATATAATAGTTTTATAGTTAATTATTTTTCCTTAACTATGTATAAAGTAAATAGTTAAGGAGTTCTCCTTTACTATTTATTTTAATAAATTAATTCTAAAAGGAGGATTAAAATGGCTTGTAACGATTACAAATGTGGAAAATCAAGAAACTGTGAAAAATCAGTTTGTTGTGGTGTATGTGTAGAACGGAATAATTGCCCTTATGGTACCCCTTGTCCTACTTGTACTGGAAGCCCTACAAACGATGAGAAGCCTGATAGCAAATAAGCCAAATTAGGAGTGTTGCCAAATATATAAATATAGCAATGCTCCTCATTATTTTATATAATTTTACTCTATTTATTTAATATAATTTTTCTTTCTATAAATTTCATCAATTTTATGTTTAGTTTATTGACTTAATTCCTCATATACTATATAATTCATACCGATGAAGGAGGAAATGTTTATGGATTTATCTAAGGAAATTGAAATCGCAAAAAGTGTTAGAAAAAATGCTTATGTTCCATATACTAAATATTATGTGGGTTGTGCATTAAAAGCAAGTTCAGGGAAAATATATTCAGGATGCAATATTGAAAATTATGGTATTCAATCAATATGTGCCGAACGAGTTGCTTTTGCAAAAGCTATTTCTGAAGGTGAAAAAAACTTTGAATATATTGTAATTTGTGGTGGCAGTGATTTGAATTCATTAGATAATTCTATACCTTGCGGTTATTGTAGACAATTTATGAGTGAATTTGTTGATAATAATTTCAAGATATATGTATTAACTGAAAATAGTAATATATCAGAATATTCTATGGAAAATTTGTTCCCAAATTGTTTTAAATTGTAATATGAAACACTTTTTATATCTTGACTTTTTAGGATTTTTATATGATAATAAATATGTTCTTCTAACAAAGAAGGACATATTTTATTTAAAGGATGTGGTTCTATGTCAAAAGTTGATGTTGTTTTAGGTACTTTTTACGGTGATGAGGGTAAAGGTAAAATTATTGATTACCTTGCAACTAAAGCAGATGTAGCAGTTAGATGCTCTGGCGGAAATAATGCAGGACATACAATTAAAGTAGATGGAAAAAAATACGCTTTTCATTTAATTCCATCTGGAATTTTAAATAATGGAACAATTGCTGTTATTGGTAATGGACTTGTTGTTGATCCTAAAGTTTTAATTGAAGAAATTGAAAATTTAAAATCTAATGGTGTGTCTGTAGATAATTTGTATATAAGTGATAAAGCTCATATTATTCTTCCATATCATATTGAAATGGATAGACTGTTAGAAGAAAATAGGGGTAAAAATAAAATAGGAACTACTGCAAGAGGAATTGGTCCTGCATATTGTGATAAATTTGAAAGATGTGGAATACGTGCAGAAGATTTAATTTCTGATAGATTTGAAGAACTTTTGACTATTAATATAAATAATAAAAATAAAGTTTTCGAGGCTTATGGTCACGAAAAGATTGATTTAAACAAGACTCTTAATGAATATAAAGAATATGCAAAAATTTTAAAACCGTATATTACAGATACAATCACTTTAATACATAATGCTTTAGATAATGGTAAAAAGATTCTTTGCGAAGGCGCTCAAGCATCCCTTCTTGATATTGATTTTGGAAGTTATCCTTTTGTAACTTCTTCTAATCCATCAATTGGTGGCATATGTACAGGTAGTGGAATTGGTGCAAAAGATATCGGCGAAGTTTATGGTGTTCTTAAAGCTTACTCATCAAGAGTAGGTGCGGGTCCTTATGTAACAGAACAAGATAATGAAATAGGAGATTTAATAAGAGAATTAGGTCACGAATATGGTACAACAACAAAAAGACCTAGAAGATGTGGTTGGCTAGATTTGGTTGCTTTAAAATATGTTGCTCGTTTAAATGGATTAACAGGTCTTGCAATTAATCATGTTGATACAATTGGAAAACTTGATAAAATTAAATTGTGTGTTGCCTATAATCATAATGGAAAAGAGACAACAGATTTTTCAACAAATACAGATTTTTTAAATAATTCAACTGCTGTCTATGAGGAATTTGATGGAAACTTTGGTGATATTAGTAATTGCAAAACATTTGATGAGCTTCCTGAAAATGCAAAAGCTTACTTAAACAGAATTGAAGAATATATAGGTATTCCAGTTAAATTTATAGGAACTGGTGCTGGAAGAGAAGATATGATAATTAGATAGTAGGATTGCTTAAACCTTGTTGTATAGAACAATAGTGGGCTTTCTTTTGTGTCAGACTATTTAAATTTATTTTAAAGCCCACGCCCGTTGTTCTACCGCCAAAATTTTGA
>CANQWF010000010.1 GCA_947627485.1 uncultured Clostridia bacterium
AGACATCGCCCTTTCACGGCGGAGACATGGGTTCGATTCCCGTACGGGTCACCAATATAATAAAATATGCCGCTGTAGCTCAGTTGGTAGAGCAACTGACTTGTAGGATGAATAATATATTCAGAATCATCTTGCACCTTTATATGGAAACATATAAAGTGGACACCGCTAATTCGGGGAAAACTAAGTTTTAAAATATGTCAATCCCGAGCTAGAAAAGAAATTTTCGAGTGTAGAGACTTTATACGGTGTACCTAAAGTTGAAAAACCATGGTAAAGAGAAAGTCCAGACTACAAACACATTTGTGGCAATGAAAATTGTAGTAGTATGAATCAGTAGGTCGTCAGTTCAAGTCTGACTAGCGGCTCCAAAAGATGACAAAGTCATCTTTTTTAATACCAAACAGCCAGTCAAATTGACAATTATTTTTACAATATAGGAGATATTATGAAATGCATGAATTGTGGAATGGAAATTTCAAATAAAAACAAATATTGCTCTATAAAATGTCAAAAACAATATGAATATAAAACATATATAAAAAAATGGAAAGATGGTAAAGAAAAAGGTATAAGGGGCGAATACCAGATTTCTATGCACATAAAAACATATTTATTTGAAAAGTATAATAATAAATGTGCAAAATGTGGTTGGGGAGAAATAAATCAATATACAGGGAATATTCCATTAGAAGTTGAACACATTGATGGAAATTTTAAAAATAATGTTGAGGCTAATTTAATTTTATTATGTCCAAATTGTCACTCTTTGACAAGTACATATAAAGGTGCTAATATAAATAATGGTAGAAAAAGTAGAAGTAAATATTATATTGATAAAGAGGTGTAAATATGAAAACAGTTTTAGTTACTGGTGGTTCCAGAGGGATAGGAAAATGTATAGCAGAAAGTTTAGCAAAGGATGGCTATAATGTAGTGCTCAACTATAATAAATCTGCTGAGAAAGCAAAACAAATAAAAAAAGATTTAGAAGAAAAAGGGATAAATATAGAAATATATAAGGCAGATGTTTCTAAAAGAGAAGAAGTAAAAAAATTAGTAAAGTTTACACTTAATAAGTTTAAAAATATAGATATATTAATAAATAATGCAGGAATTGCAAAACTACAAATGTTTAATGATATTACAGACCAAGATTGGAATGATATGATAGTAACAAATCTAAATTCTGTATTTTATACCATACAAGAAACATTACCAAATATGATTCACAATAAAAATGGATGTATTATAAACATTTCATCTATATGGGGACTAGTTGGAGCATCTTGTGAAGTTGCATATTCAGTTTCAAAAGCTGGTATAGACGGAATGACTAAATCACTAGCAAAAGAACTTGGATTATCCAATATTAGAGTAAACTCAATAGCTCCCGGAGTTATTGATACAGAAATGAATAGTAATTTAGATAACGCAATAAAAGAAGAAATAAAAAATGAAACTCCATTAAATAGAATTGGAAAACCAATTGATATATATAGATGTGTAAAATGGTTAATAGAAGATGAATTTACAACAGGGCAAATAATCTCACCTAATGGAGGATATGTAATATTATAATAAAGTAAAATTAAAAGTGGTCTTATGACCACTTTTTTAATTATTATATATTTTCTTTTTGTAATTTCCAGATATTAATTTTGGAACATAAGTTATAATTTTATATATTGCAAGTCTAATTTTTTTACTCCATAAATAAGATTTTCTCAATCTATTTGGTCTATCTAAAGAAGTATCAATATCTTTTACAACTAAATCTAAATTAGGTCTTTCTAAATCAAAAACATAATTTTGATAATTATTATTATCCCATTGATCTTTTTCATTTTTAAAACAGAAATTAAAAGTATCACTTTCGATTAAATCAACTTCTGTCTGAAAACCAATATCGGTTCTTTCCATTTTTACTTCAGACAAATTATCCCAAAATGGTCCAAAACCATAATGTATATATACTTCTTCAGAACCATCTTCAAAGAATGAGCCTGTATACGAAATTTTTACTCTAGAATTTTGCATTAATTTATCTGTATTAAAAAATATATTTTTAGTTAATTCCATTTTTATCTCCTCACAAACATTTATCTTTAGCTAACGATATTATAGTATTAAAAAAATTAATATTCAAGTATTTTTTACAAATTTTTTAA
The DNA here is from genome assembly GCA_947627485.1 of uncultured Clostridia bacterium. GTDB lineage: Bacteria > Bacillota > Clostridia > TANB77 > CAG-508 > CAG-452. Next base: position 2,172 of record CANQWF010000010.1, read on the forward strand.
TATTATTTTATATTTTTATAAAATAATAATTTATTGTCATAATTTTGATATTATTTATGCCTTTTTGAATACTATCTTATTATTTACAATTTAATACTTTTCCAATTATATAAAAATTATCTGAATCTTTTATTTCCATTTCATCTAATGATTTATTGTCCGGTTTTAATATTATTTTTCCTCTACGAATAACAAATCTACGAACTATTATTTTACCATTAATAAAAAACAGACCAACTTCTTTATTTTCTAAAAGTGAATTAAACTCTATAAAAACATAACTTCCCTTTTTTAGATTTGGTTCCATTGAATCATCATTTACTTTAATTGCTAAAGATGCACTTGGCATATTTGAAGGACAATCTATAAAATCATGTAAAGTATTTACTGCGAGTATTTTATTATGAGAAATATGATTTATAAAACCATAACTTTCTTGTTCTTCACTAACTTGCTTATCATAAGTATACATTAATTGTTGATAAGGAATATCTAAGGCTCTACATATATTTTTTAATGCTTTATGGCTAGGATTCCTTTCACCTTTTTCGATATGTGTTAAATGTCCAATATTAATATCTGTTAATTTAGCAAGTTCTGTTTTTGTCATTCCTTTTTCTTTTCTAACTTTTGCAATCATATCACCTATCATAGTTTTGCACTCCCTTATTTTTTAAAATATGACAATATTATATAAAATAATTTTATATTTGTCTAGTAGTAAACAAGAAAAATGTAAAAAATTAACATATTTAACAAAAAAAACTTGACTTGTCAAAATGATTAGTGTTAATATATTGTTAATTAGACAATACAAAAAAGGAGGAATTACATATGTATCATAATCAATTAAAACAAATAAGGGAGAAAAGGGGTATGACATTAGTAAAACTGTCAGAACTTTCAGGTGTATCAGTAGGATATTTATGCCATTTAGAAAAAGGAAGTAGAAAAAATCCATCTATTCAAATTATGGAAAAAATTTCTAAGGCATTAAATAAATCAATAACAGAAATATTTTTCATATCATAATAATAAAATTAATAATAAAAGTATATTCATAAGTTAAATAAATATATTGTAAAAAAATAACGATTATGATAATATAATAAATGAATATATTTTATTTAGGGAGATATGGTATGAAAAAGGAGAATAAGGTATTAAAAGAGGATTTACAAAATCCAAACAAAACTAATATAGAAAAGGAAGAAGCTATTGGTAAAAATACAAAATTCAATAAGATAAAAAATAATAAAACAAAGATAATATTATTAGTATGCTTAAGTATAATAATTATCTTAGCTATATTATTTAGTACGATATTTGCTTTAATAAATATGAACAGTAATAAAATTATTTCTGGAGTAAAAATTAATGGTATAGAAATAAAAAATTTAAGTAGAGAAGAAGCAACTCAAAAGTTAAATGAAATAGTTAATCAAAAATTAGATAAAGATATTAAAGTAAAAGCAGATGATTTTGAATATGAAATAAAATTATCTCAAATAGAAGCTGATTATAATATACAAAAAGCAATGGAAGAAGCATACAATATAGGAAGAGATGGAAATATTTTTTCGAATAATTATCAAATAATAAAAACAATGTTGTATGGTAAAGATATTAATTTAGATTATACATTTAATGAAGAATTACTTAATAAAATAATTGATGATATAAACTCTAAAATACCAAACCCTGTTGTAGAAGTTAGTTATAACATTGAAGATGATAAACTAATTATAAATAAAGGACAGACAGGAAATACAATAGATAAAGAACAATTAAAAAGTGAAATTACAAATGAGATACTAATTAATAATGAAAATACTGAACTTAATATAGATTTAATTAAACAAGAGCCAAAACCAATAAATATAGATGAAATATATTCTAAAGTTCATACAGAGCCAAAAGATGCATATTACACAAAAAATCCATTTAAAATATATCCACATGTAAATGGGGTAGACTTTGATTTAGAAGTAGCAAGAGAAATGTTAAAAAAAGATAAAGATGAGTACGAAATAAAATTAACAATAACAACACCTAAAATTACCACAAACAAAATTGGAACAGAAGCATTTCCAGACCTTTTATCATCTTTTACTACTAAATATGATGCAAGCAACTATCCAAGAACTACAAATTTGAAATTAGCCATGAAGAAATTAAATGGAGTAATAGTAGCTTCTGGAGAAACATTTTCATATAATAAAACGTTAGGAAAAAGGACAGTAGAAGAAGGATATAGAGAAGCAGGGGGATATGCAGGTGGAAAAGTTGTTCAAACACTTGCAGGAGGTATTTGTCAAATATCATCAACATTATATGATGCAGTTGTTTATGCGAATTTAGATATAGTAGAAAGACATAACCATATGTTTTTAGCAGGATATGTAGGAGCAGGTAAAGATGCAACAGTTGTATATGGTTCGCTAGATTTTAAATTTAAAAATACAAGAAAATATCCAATAATGATAAAAACAACTATAGGAAGTGGTGTTGCAAAAATAGATATATATGGAATTAAAGAAGATGTAGAATATGATGTAGACATAGTTACTAATATATTAAGTTACACACCTTTTAAAGTAATATATGAAAATGATAGCAGTTTAGCAGAGGGAAAACAAAGAGTTAGTCAATATGGAATGAATGGATGTAAAAGTATTACATACAAAGTATTAAAATTAAATGGAGCAGAAGTATCTAGAACAGTTTTATCTTCAGACTCATATGATCCTATGAATAAAATTGTAAATGTTGGACCTAAAAAAGCAGCTTCTACTAATAATACATCAAACAAAAAAACAGAGACTAAAACAGAGACAACAAAAAATAAAAGTACTACTGAAAAAGAGAGCACAAAAAAAGAATCTACAGAAAACACGGAAAATAAAAAAACAGAAACAAATAAAAATAACAATAATGATACTAAAGAAACACAAGAAGAAAAGAAAACGAACAACTAAATAAAAAAGTAAAAATAATTGTCTCCTAATTGCACTAGGAGACAATTATTAAAGGATTGACAAAGAATAATTTTGGTATTATAATAAAAACACTGTTTTAAGTAATGGGCCATTAGCTCAGTTGGTAGAGCAGCAGACTCTTAATCTGACGGTCGGAGGTTCGATCCCTCTATGGCTCACCACCTTAGAGATTTTAGATATATCGTAAGACTTGAGTATCTAAAATCTCTTTTCATTGAATAGGAAATCGCATATTTTCCCTATTAAAGAAAGCTTTGCAAACATTCCACACAAAATTTTTTCAAAATTTTGGCGGTAGAACAACGGGCGTGGGCTTTAAAATAAATTCAAATAGTCTGATACTAAAGAAAGCATACAGTTGTTTTAAATATTTAGGCATTTAATATTTTCTAATTTATTAAATGTATTAAAAAATAGATGGAGGGTTAGAAATGGAATTTGAAAAAGTTATTAGAGAAAGATTTTCAGTTAGAAAATTTAAAAACGATTTGATTAGTGATGAGCTAATAAATAAAATATTAGAAGCAGGAAAACTGGCGCCTACAGCAAAAAATAATCAGCCACAAAAAATATATGTAGTTAAATCAAAAGAAGGATTAGAAAAAATAGATAAAGCGAGTTCTTGCAGATATAATGCACCAATATGTTTAATTGTTGCAAGTGACAAAAACATTGCATGGACAAAAGGTAATTATTCAACTTATGAAATGGATGCTTGTATAGTAGCTACTCACATGATGTTAGAGGCTACAAATTTAGGGGTAGACAATATATGGATAGAGATGTTCGATAAAAATATTTTAAAACAAGAGTTTAATTTTGATGCTAATATTGAACCAATCTGTCTTATTCCATTAGGATATAAAACTGATGACTGCAAACCTTCACATATGCACAATGATAGAAAAGATTTATCAGAAATTGTTGAATATAAATAAAAAAATAAGAAAAAAACTGGTGTATTAAGAAAAAACAAACGTCGCATTATTTGTGCGACGTTTTTATCTTAATATTATTCTTCCATAATATTTTCCTGCCTAGTTTGTATTATTTGATATTTAATAAAGAAATTCAATACTTCTGTCCAAAATTCCTTTCATATAAGCTATTGCTATTCCATAGTTTGTAAAAGGAATTTCCTGATTAACTGATGAAGTCATCCTAAAATTCATTTCATTTGAATTCAGCATACATGCCCCACAATGGATAATCAAATCAAATCTAGTTAAATCATTTGGAAAGGTTAATCCATTAGTCCATTCAAATTGCAAGTCAAGACCAGTAAAATTTTTTAGCAATTTTGGTAATTTAACAGTTCCTATATCTTCACATTGCCTATGATGTGTACAGCCTTCACTAATAAGAATACGAGAACTATTTTTTAAATTTTTAATTGCTTTTACTCCATTTATAGCTGTTTCAAGAAATCCCTTATATCTTGCCATTAAAATAGAAAAAGATGTAAGAGGAATATCTTTTGGGATGACTTTATTTACTAATTCAAATACTTGAGAATCAGTTACAACAAGAGATGGGTTTTTTTTAAGAGATGACAATGTGTCTTTAAGCTCAGATTCTCTTGTAATCACTGGTATTGCATGCGAATCAATTATATCGCGTATTGCTAATTGTTGGGGCATAATCATTCTGCCTTTTGGAGCAGAGCTATCAATAGGGGTTACAAGTATAACAATATCTTTTGGTTTTATAAAATCGGCAATATAACGCACTTTTTTTGAAGAATCTTCAACTAAATTACTAATAGCATTTTTAAGATTATCTATACCTTTTTTTTGAATTGTACTTATATAAATAATATTTTTATCATTAACGGGATCTGTTTTTAAGAGATCTATTTTATTTTTTGCGATAATATATGGAATTTTTCTTTTGATAAATTCTGAAATTAAATGCTTTTCTACCTGATTTAAAGCAGTAGTTGCATCAGTTACAAGTATAGCAATATCACAACTTCTTAAAATCCTTTTTGCCTGATTTATTCTTTGTTCTCCTAATGAACCTTCATCATCAAAACCAGGGGTATCTATAATAACAACTGGGCCAATAGGTAATAATTCCATAGATTTTGTAACTGGATCAGTTGTAGTACCTTTAATATTACTAACAATCGACATATCCTGATTAGTTATTTCATTCACAAGGCTGCTTTTTCCTACATTTCTACATCCAAAAAAGCCTATATGTAATCTTTCTCCGGTTGGAGTATCATTTAATTCCATAATAACCTCCATAATAATTTATAAATAAAAATCTCGTTTACCATTTTCAATTTGAATAAGCTGTTTTTTTACAAAATCTTGAATATTCTGCGTTTTTATATTGTTAATTTCTTTTGCAATGAGATTTTCACCAATTCTTCGAGTATCTGGCGATGCATAATCTACAAGGAACTCTTTAAGAGTCATAAGTGCATTGGGATGACAACAATTTTGAATTTGTCCTGATTTACAAAGTTCCATAAAACGATCGCCAGTTCTTCCTTCCCTATAACAAGCTGTACAGAAAGAAGGTATATAGCCATTGCATATAAGCCAATTTACAACTTCATCAAGGGTTCGATTGTCAGAAACATCAAATTGTTCTGTATCATGTGGACGTTCTTTTTCAGAATATCCACCTACTGATGTACGGGAACCACCACTTATTTGACTTACACCTAAATGTATTATTTTTTCACGCACTTTTGGTGTTTCACGAGTTGAAATAATCATACCGGTATATGGTACTGCAATTCTAATACAAGCAGTAAGTTTGTAAAACATTTCATCACTAAGTGAATTATCAAATTTAGTAGGATCAATATCAGATGCTCTTTTTACACGAGGAATACTTATAGTATGTGGACCTACTCCATGTACAGCTTCTAAATGTTCAGCATGCATTAAAAGACCAGCAAATTCATAACGATATTTATCTAATCCGAAAAGAACGCCTATTCCTACATCATCAATTCCAGCATCCATGGCTCTATCCATAGCTTCAGTATGGTATGCATAATTGTGCTTTGGACCAGTAGGATGCAAATATTCGTAGCTTTTTTTATGATAAGTTTCTTGAAACAATATATATGTACCGATTCCTGCTTCCTTTAATTTTTTATAATTATCAACTGTTGTAGCAGCAATATTGACATTAACTCTACGAATGGCTCCATTTTTATGTTTAATTGAATAAATAGTTTTTATACTATCAATTATATAATCAATTGGATTATTAATAGGGTCTTCGCCGGCTTCAATAGCAATTCGTTTGTGTCCCATGTTTTGCAGTGCAATAACTTCTTTTTTTATTTCTTCTTGAGAGAGCTTTTTTCGAGGAATATTATTGTTTTTTATATGATATGGACAATAAAGACAACCATTCACACAATAATTAGACAAATAAAGTGGAGCAAACATAACAATTCTATTTCCATAAAAGTCATTTTTTATTTTGTGTGCCAAATTATAAATTTCATTTATTTTATCTTTATCTTCACAAGCAAGCAGAACACTTGCTTCTCTATGATTTAAGCCTTTATTTTGCTTTGCTTTCTCAAGGATTTTATCTATAAGTTCTAAGTCGTTTTTATTTTTATCCGCGTATTCAAGAGTTAAAAGAATTTCTTCATCGTTAATAAATTCATCAGCTATTAAAGATTTTGGATTATATTTTATCATAATATTATACATCTCCTTTATAATCGCCTCTAGTAGTTGAAATCGTACAGTCAATGGCTTTCATTTTACTTTTTAAATCATTTATATATTGTGCAGATTCTTCTCTTAAATATAGTTTATTATCATAAAGCATATAATTTTTTCTAACATTAATAGGTGATAAGTTAGGCATAATAACATTTGCACCTGCTATTATTGCTTTTTCACGTCCGTTTGAGTCTATTGTTGCTAATGCTGTTGTGGCTGGTAAAAGTACATTTGGAAGTGTTAATCTTATAAGACCTAGCATAAATAATGTTAACTCTGTAGTACCAGAAGTTTTATTACAAAACGGAGTATCTTTATGAGAAATAAATGGACCAATTCCAACCATATGTGGTTTAACTTTTTTTAAAAATATAAGCTCGTCAGCGAGCATCTCGTCTATTTGGAAAGGAGAGCCAACCATAAAACCACAACCTACTTGGTATCCTAATTGCTTTAAATTTTGCAAGCAAGCAATTCTATTTTCAAAACTCATTTCCCTTGGATGCAATTTTTGGTAATGTAATTTATTAGATGTTTCATGACGCAGAAGATATCTATCTGCTCCAGCTTCTCGCAAATTTTTATAACTGTCAAAACTTCTTTCCCCTAAAGATATAGTTATAGCACAATCAGGATATTTTGATTTAATTGTACTGATAATATCAATAAGAACTTCATCAGTATAATAGATATCTTCTCCTCCCTGCAAAACAAAGGTACGAAATCCTAGGAGATATCCTTCATGAGCACATTTTAATATTTCTTCTTTACTAAGTCTATATCGTTCTATTTTTTTATTACTTCTTCGTATTCCACAATAAAAACAATCGTTTTTACAATAATTTGTAAACTCAATTAAACCACGAATGTATATTTCTTTACCGTATATTTTCTCACGAACTTTACTAGCATTTTTAAACAAGTAATTACTACAATTATCTCTATTTTTAATAAGAAATAAGTATTCGTCTCGCAAAAGATAATTATTAGCACACAACTTATCTATTAATTTCTTATAAATTAATGTATCTTGTTTTTCCATAAATATCACCAAATCTTTCAGTGAACAATTTAAATTAATATATTTGTTAAACACAAGAGTAGAATACAATTTATTACAAATACTAAATTAAGTTTGCTTTTATAAAATTTTAACATTTTATAAAATTCTTTTCAAGAATAATGAAGTAGTATTTATTAAAAAATATCATATTTATAAAAATAAAAAATGGGGGTACTCAAAAAAATAAAAATGTGATATAATAATAAACGATTGTGCAAAAAAAGATATTAAATAAAAAAGGGGTGATTTTATGCTAAGCATATACAACACAGATTTAAAAACAAATAAATTTGAAAAAATAAAAGAGTTTAGACCAGGATCCTGGATAAATTTAGTTAATCCAACATCAGAAGAGATAAAAACAGTTTGCTCAAATTTAAATATTGAAGATGATTTCATAAAATATCCTCTTGACTATGAAGAACAAGCCAGAATTGATATAGAAGACGATATGACATTATTCGTAATAGATGTACCTATATTAGAAGAAAACAATGAAGAAAAATCTTACGCTACAATGCCTTTAGGTTTAATAGTAGTAAGAGATGAATATTTTATTTCAGTATCACTAAAGAAAAATAGAATAATTGAAGCATTTGAAAAAGGTAGAATTAAAGGAATGTATACTTATAAAAAAACTAGATTTCTTTTACAAATATTATATTTAAATGCATCATATTACCTAAATGATTTAAAGAAAATAAATAAAGAAGCAGAAAATACTGTACTTGCACTTCAAAAATCTATGAGAAATAAAGAATTAATACAACTATTAAATTTAGAAAATAGTTTAGTATATATAACAACATCATTAAAAGCTAATGAATTAGTTATGGAGAAAACAGCAAGAGGGAAAGTTCTAAAATCATATGAAGAAGATGATGAGATACTAGAAGATGCAATAATTGAAAACAGACAGGCTATAGAAATGGGTAAAATATATAGTGATATTTTAAGTGGGACTATGGATGCATATGCATCAATAATTTCAAACAATTTAAATGTTGTGATGAAATTACTTGCATCAATAACTATTGTGTTATCAGTACCAACATTAATTGCAAGTATATGGGGAATGAATGTACCATTACCATTTGCTAATAATATACATGGATTTGCTATAGTTATTGGAATTTCAGTATTAATATCTGTAATAGCCTTTGTGTGGCTAAAGAAAAAAGATATGTTATAGGAGGAGTACAATGTTAAATGCGGTAGGAGTAACAGTAAGATTTGGAAAAAGAGTTTTATTTGAAGATGTAAATATAAAATTTTCAAAAGGGAACTGTTATGGATTAATTGGAGCAAATGGAGCTGGTAAATCTACATTTCTAAAAGTTTTATCAGGTGAATTAGAACCAAGTAAAGGTGAAGTGTCAATGGATAAAGGTGAAAGATTATCCACATTAAAACAAGATCACTTCGCTTATGAAGAAAACACAGTAATTGATACTGTTATTATGGGAAATAGCGAACTTTACAGTATAATGAAGGAAAAAGAAGAAATATATGCAAAACCAGATTTTACAGAAGAAGATGGATTAAAAGCAGCAAAATTAGAAGAGAGATTTAGTGAACTTGATGGATGGAATGCAGAATCGGACGCAGCAACATTGCTTAACAATTTAGGAATACAAGCAAGTGACCACTATAAATTAATGAAAGAAATTGAAGCAAAGGATAAAGTAAAAGTATTACTTGCACAAAGTTTATTTGGAAATCCAGATGTTTTATTATTAGATGAGCCTACAAATGATTTGGACTTAAAAAGTATAAATTGGTTACAGGACTTTTTAATAGATTTCGAAAACACAGTTATAGTTGTGTCACACGATAGATATTTTTTAAATAAAGTATGCACACATATTGCAGATGTAGACTTTGGTAAAATTAAAGTTTATCCAGGAAACTACGACTTTTGGTATGAGTCTAGTCAGCTTGCATTAAAACAAGCAAAAGAGGCAAATAAAAAGAAAGAAGAAAAAATTAAGGAATTGCAAGAGTTTATAGCAAGATTTAGTGCAAACGCTTCAAAATCAAAACAAGCAACATCAAGAAAAAAATCATTAGAAAAAATTGAGTTGGAAGAAATTAAGGCATCAAATAGAAAGTATCCATATATTGATTTTAAACCAGACAGAGAACCAGGTAAAGAAATACTTACAGTAAACAACTTATGCAAAACAATAAATGGAGAAGAAATATTAAAGAATGTATCCTTTTCAGTAAAAGCAAACAATAAAATAGCAGTATTATCAGATAACGAACTTGCAACAACCTTACTATTTCAAATTATAGCAGGAGAAGTTGAGCCAGATAGTGGAGAAGTCTTATGGGGACAAACAATTACAAAAGACTATTTTCCAAAAGATAACTCATACCTATTTGAGAATGACGAGATATTAGTAGATTGGCTTAGAAAATACTCAAAAGACCCAGATGAAACATATGTAAGAGGCTTTTTAGGAAGAATGTTGTTTTCAGGGGATGAAGCATTAAAAAATGTAAAAGTATTATCTGGAGGAGAAAAAGTAAGATGTGTATTATCAAAATTAATGCTATCAGGAGCAAACTTCTTAATATTTGATGAACCTACAAACCATTTAGACATGGAATCAATTACAGCATTAAATGAAGGAATGAAAAAATTTAAAGGAAATATATTATTTGCATCACATGACCATCAATTAACACAAACTGTTGCAGACAGAATCATAGATTTAAGAAAAGATAAAATAATAGACAGAGAATGCACATATAATGAGTATTTGGAGATAGAATAAAATCAAATGCGTTTGGGGACAGGTCACTTTTTCCAGGTGTTTGGGGACAGGTCGTTTTTCCCTGGGAAAAACGACCTGTCCCCAAACACCTGGAAAAAGTGACCTGTCCCCAAATTGTTGGTTTTATTGTTCTGGATTATATTTTACTCTAATTTCTTCTATTTGTGAATAATCATTATTTATAATATCCAAAAATGCATTTGCATAATTTGGATCAAATTGTGTTCCTTTGCATCTTTCTATTTCAGATTTTACTACATCTAATGATAAAGAATTTCTATATGTTCTTCTAGAAGTCATAGCATCAAAACTATCTGCAATTGCAGTTATTCTTGCAAGATATGGTATTTGTTCTCCCACTAATTTTCCGGGATATCCATTTCCATCATATCTTTCGTGATGGTGTTTTACAATTGGAAGAGTGTCTTTAAATATAGTAGCGTTTGATAGTATGTGAGTACCTATTGTAGGATGATTTTTAATTTCAGAATATTCATCATCTGTTAGTTTAGATTCTTTTAATAAAATACTATCAGGAACTCCAATTTTTCCTATATCATGAAATAATCCTCCAACTTTAAGTAGATTAATGTCTTGCTCAGAAAGTCCTAGTTTTTTTCCCAAAAGAACAGAATATTCCGAGACTCTATCAGAATGTCCTCTAGTGTATGGATCTTTTGCTTCCACTGTATATCTTAAAGTTTGTATATTTTCCAAGTAAGCTTTTTCTAATTTATCATAAGTATCTTTTAATTCAAGATTAATTTCCTTTATTTGATTCATTTGAGCTACTGCCTTTATACCTGATTCAACAAGCAAAAGTAATTGATCGAATTTATCACTTTTTTCGCAATAACCTTGAATATCTAATCTTTTAATTGTATCTAATGGTGGAGCTAAATCTTTATGACCAGTAAGTAATAGTATATATAAATCTTTATTGAATTTTCTTATTTCTTCAACTACTTGATCACCATGAATAGGGGTCATAATAAAGTCTAATAACATTAAATCAAAATGTTCTTCTTTAACTCTCTCTATAGCTTCCATAGGATCGCTAATACCAACAAATCCATATCCAGCTTTATTTAAAAATACTTTTAGAGTATCTAGAACTCCTACTTCATCATCAACTCCAATAATTTTATATTTATAATTTTCATTTGAAGAGACACCTTTTCTCATAAGTTACCTCCTTTATGTTAAAAGTAAAATATAAAAGTATATCTTACATGAATTATATTCAAAATATAAAAAAAAAGCAATAAAAAATCGAAAAAAGTTCTAAGACTTATATTCACAAATACATATTTCTATGATATAATTTCCTAAAGTTTTAAAATAAATTATATAAAAAACAAGCAAAATATATAGAGAGTGATAGTAGTTTTAATGCATTATAAGTTCTGTGAATATATAGTAATACAAAATTTAAATACAAATTTTGCTTAGGGGATGTTGAAATGATTTTTAAAGATTATTATAAAATATTAGGATTAGAGACTAATAAAGTAAATAGTGATGAAATAAAAACAGCTTTTAGAGAGCAAGCGAAAAGATATCATCCAGATGTAAATACGGGAAACGATTCTTACGAAGAAAGATTTAAAGACATTAACGAAGCATATAGAGTATTATCAAATTCTAGTAGTAAGAGAAAATATGATAGAATGTGGAATAACCATGTAGGAAAAAAACAAGCAAAAAAATCCTATGAAGAGAGTAAAAGAGATAAAGATTCAGTTTTTAGTGATTTTTTTAATATGTTTTTTGGAACACCATTAGAAAATAATAAAGAGAAAGAAAAAAATATAAAAAAGAAAAACCCTATTAAAGGAGAGAATATAGAAACAGAGATTAATGTTGGTATAGAAGATGCGTACTTTGGAACAGAAAAGAAGATTTCTTTAAGAACAGTTAATCGGAAAAATGAAAACATTTTCAGTAAAAATTCCATCAGGAATTAGAGATGGGGAAAAAGTAAGATTATTAGGACAAGGAAAACAAGGACAAAATGGTGGAAAGAATGGTGATATGTTTATAAAGATAAACATACAAAATAATCATAAATTTAAATTACAGGGATATGATATTGTAACAGACTTATATCTAACTCCATGGGAAGCAGCTCTAGGAAAAAGAATTAATATTGATTCTATAGATGATACTATTTCCTTATATGTTCCACCAGGAATACAAAGTGGAGAAAAAGTAAAAATTCCGCAAAAAGGTTATAAAGATGGAAGAGGCAGTAGAGGAGATTTAATAGCAGAAGTAAAAACAGTAGTACCAAAAAAATTAACACAAGAAGAAAAAGAACTGTTTGAGAAATTAAAAGTGATATCAGATTTTAACCCCAGAAAAAAATAGTTCACATAATTGGTTTAAAAATATTGACATATATGATGTCTTGATGTATAATTAAATAGGGATTATACGAAGGACAAAATACATTAATATATGTAGAAGTGAGGTGCAAACACGAATGGAGCAATTTATACAAGGAAAACATTTTAGTATAACAGATCCACAGAATGTAAACACAGTAATTTATGAAGTAAATAAAACAGAAAAAGAATTGAAAAAAAATTCTCCTAAATATACAATAGAGAGATTAGATTATACAGAAGAATTAGTAGGAGAAAAGAAAAAGAAGACATTTTATGTAAATGAACCGAAGGCAGAAGGAAATAAATTAATTATTTTATCCTTTGGTAAAGAAAAAGTTGTTATTAATAACGGTGTCTTAGAAGGAAATCAAGTACTAATCACTAAAAAACCTATGCCATTTAAATTTAAAACATTATATAGTGAAGAAGAAACAGAATATAAAGAAGTACAATATACACCAAACTTAAAAAGACCAATTTCTATAATTGATCCAGAAACTACAGAAGAAATCAAACCAGTTTTATATTTTGACGAAAAAACAAATGAAGTAAAAGGTAAATGCAAATTAAAACCATTTAAAAATTATTTTGCATTTGAAATAAGAGATTTATCGGATGAAGATATAAGAATAGTAGGTGGGAATCCTGTATTAGAAAATTAAGGAGGATAGAAAATGTCAAATTCAAGAAGAGTAAAACCACAATTTGGAAGGGAAATGGATCCATGTGAATATAGCTCAAAATGGGCAAATAAATTGCCAAGAGAGGAAGTAGTTGCTATAAAAGCAGAGGACAGTAGAGTTAAAGATACAGCTAGGGATGATAGATAATTTTTACAAACGAAAAGGTGAATAAAGTTATGAATTATAAAATTGAAAGAACTTTAAAAAAGAGTGAAAATGTAATAATAATAGTTGCAGTACTATGGGTATTATTATCCATAGTATTAGTTTCGCCTATAACTGTTAGCATAGTTGAGTCAACAGAAAATGGAATTTTTGATTTTGGAGATTTTACGGAAGCAATGTTCTCTAAAATAACAGATATTGGTGGAAATTTAGGAAAAATATTTAAGAGTGATTATATATCAGTATTTTGGAAAACTGAAGGATATTTTTCGATTGCTTTACTAATTTGTGCAAGTATTGGATTTGTAAAATCAATGCCTAAAAATGAATATACAGATATTGAACATGGTTCAAGTGATTGGGCAACAGGTGAGCAATATGAAGTTCTTAGCAAGAAAAAAGGAATATTGCTTGCGGAAAATCATTATTTGCCAGTTGATAAAAGAGGTAACACAAATGTGCTAGTTGTAGGACGGATCAGGTTCTGGTAAATCTGCTTCATATGTTATTCCAAATGCATATCAACTTTTAGGATCATATGTATTTACAGACCCTAAAGGGGAATTATACGATAAAACAGCTGGATACTTAAGAAGTAAAGGATATGATATTAAAATATTTAACCTAGTTAATCCAAAAAATAGTGATGGTTACAATCCATTAATGCATATACAAAACGAAATAGATGTTGATGTAATTGCAAATACAATTGTTAAGGGACAAACTGATATAAAAAATCAGTCCGATCCATATTGGGATGATATGGCAGAAATGCTATTAAAAGCTTTAATATATTATTTACTTGCAACAAGACCAGAGGAAGAACAAAATTTAGCAAGTTGCGCAGAGCTAGTTAGAGCTGCAAACAATAATGGAGCTGGTAATTTACTTACAGAACTTATGAACCAATTACCTTATGACCATCCAGCGAGAATGAATTATAAATCAATTGAAATTGCACCAGAAAAAACTTATGGATCAATACTTTCTTCTCTTCAATCAAAACTAGGTAAATTTGATTCAAAAGAAATTGCAGAACTTACATCAACAAATACAATAAATTTTGAAGATATAGGTAAAAAGAAAACAGCAGTATATGTTATATCATCTGATACACATGCAGCTTATGATTTTTTACTTACAATATTTTTCTCGCAAATGATACAAAGACTATATGACTTTGCAGACATAAGTGGTGGGGCATTGCCACAACCTACATATTTTATATTAGATGAGTTTGCAAATATTGGTAGAATTCCTGATTTTGATAAAAAAATATCAACTTCAAGAAGTAGAAAAATATCATTTAGTGTTATTTTACAAAACCTAGATCAATTAGAAGCAGTTTATGAAAAATCACATGAAACAATCATTGGTAACTGTGATACTACAATCTTTTTAGGAAGTAACTCACAGAAAACAGTAGAATATTATTCAAAAGAGCTTGGCGAAAAAACTATTAATAGAGATAGTTGGTCTGTAAATAAAGACAAACATATGTGGAGACAGGGGTATAATAAGTCAGATCAAATAATGGCAAGAGCATTAATGACACCAGATGAACTGAGAAGATTAGATAATGACTTATGTATTATATTTGAAAAAGGAGTTAAACCAATAAAAGCTCAAAAATACTATTATTTTAAATATAATACTATAAAATTAGTAAATCAATTTATGTGTAGTCACAATGATATACCACCTATAGATAGAGGTAAATGGAGAAAATATAATCCATATAATCCATATGTAGAAGAAACCGAAAACAAGCCAGAAAATACAAAAATTGAAAGTTTAGATGATTTATTTGAAGATGATGACAAACCGGAAGTACAAGAAAGCAAAGAATCAACATTATTAGGAGATAATGATGTATTGAAAGAAGAAACAAATAAACAAGATGATGACTCAGTTACATATGATATTCAAAAAGAATTAGAGGAAAAATTTGATGAATTATTTGGAGCTTTAGAAGATTAAAAATAATAAAGAACTGCCTTAGATTATAAAATCTAAGGTGTTTTATTTTTTAAGTCTTAATGGTAACTATTTTTGAATTGCCTAAAAGAGAATTAATTGACAGTTTATATAAAATATAGTAAAATATTTCCAACCGAAAATTTTTCGGGAATTTGAAAGGAGAGAAATTATGGAAATCAAAGAAATGGAAAAACAGCTTAATGACGCTAGAGAACAAAAAGATTATTGGAATAAGAGAATACGGTATTTAGAGATGAGACTTTTTAAAGCTCAGTTAGACGAACGGTCAAAAATGTTTAAGGAATTTCTTAAAGAAATATACAACAAACAAAATAAGTCACCATATGAGATTTCTAGAGAGAAATTCGAAGAATGGGTTTCAAGAACAAATTTAAAGTATGGATATTTTTCAGACTTTATAAAATTTCTTGAAGAAAGAGCTAAAAGAAAAGGTTGGAGATTAGAATACTTTGATTCTAAACAATGGTCTAAAGTTAAAAGCGGAGACACAGTAGCCATAAAAATTCATAAGTGACTCTCTAAAAAAATAAGCACCAATCTTGACGTATAATTACGTTAGATTGGTGCTTATTATATTTTATAAATTTTAATCATTATATAGGAATTTCAATATAGAATGAAGTTCCTACGCCTTCTTCTGTTTCATATTTTAATTTACCACTAAAGTGTGCTTTTATATTAGAATAAGACATGAACAATCCAAGACCGGTACCATTTTTTCCTTTAGTTGTAACCATTTCTTTAAATAATTTTTCTTGAACTTTTTCAGGTAATCCACCAGCAAAATCTTCTATTTTAAATACGATATTTGTATTTTCCTTATATATTCTAAAATTTATATTTTCATTTGATTTTCCTTGTGCTTGATATGCTTGTATAGCGTTTGAAATTATATTATTAATTACTTGAACTAAGCTATTGATATTTCCTTTTACAGTTGTAGAAGTATCTATATCAGCCTGAAGATTTAAGGTAATTAAAGCATTTTTTAACTCATGTTTCATTAAAATATCTACATAGTTTATTAATTCTTTAATTGTAAAACCACTTGCAGTTTGCTCTGAAAACGCAACTGCTTGTCCCTTTATAGCTGTAATAATGTCAGACATATAAGATAAATGAGTTTTTATTTTATCTATCCAATCATTCATATCTTTTGCTATATCATGATGATCTTCTGAAGTTACTTCAGGGTCTTCTATGGATGAATCATATTCTTTAATTAAATCTGATAAACCTTCGGCAGCACCTGCAATAGACATTATAGGTGTTTTTAAGTTATGAGCTATACCACCAATCATTTGACCAAGTGAAGCTAAACGTTCCTTTTCAACAAGCATATCTTGATTATCTTTTATAGTTTGCATATCTATGTTATGCTGTGTAACATCTTTTAAAAGTATAAGTATGCCTAAGAAATTTCCCTTTGACTCAATACGATTAATTTCTATATGGAAGTCCTTGTTAAGTTTACCAAAATGTTTTTCTAGTACTACTGTTTTATCAGAATTATTAGCTTCCTCAAGTGCATTTTGTAAAATTTCAATATTAATATTTACATTTTTATAATTTTGTATTAATTCAAATATATTTTGATTTCTTATATCATTGGATAGAAAATAGAATGTATCTAAAAAAGTTTTATTAAAATCTTTAATTTCATTGTCTTCATTTAATACTATATAACTATCCGATATTCTATCCACGATTCTTTGCAAGGCTATTGGCGTAACTTTTAAAAAGTCAAACTTAAATATTGCGAGAGCATAAAGGACAAAAGCAAAAGCAAAAGAAATCGGGGTTGAGTATACAGTTAATTTTATAATTTTATATGTTTCTAAAACATTTATTACAACAGGTATTACTGTACCTAACATTATAAGTATAGACTGTTTAGAGAAAAATCCAGAGTTTTTAATTGAATATTGTATCAAAAATATCATACCTATTCCTAAAAAGATATATGAATATAATTGATGTATTAAAACATAAGGACCTAGTACTGTTTCATATGTATATATTGAGTATTTTTCATATACAAGATGATGAAATTGATTTGTTAGCATTAGAATGATAGTTAAAGTAGGTATAATAAACAGTAAAAGGTATTTTTTATTAAATTCAATTTTTGTTCTAGTAAATACAAGTCCCAATAAAAATATAAGCACAGGTAAGAAACACTTTGCAATAGAAGCAATACTTTCAAAGTAAATATCATAGTTATCTGGTAATTCTATACAATTATGAAGAATAATTTGGAACAGCTCTAAAATAACCCACCACAATGATAATCCTATAATAATAGTAAATATTCGTTTAATTTGTGTACGTTTTTTCTCTTTTCTTAATAATGCAAATACAACTCCAATTGTAATTAAAGATATAATAAGTAAAATAAATGTAATATTATCCACAATTTTTTCCTCCTATATATCCTATTTTTCTTAAATAATTAATATACTTTTCAAAATATTCTTGATTAGTATCAACCCATGTAAAGCCTAAAGCTTGTAAATACTTATTTGTAAAATCTGAGTTAAATATAACATCATAATGATATCTAAATTCTTTATCTCTTATCCAATCTTGAATAATTCCCATTAATATATCTCTTCTGTCTTTATTTTGTCTTATGCTTTCAAATATTTCCATGAATTCTTTTTCTGGAACTGGTTTGATGTCTATTGATAATTTCTCAAATATATCTATTAATTCTTTCATTTGTTTAATATTATTATTTACAATATGAAATGTTGAATATTGTATATCTGTGTTTGCTATTTTTAATATTGCATCACTACAAATATCTACTTGAGTAAAATCAAATGAAACATTTAATAAATAATCTGGTATATAGCCTATCTCCATAAAAGATTTTAATTTGCTAAGTATAGCATTTTCTTCTACATTTTTTTGAAAAATTCCATCTGAATATCTACTACTGATGTTACCGATTCTTAGACAACATGAATTTACACCCCTTAGGCGAGCTTCATAAACTAACTCTTCGGCTTTAAATTTAGAACTTATATATAAATTATTTAAGTTTTGATCAAAATAAAAATCTTTTTCCGAAAATACTGGCATATCATCTATATTATCTATTTCTTTTATTAAACCTCTTGTTAAACTTAATGTAGAACAATGCAAAAATGTTTTATTAAACTTCTCACAGAATTTAATAATATTATTAGTACCTTTTACATTTATATCTTCGAAAATTTGCTTTTTACCGTAATGTTTTACAATAGCTGCAGCATTTATAACTGTATCAACTACATTTCCTAAGTTATTATAATCTTCGTCATTTAAGCCAAAATTTTCAAGTATAATATCGCCTTCTAGTATTTTTATCCTGTTATCAATCATATCATCATATTTATTTCCAAAGTAAAAGTTTAATCTTTTAATTAGTCGGTCTTTTGGCTTATGTCCTTTTTTTGATCTAACCACACAATATACATTGCCATGTTCTGTATCCAAATATCTAGATAAAATATGAGCTCCAAGAAAACCAGTTGATCCAAGTAATAATAAATTACCTATATCCCTGTGCTTTGGCGTAGCAAAATTTTCAAGTGTATTTTTACTTAACAATTGATTTATATTAGAATAATCCTTGGTTATATTACTATTATCCTTTTTTTCCGAATCAAATATTTCTGCAGTATCATTATTTTTTAAATGCACAGCAAGTTCCTCAATTGTTGGCATATCAAATAAAGTTTTTATAGTAATTTGTACGTTAAATTTTAAATTAATTAAACTCATTAACTTTATTGCAGATAGGGAATCCCCACCAATTTCAAAAAAGTTTTGATTTATTCCTATCTCTTTTAATTCTAGTACTTCTTTCCATATTTGTACTAAACCTTCTTCAATTTCATTGGTTGGTTTTACAATTTCTTCTGGCATATCTTGGATTTTTTTAAGCAAAAGTTTAGTATCTAATTTTCCATTTATATTTAAAGGCAAGTTTTCCATACAAATATATTTTGATGGAATCATATAAAAAGGAAGTTTTGATTTTAAAAATGTATTTAATTCTTTTGTATCTATTTTATTTTTAGTTCCAATACAAGCTACTAATATTTTGGTACTATTATTTTCAGCAATAATTACAGCACATTCTTTAATATTGCCAAATTCTAATATTTTGGTTTCTATTTCTTTAAGCTCTATCCTAAATCCTCTAATCTTTACCTGGTCATCTATTCTAGAAACAAATTGTATAATTCCATCTTCTTCCCAACAACCTAAATCGCCTGTTTTATACAGGTTACCTTCTCCAAATTTATTAGGAATAAATTTTTCTTTTGTTAAAGCTTCATTATTTAAATAACCAAGAGCTACTCCATCTCCACCAACATAAATTTCTCCAGGGATTCCTATTGGTAAAAGGTTTTGATTTTTATCTAAAATATAGCATGTTGAATTAGATACAGGAATTCCTATTGGCACAGATTTTTCATATGCTTTTTTTATTATATGGCAACTTGACAAATCACTATTTTCTGTAGGCCCATATACATTTACTACTTCTACCTGTGGACTATTTGCTTTAAGTATATTTACTGTTTTTGGTAATACAGCTTCTCCACCTATCAAAACTACTCTCGCCTCATCAAATATTTTGGGATTGTATTCTATTAATTTATTAAATAAACTAACTGTTAAATTAATTATATTAATCTTATTTTCTTTAATATATTTTTCAAAGTATTCAAAATCTAATAATTTATCTTTTTGAATAGGGTATAGTGTAAGTCCATTTAAGAACGCTCCAAATATTGCAAAAACTGATGCATCAAAAACTATTGCTATATTTTGCAAAATTCTATCAGTTTCTTCAAATTTAATATAGTTGGTATTAATTACTAATCTAACTACGCCCCTATGAGGTACAATTACTCCTTTTGGCTTGCCTGTTGAACCAGAGGTATATATTATATATGCACCATCCCCGTGGAGTTATAGTATTTTTTAAATTAGTATTTTCATATTTATCTAAATTTTTTAGTGGCAGACTGCATATATTTTCATTTTTTACTAAACTTTCATATTTTTCATCTACAATTACTACTTTTGGTTTGCAATCCTCCAGTATTATTTTTATTCTTTCTGCTGGATATTCATTATCCACAGGTACATACAAAGCACCTAATTTTAATATAGCCATAATTGATACATACATATCAATACTTTTATCACCTAAAATAACTACTTTGTCTTGTGAATTTACTCCTTGTTCTTGCAAGTATCTTGCAAGCCTATTTGCTTTTTCATTAAATTCTTTATATGTTAATTTTTTACTCTCAAATTCTATTGCAGATTTATTTGGATGTAATGATACTTGCTTTTCAAATACTTGTGCAATAGTTTTATCTCTTGGATATGCTGTTTTTGTATCGTTAAAATCGTATAATAGTTTTTGTTTTTCCTCGCTAGTTACTATTTCTATATCTTTTAAAATTATTTCTTTTTCTAAAACTTGATTAATTATATGTAATATTCTATTATGAATTTCTTTTACTTCTTTTTCCGAAAATTTACATGTTTGATAATCATAAAAAATTTGCAAAGAACCTGTATTATCCATGTCATATACATGTATTTGCATACTGTCTGAAACGCTCCCGCTAAAATTCCAATATGTACAATAATCTATATTTGAATCATTGCTATCATTTCTTGCATTTTGGTAAGATATAGCAATATCATATAAATTTCTGTTAATGCTATTTTCTTTTCTTACTTTTTCTAATAGCTTATCATAAGGATATTTACTATGTCTAAACATATTTCTTTGTTGAATAGTTGTATATTTTAAAAATTCACTAAAACTATTATTCCAATCAAGATTTAATTTATTAGGTAAAGTATTTACAAACATACCCATTGTATTTTTTTCTTTAAAATTAGAACGATTTAAAAAAGGAGTACCTATTACTACACAGTCATTATTAGATACTCTTGCCAAATAGATGGAAAAAATTGACATCAAAAAACTGTATGCAGAAGTTTTATTTTCTTTTGCATATCTATTAATAGTATCACATAAATCAAGTTCCAGCTCAGCTTTATAACGCTTTGCATCTGTACTATTATTATCATTGGCATATGGTTTAAGAATAGAAAGTTCTGGAACATCCTTATACTCATTATCCCAATATTCTTTATCTTTAATAAACTTGTCGCTAGAAAAATATTCTTTCTCTTTTTGTACATAATCTTCATATGAAGGATTATCTTCATTCAAATCTTCTTTAAGTAGTAGTTTTTCATATATATCTTTTATTTCTTTTGAAAGAATACCAAAAGACCATGCATCCGAAATTAAATGATGCAAATGAGCTATAAAACCTCCAGTTCCATTTTTCAATTTAAAAACTTTAAACTCAAAAAGATGTGAATTTACTAAATCAAAAGATGTTTTTGCGATTTTTTCTTCTAATTTATGTAATTCGTCCGTGGAATTCATCCCCAGAATTTCTACTTGTGGTATATCATTTTTAATAAAGCACTGTTTTGGTTCTCCATTATCAAGAATTATTCTAGTATTCATAGAAGCATTTTTTTGAATAAATATTTTTATAGCTTCCTTTATTAAGTTTGTATCTACTTTATCGTTAAAAAGTAATGTACCACAAATCGAATTAGCATACATATTTTGATAAGTCTGTTCAGATAGCCAAATCGATTTTTGAGGATTTGTTAAAGAATATATGTTTTCTGACATATAACCACCCTTACTATTGCAAATTTCACATTAATTTATATATATGTATCATTATACCTAATATATATATATTCCTAAAATACTAATAAATCAATTGTTCTACTAAATTGTAATATAAAATACAAATTATTGTAAACACTTTGTAATAAACTTGTCATTAAATAGCATTTTTCGACACATTAATAATGTATAATAATATTATGATAAAGGAGAGTTATATGTATATAGTTTTTATAGACGAATCTGGACAACCTGGTGGCTGGGATGAGAAAAAACAATCTTTAACATTAAATAGTAGTAAATTCTTTACACTAAGTGGATTTATGATTGAAGCAAATAATATATTAGAAATTGAAGCAAAATTCAAAGATATAAAACTAAAGTATGGTTTAAAAGAATCGATTGAAATTAAATGGAGCTGTTCTTATTCAAAATTAGGCTTAAATTTTAATCAATATATAAACATGAAGCAGGATATTATAAAAATGATTTCCTACACAATAAAAAAGTGGCTGATGAGGTTAGCTGTCTAACCTAACACACCTTTAGTTGGTGCTACATCAGCCTACTTTTGTTCTGTTATAAAAATTATATAATTTTTAATAAAAAATGTCAAGTACTTAAACACTTTTTATATTATATGTTAGAATAATAAATTATATTCTACATTCGAATTTATATTCAAAAAATTATAATCAATATAAACAAAATTACAATGACATGTTTTCTTGCCCTAATTTTTTATACTTGAATATATGCAACTTTTATTCCTGTATCAATAATTTCTTTTACAAAGTAATCAGAAACTTCATCATAATCTTTTTTCTTTAATGTTATCATAAGAAAACTACTTTAAAAAATTTCCCATTACAATCTACAATTTTTATGATTAAAACTAGAAAAATTAGGAAAAGATATTATGTAGGAGGAAGAGAATGTACGAGTATAAAAAAAGACCTAATAAACTTTTAAAAATAATATCTACACTCATATTAATGATAGTGGTTTCAGTAATAAGTATATTTTTATACGATATGTATGTAAATATAGATATATATTCATCTGAACAAGCAAGTCAAAGTATGGGTGCAAATAGAGTCTCATACAATCAAACATTAGATGAAGATACAAGTAATGATATTACTAAAATTCTAGAAAATACAATAGAATGTGTAGTTGGAATATCTAAAATAAAAAATACAGGGAGTTCAATATTTTTAAATAATAGTACATCCGATTTAGGATTAGGAACAGGTATGATTGTTACAGAAAATGGATATATACTTACAAATTGGCATGTAGCGGGGGACAAATATAGTAACTGCTATGTTACCCTTGAAAATGGTAAAACAATCAGCGGAAATGTAACATGGTCTGATAAAGACTTAGATTTAGCCATAGTAAAAATAAATGTTTCTAATTTGAAATATATTACACTAGGAGATTCAGATAATATAAAAATTGGACAAAAAGCCTATGCGATTGGAAATCCAATTGGAGTAGAATTCCAAAGAACAGTAACTTCAGGAATTATAAGTGGTGTTAATAGAACAGTAAAGGTAGACGATGAAAATGGAAGTTCATATATGGAAGATTTAATACAAACAGATGCTACAATAAATCCAGGAAATAGTGGAGGACCACTTATTAATTCAAATGGAGAAGTTATCGGTATAAATTCAATAAAAATAACAAATGCTGAGGGGATTGGATTTGCTGTACCAGTTAATATTATAAAACCAATAATACAAAGTTTTGCAAACGAAGGGAAATTTGAAGAAGCCTATCTTGGAATATTTGCTTATGATAGAAGTGTAATACCATACTTAGACTCAAATATAGATTTTAATTCTGGAGTATATGTTGCACAGATATCTGCAGATGGACCAAGCTATTCATCGGGCTTAAGAACAGGAGATATAATAACAAAAGTAGACGATACAACAATTAATAAAATGAGTATGCTTAGAAGTTATATTTATAGCAAAAAAGCAGGTGATGAAATAAAACTTACCATATTGAGAAATAATAAGGAACGAGTAATAACAGTTAAATTAGGGAAAAGGGCATAGAAAATTTAAATGTGTTGCTGTTTAGAACTAAAATATTTTTTAATCCAAAAATTGTAGGGGCGAGCATTGCTCGCCCATTCTATTTCTTTATTGGTACTATTTCAAGAGTACATCCTAAAGCTTCTAATATTTTAAATAAAGTATCTGTATTTGGTGATTGTTTACCACTTTCAAACCTTGCTATTGCAGACTGTTTTATGCCCGTTTTTCTACTTAATTCTTCTTGTGTAATATTTGCTTTTTTTCTCGCTTCGATGGTAGCTTTTAATAATTTTGTTTCAAAATTTATTCTTGCTTCTTCTGCAGGAGTTATATTTAACTCTTCTTCAAATTCATTCCAAGTTTTAAATTTTTCACTCATTTTTTTCCCCCCTTTTTTTATAATTCTCTAATAATTTTTTTGCTTTTTCTATTTCTCGTTTTGGTGTCTTTTGTGTTTGCTTCATAAATACACTTAACAATATAAATTTATTATTACACATACTAGCAAAAAGTATTCTATCTCTTATTGGTCGTAGTTCCCATATTTCACAATCTAGATGTTTTATATATGGTTCACCAATAGACAATCCATCGTTTTGTAATAATCTAATATAAGCAATTATTTTTTCGAATTTTATTCTACTATCTTTATTATTTTTATTTCTTAATTCGGTGATATATTCTTCTATTTCGCTTTTTCCGTGCGTATCTTTATATAATATTATTTCATACACTATATTTTCGTTCCTCCTCATATAATATTATAACATTTTTGTTATAATAAATCAATACTAAAAGGAAAATTCAATTTCATTTATGTTACCAGTCTGACCTAAAAATTAATACAGTAGAGAAAATGTAGGGGTAGCGACCTTGGGCGACCCGTGAGAAAAAGAACATATAGAGATGTTAATAAAAATATAAATAAAATACAAGAAATGACAAATTTATAAAAAATAATGTTTTAAAATAGTAATATGAATAATAATAAAATATTAAAAAGAAAAAATTTAAGAATTGTAGTTCTCTACTGTTTTAATTTTTAAGTCTGACTGGTAACAAAACCTTTAACAATATTTGGAAAAAGTATTGACTTATTGTTATAGTTGTAATATGATCCTTATACATAATCTCAACTTAAACACTTTTTAAAAGTTAAAAGCTCTCAATCTCCTTAATATCAAAGAAATCGAGAGCTTATTG
>CANQWF010000011.1 GCA_947627485.1 uncultured Clostridia bacterium
CCGAGTGGCTAAAGGCGGCAGACTGTAAATCTGTTCTCATTTGAGTACGATGGTTCGAATCCATCCCTGCCCACCAACTAAAAAAGTCATAGCGAAGCTATGGCTCTTTTAGTTAATTTAAAAAGAAGAATTCGAAAAGGAGGAAAATACATGGGAGAGAGAGTAGTAAAACCTTTTACAATGTGGAAGCATTTTAAAGGAGCAAGATCATTTGTAATTACAGTGGCAGAACATAGTGAAACAGGAGAAAAATTAGTTGTTTATCGTTGTATGGATAACAATGGTAATACAAACCATAAAGATGGTATTTATGCAAGACCATTAGAAATGTTTTTATCAGAAGTAGACCATGAAAAATATCCAGATGTTACTCAAAAATATCGTTTCGAAGAAATTATAGATTAATTCATATGCATCAAAATTATTCAAGCAATGAAGAAATAGTGTTTTTTATCACAGGAATACTTGGATTTTCAATAAATTTGTGTTATAATTTATTAATAATTTAGTAAAATACTAAATTTTATTATTCCCTTTTAGGAGGTGACATATAGTAACAAGCAACGATACAATATTTTGTAAAAGGAGGAATTTTTTATGGCAAATAATCGGGAAAAAAAGGAATTAAACTCAAAACAGGCAAGTAAAATATCATGGACGATAAGCAAAGTATATTTTAATTTTATGATTGTAGGTGGAGTAATTGCAAAACCTACTGGAGATCAAGCAGGCAATTGGCTAGTAAGTCTTATTGTAGGATCACTTTTAATTTACGTTTTTTTTTATTATGTAATTTTCGATGGTATCCATAGAGAAGACGAAGAAAAGAGCAAAAAAATAGAAGATAAAACAATACAAAATTTATCCTATACTGATTTCCGTGAAGTATATTTTTTAGTAACCGATGAAGGAAGTCATATTGATATGATGAAGAAAATTCTTCGTAAAGAAGAATGTAAATTTTATGCTAAATTTACTGACAACGAAAATATTTATCTAGTTGTTAAAGATAAGCATGATGAAGAAGTTTACAATGCAGAAATAGAAAATTATGATTATTTCAATAGTCATTTTAAATTTCACAAATAAAGTTATATTGCCATAGTAAAAGTGGAGATTCTTATTTTAAAGAATCTCCATTTTTACAAATAAAATGAATTAAAACATTAAATATCTAACCAGTATCTACTTTTGCATAAGTAAGTACATTAATCTACTCATTACATTTATATTACATAAATGTTAATTTTTTATGACAAATGTGTTTTTTTGATGATATTAATTGCAGAAAGTTGGAATATATGATATAAACGACATAAATAAAAGGGAGGTTGTCTAATGATTAAATATGATGTAGAAAAAAAGAAAGTCGAAGAAGCAACACAACAAATTTACAGGGATTTTGCTTTGCAATATAGCGAAATTCAAAAATCAGAATTATCTGAAAGCAAAAAAAGAATAAAAATAGATGAACTACTTGAAAAGACTAATAATGCAGAAGATATATTAAATAATACAATAAGTTTGTCTGAATTATCAAGTGAGGATAAAGTTGCTTTAGGAATAAAAGAGAGAAGTGAGCCAGTTGTAGATGAAAAAGTTATTGATACTTTGGTTTCAATATATGCAACTAGAGCGAAAATGCCAAATGAAAGAAACAGAAATATAGGTATATTAAGTGCTATGACTTTAAGAGAAGATGAGAAATTAGAAGAAATAGATACAACAGCATTTGAGGAAGAATTAAGACAATATTTTACAGAGCATTATTCTAATTTATTTGATATAGGATATAATAGATTTCTTTCAGAAATAACAGAAATACCAGATGATATTTTACACAATAAATATGGCGATTTAACTCAAATGGCAATGAAATATAATATAGATCCAAAAAAATTTCATCATTTTGGATATGGAATTACAGTACAAGATGGTTTAGTATCAGAAGAAAATTCAACATTAGGAAAGGCTAATATATTCTATGCAACTCCAGATGGAATAAATAAAAGAATATTTGATTTATATAGTAAAGCATTGTTTAGAGATCAGATAGCAAATGATAGAGATTTCTTTTCGAATGATACTAGAAAATTAAAAAATACTTATATTTCTTATGCAGAAAAGAATGGTATTGAGATTACAAACCCAGATGTGTTAGAAACAATAGAAATTGATATGGAAAAAGTACAAGGAATATCTAGATATATAAATAGAGTTGTAAACGATAAAGATAGTATAGAGAAAGGAGACTATACACAATTATTTCAAGATGACATTATTAAAAATTATTCTAAGATAATGAACTTACAATGGTATAATTTTTCAGATTTAGATTCTGTAAAAACTATTGTTGGAGAACAATCTTATATTGATAGTTTATATTTAAAGCTAGAAGAAGATAATATTACTCGCATAGATGATTTTGAACCAGATATAGCTTATGGAACACCAGAATTTGTTAAAGCAGAATACCAAAAAGTAATGCAAGAAGTGGGAAGATTACACCAAACTAATTCTTTTATAGAAAAATACTTTGATGTAGAAAAAATTACAGCTAAAAAGCAGGCATATAGAAGATATATAAAAGAAAACGGAATAACTGGAGTAGATATATCAATTCCAAAAGCAAAAATAGACCATGAACGAACAGGAATGATAGCAGACGCTATAATGAAACAATATGGGGAGAATTGCGAAGAACCAGAAAATATGAAAAAAAGAATTTTAGCAAAGCTAGAAGATAATTGGGCTGAAATCGTAACTGAAGCACAAGTAATGCATGTAAGCAAATTATTTGGAGAAGAATTAAAAGAAATGGGACAACAATATACTGATGAGCAATTATATGTTAAAGATGATTTTGTATATTTAGGAGATTTTTTTGGCTCTACTTCTAATGTAATATATGCAACTCCAGAGGCATTAAGAAATAACTTAGAGGCTTTAGATGACAGAATTGCTAGTAGAGATTTGAATTTTGAAGAAAAAAAAGTTAGAGAGGGATTAGTAAAATATGCAAAAGAGCATGAATTTGACATAGATATACCATCAGTTGAGAGTATAGAAAACAGAGGAAAAGCAGAAAGAGAAATGTTTTCTTTTGGAGGAGGTTTTGGTAGTTTAGGCTTTGGAAGATTTGGTACAGAATCTTTACCAGATGATCCAACAGCTAGACAAAAAATAGAGGGAAATGATACTATTTTAGATGTTATCTATAAAATGTCAGATGGTTTGCCGGGTGCAATAGTTGGTATGACAGAACTTATGAAATCAGATGAGGCTGGGTTTATGCTTTTGTTAGGCTTAGATGATATGAATATTAGAGGATCACAAATTTGGGAGGCATATAAATATTTATATCATGAAGATGGTAAAAAATTTGCAGAAGCTGTAAAAAATAGAGATGAGAAAATGGTACAATTTATCAATGAAGAATTGGCTTCAACAGGTGGGGAAAAAGCAGTTACTGGAGGCGCTTCTTTTGATAGAAATAAGACTCCAGATAAATATAGATTTACAGAGGAAGAGGTTGAACAATTTAAAGTACAAAGAGAAACAAGAATGCAAAAACAAAAAGAAGCAAGAGATAAAATGATTGCTAATAGTCCGGCCAAAAAGAAAAAATTGGGACAAAAGAAAAGAGAAGAAAGAGAAGCAAAAAGAAAGGCATATAGAGAAAGGTTGATTGCAAATGGCAAGAAAAGTATTGGAGAACTAGATGAAGAACTAACCGGATTACAAGATAAAGAACAACAAGCAAAAGAATTATATAATCAGTATGAAGGACAACTAGAAAATCAGACTAAAGAAGGAAGGGAAGAACAATGATAGAAAAAATTAAAGAGTTTTTTAGAAATTTATTCGGTATAAATAGTCAAAGTTATTTAGAAGCACCAAAAAACGTAATGCCTCAAAATGAAATTTTACATACAAATAATATGGAATCTCAAAATAAATATAATGAATTTCAAGAACAAATAAAAATAATTACAGATCAAGAGAAAGAAAAAGCATTAAAACTACAAAATGATTATAAAGCTGGAGTAATAGAGGAAGAAGATTTGTCAAATGAAGATTTTGATATACTAAGTAATTTATACGAAAGTCAGATTAAAAACACCAAACAATCTATTGAAGATTATAGAAAGAAGATTTTAAATATACAAACTAAATTAGCACAAAACAACTAAACACAAATACTATGTAAAAGGCAAGTTTGAAGAAAACTTGCCTTAAAATATATACCTTATATTTATGTAAGCGAATATTCCATCTTCCAATATCAGAAATTAATGATAATGCTTTTAATTATTAAATTGCAATTTATTCTAATGCGTGTTATAATATATCTTAAGCAACCAATAAGGTGCTAATAAATTAAATAGCCAAAAATGGCAGGGAGGAAAACATCATGATAATCGTTAAAAAAATTGTTGCAACAAAAAAACCAGAAACATCGAAGGAGGTAATCAGTTTTTTTGAAAAGGATGAGCGGATAAAGGGCAAAAAATTAAAGTCTTTTAGTGTTCTGCTTGATATTTTTGGAACAGACAATAATGACTTTATTCGCCATAATGATTTTGGTGTGAATAACTACAAAGTTATAGCGGTGTTCAACTAATTTTTCTGTCAAGACAATTCCTTTCATTTGGGAAAAAAATAGGCTAACGTAAGTTTCTTTCATTCGGGAACTTACGTTTTTTATTGTATAGGAAACTTTATGTTTTAAATGCAATAAATATATTACTAAATTGAAAATAACATGTTTTTTATAAATATATCATTGAAAAGTAGAAATTAATCATATATAATTATCGTGAATCGTACATAATAAGAATGGGAGGTATAAAATGAGCGATATAAACATAGAAGAAATGATTGACAATCTAGTGAAAAATGCTAATAAAGCATTAGAAGAATATATGAAATTAGACCAACAGCAGGTAAATAATATTGTATACAATATGGCACTTGCAGGTTTGGATCATCATACTGATCTTGCAAAATTAGCAGTGGAAGAAACAGGAAGAGGAGTGTATGAAGATAAAATTATAAAAAATATTTTTGCTACAGAATATATTTGGCACTCTATAAAATATGAAAAAACTGTTGGAGTAGTTGAAGAAAATGAGTTAGAAGGATATGTAGAGGTTGCAGAACCCATAGGAGTAATAGCAGGTGTAACACCTGTTACAAATCCAACATCTACAACAATGTTTAAATCTTTAATTTGTGCTAAAACTAGAAATCCTATAATTTTTGGGTTCCATCCATCAGCTCAGAAATGTTCTGTAAGAGCAACAGAAATTTTAAGGGATGCTGCAATAAAAGCAGGTGCACCAGAAAACTGCATACAATGGATTGAATTCCCTTCAATAGAAGCAACAAGTGCTCTAATGAATCATCCAGGTGTATCGTTAATACTTGCAACAGGTGGTTCAGGAATGGTAAGGGCAGCATATAGCTGCGGAAAACCAGCGCTTGGAGTTGGACCAGGAAATGCACCATGTTATATAGAAAAAACAGCGAAAATAAAAAGAGCATGTACAGATTTAATGCTTTCTAAAACTTTCGATAATGGAATGATATGTGCATCTGAACAAGCAGTTATAGTAGATAATGAAATACACGAAGAATTTGAACAATACATGAAAGAGAATAATTGTTATTTCTTAAATCCAGAGGAAACAGAAAAAATATCAAATTATGTTATAAATTCTGAAAAACAAAGTGTAAATTCAGAAGTAGTAGGAAAGTCAGCTGAATGGATAGCACAGCAAGCAGGAATATCTGTTCCAGAAAAAACAAAGATATTAATAGCAAAACTTGATGATGTAGGAGCAGATTATCCATTATCTAGAGAAAAATTGTCGCCAGTACTTGCATATTTTATTGTAGATAGTCATGAAGATGGATTTGACAAATGTAGAAAGATGCTAGAGTTTGGAGGACTTGGACATTCAGCAATAATTCATAGTGAAGATGACGAAATAATAGAAAAATTTGGTACAGAAATGAAAGTAGGAAGGATTATAGTAAATTCACCATCAGCACAAGGTGCAATAGGAGATATATATAATACAAATACACCATCACTTACTTTAGGATGTGGTTCATATGGAAAAAACAGTACAACTTCAAATGTATCAACACAAAATTTAATAAATAAGAAAAAAATAGCAAAAAGGAGAGTTAATATGCAATGGTTTAAAATTCCACCAAAAATTTATTTTGAAAAAAATGCTATACAATATTTAGAAAAAATGAACGATATATCAAGAGCATTTATAGTAACAGACCCAACAATGGTAAAATTAGGATATGTAGATAAAGCACTATATTATTTAAGAAAAAGAGAACAATATTGTCACTCTAAAATATATTCAGATGTTGAACCAGATCCAGATGTAGATACAATAATGCGTGGAGTAGAAGAAATGAAAGACTTCAATCCAGATGTAATAATAGCTATTGGTGGAGGATCAGCAATAGATGCAGCAAAAGGTATGTGGCTATTTTATGAACACCCAGATGCTACATTTGATGGATTAAAACAAAAATTTATGGATATAAGAAAAAGAGTAGTTAAATTCCCTAACTTAGGAGAAAAAGCAAAATTTGTTGCTGTACCAACAACTTCTGGAACAGGAAGTGAAGTAACAGCATTCTCAGTTATAACTGATAGAAAAAATGGAAATATAAAATACCCATTAGCAGACTATGCATTAAGACCAGATGTTGCAATAATTGATCCTCAATTTGTACTTTCACTTCCAAAGAGTGCAACAGCAGATACAGGTATGGATGTTTTAACACATGCATTAGAAGCCTATGTATCTAATATGGCAAGTGATTACACAGATGGACTTGCACTACAAGCAATAGATATAGTATTTGATTATTTAAAGAGGGCATATGATAATGGAGAAAATGATATTGAAGCAAGAGAAAAAATGCATAATGCTAGCTGTATTGCTGGAATGGCATTTACAAATGCATTCTTAGGACTAAATCATAGTATGGCTCATAAATTAGGTGGGGAATATCATATACCACATGGTAGAGCAAATGCAATATTACTACCTTATGTAATAAAATATAATGCTGAAAAGCCAACAAAATTTGCGGCATTTCCAAAATATGAATATTTTATAGCTGATAAAAAGTATGCAAAAGCAGCAAAATTTGCAGGAGTTGCTGGAAATTCTGATGAAGAAAGCATTAATAATTTGATACAAGCAATAAGAGGATTGATGAGAGATTTGAATATGCCAATGTCAATAAAAGATTGTGGAGTACCAGAAGATGTATTTATGGCTAACTTACAAGGATTATCAGAACGTGCACACGATGATCAATGTACAGGTGCTAATCCAAGATATCCATTAGTTGAAGAAATAAAAGAATTATATATAAAAGCTTATTATGGAGAAGAAGTTTAAAAAAGTGTAACACATTTAATTAATTTTGCATACTATACCGTATAACATATAAATTAAGGAGGTAAATGGTATGCCAGATGAAAGAAATTGTGGTTGCGGATGTAATAATGGATTAGGAGGACTATTTGGAGGATGTGATTGTTCAATACTATTTTTCATAATAGTATTTCTACTATTGTTCACTAACGCTGGATGCGGATGCAACCGAGGATGTGGAATGTAACAAATACTTAAAAGAAAGGATTTTGAAGTTGATTCAAAGTCCTTTTTTGTTGAAAATTAGTTACTGGTCAGACTTAAAAATTAAAATAGTAGAGAAAATGTAGGGGTAGCGACCTTAGGCGACCCGTGAGAAAAAGAACATATAGAGATGTTAATACTATTAGTATATTATTCTTCAACTATAATATAAATCAGTTTTCCATTTGTATGGGTTGTTGTGGATATATTTTATTTGTTTTTATTAAATTAAATTCAATTATTTTACCATATGATAGCAAATCCAATTTATTAAAATTATCTTGTTCATCATTTATAATTTTAGATAATATACATTTTCTACCTTTTGTGCATATTGTTATAAAATAAAAACCATCATTTGAGTAATTATATTCTGGGATTCTTAAATTTTTTCTTTTTAATATTTTATTATTATTCATATTACTATTTTAAAACATTATTTTTTATAAATTTGTCGTTTCTTGTATTTTATTTATATTTTTATTAACATCTCTATATGTTCTTTTTTTCACGGGTCGCCTAAGGGCGCCGACCCCTACATTTTTTCTACTGTTTTAATTTTTAAGTCTGACCAGTAACGAAAATCATACTATTTTTTAGTTTTTTTCTTGACTTGCTTTTTTCATTGCGATATACTTTTAATTAATAAATTAGGTATAAAATACGGAAGAGGAGATAAAAATGCAAAGATATATTTATAATAAATATAATAAAAAAATTCTATGTATTTTAATTCTTTTTGTCATGATATATACAATATTTGGGCTTAATCCTATATTAATTAATAAATCATATGCAGGAACAACATATACATATAAATATAATTCAGAAAAAGGATTGCCATCAAATTTTGAAAAAACATACCCAGGATATAAAGAACTTTTGCAAACATTGGGAAAAGCTCATCCTAGTTGGACATTTAAATTATATGATACAGGATTAGAATGGGAAACAGTAATAAACAATGAATATACAGGTCATGGTGTATCACCAAAAAATTTGTCACCTAAGAATTACCCAAAAGGATGGCTTTGTACAATATGTGGTAAAAAAGTATATGATAATGGAACGTGGGCTTGTACTTCTAGAAATGCAATAGAGTATATGATAGATCCAAGAAATAGCATAAATGAAGATGATGTATTTCAATTTCAAGAATTATCATATTCAACTAAAGTGGATTCTACTGATAAGAAATGTATACAAACAATGGTAAAAGGAACATTTATAAAAAGTGACTCATGTGTAAATGCTGTATTTGAAGCAGCAACCAAATATAAAGTTAGTCCTTATCATATTGTAGCAAGAATTTTGCAGGAGCAAGGAACTAAAGGATCAACATTAGGATTAGGAAAGAAAATAGAAGGAACAACTTATTATAACGTATTTAATATTGGGGCAACAGGTGGATCATCGCAAGAAATAATTGAAAATGGAGCAGCAAGAGCAAAAAAAGAAGATTGGACAACGGTAGAAAAGTCAATAATTGGTGGAACAAAATTTTTAGCAGAAAATTATATAGCTTTAGGACAAAACACATTATATTTCCAAAAGTTTGATGTAGTTACTAAAACTTTATATGATAATCAATATATGCAAAATGTATTAGCTGCTCAAAATGAAGGAACGTCAATTAGAAGCTTATATAAAAGCACTGGAATATTAACAACGAGTCCATTTACTTTTGTAATACCATTATATAAAAATATGCCTTCAAAAGCATGTGCAAAACCTTCAGATAGTTCTGTTACAGAAACTGGAGAGTCAGCATATATAAATGCAAATGGAGGATTAAAATTAAAAGATGCACCAAATGGAAATAATATTGCAATTGTACCTAAAAATACTGAAGTATTAATAACAAAAAGAGCAACGAAAAAAATAAATGGTTACTATTGGGATAGAGTTTCTACACCATATGGAACAGGTTATATGGCAAGAGAAGCTGATGATGGAAGTAAAACATATTTAGAATTAATAAAACAATATAAGATAGATAAAGACAATATAATAGTTGCACCAGGAGCAACAATAAAAACCATATCAGGAGCAAAAAATCAAAGCAAAACATTTGGAACAGGAGCAAAAATAACTTTTGACGGAAAAACATATATATTAGTAATACTAGGTGATGTAAGTGGAGACGGAAAAATAAGCGCAACAGATTACGTTAAAGTGAAAAATAAAATTATGGGTTCTAACAATATGAATAATGAAGCAAAAAAAGCTGCAGATACAAATAAAGATGGAAAAATAAGTGCAACAGATTATGTTAAAATTAAAAATCAAATTATGAATGCAAGTAAAATTACACTTTAATATATTTTATTTATATACAAGGAGATAATAATGAAAAGAAATATTTTAAATAAATTAGTAATTATATTAATTTTTGTTTGTTTTGTTTTAATGTTAATGACAATTAAGTCAGATGCAGCCAGTTTAAGTATAAGTACGTCAAAATCATCTGTATCACCAGGTGGATCATTTACAGTTACAGTTTCAGTTAGTGGTGGAGCAGGAAAAGTAAGTTCATCAGTAAGCAATGGATCAGGAGGAAAAACTGCATTTTTAGATAATGGTTCTTATTCGTTTACATGTACAGCTGGTCGTTCTGGAAGTGTGACTATATCTGCATCAGGTACGATAGCTGATTATAATACAGAAAAAGAATCAACTAAATCTGCATCAAGAACAGTAAAAATTGTTAGCAATTCAGGGGGAAATTCATCAAGTGGAAGTAGTTCAGGAAAATCATCTAGTAACAGTAGTTCAGGGGGATCATCTAGTGGAAACTATACAACAACACAGCCACAACAAACAGAAAAATCTAGCGATAGTTCATTAAGTAGCTTATCTGTTAAAGATGAAAAGATTTCTCCTAAATTTAACAAAGATGTTAAGGAATATACTTTAACTATTCCGTATGAAAAAAAAGAAATTGATGTAAAAGCAACAACAAGTGATGCAAAAGCAAGAGTTGAGATAAAAGGAAATAAAGATTTAAAAGAAGGAGAAAATACAGTAACAGTTATTGTTACTGCAGAGAATGGAAGCATATCAAATTATATAATAAAAGTAACAAGAGCAAGAGTTCCGCTTTCACTAAAATCTTTAATAATAAAATATGAAAATCAAAATGGAGAATTAATAGAAGCACCTCTAAATCCAGAATATGAATTTAACACTTTAGAATATTATTTGCAAGATTTAGAGTATTGGGTAGAAAAGATATCAATAGAAGCAATACCAAATATAGAAGGAGCAACAGTCGACATACAAGGTGCAGATACATTACAAGTTGGTGAAAACACAATAACAATTATATTAAAAGCATTAGAAGATTCAAAAAATCTAAAAGAAGGCGAAGAACCAAAAGAAGAAACTATAACTTATACAATTAAAGTTAATAAATTACAAGAGCCAACAACAATGACAAAAATAGAAAATTGGTCTAAAGAGGTTATGGGAACAATTTCAAATTGGTTTGGACAAAATGAGGAAAAAGTAATTATTGGAGCTTTAGGAGTATGTAATGTAGCATTACTTGGGTTATCAGTATATATTGTGCTAGATTATAGAAAATATAAAGATGTAATAAAAGAAGCAAAGAAAGTAAAGAAAGATAAAAAAATTGATATGCTAGAAAAAAATGTATCTGAAGGAAATATACTTGAAGAAATACACAAAACAACAAATAATGCAAAGGAAGAAGTTATAGAGGATAAAAAAGAAGTAGATGAAAACAACAAAAACGGTAAGCCAAAAGTTGGAAAACATTTTTAGGGTATTCAAGAAAATAGGAATAGATAAATAATTGTCTATTCCTATTTTTTCAGAAATTTTATATAGCATATTAGTCTTTTTTAATATTGCAATTACAAAATAATTATAGTATACTAAAAAAGGTTTACAAATGCTTCCATAGCTCAGTTGGTAGAGCAACAGATTCGTAACCTGTAGGTCGGCGGTTCGATTCCGCCTGGAAGCTCCAAAATAAAAATCTTGAAAATTTGATTTGTAAAAGCAATTTATAGAATTTTATTTTTAATACAATATTTTATATTATTAATTTAAGATATTTTTATTTATCAACCACGTAAAATTAAAAATTTTTTACTCAGCAGTCACAGTTTTATTAAAATTAATTTAAATATTTTGAATAAAAGATATATATAGTTAACATTATGGAAGAGATTAAATATATAATATAAAGAACAAAGCAGTCTTTGACTGTCCTTTGTTCTCGCCGATTTGAGTTTGTGAATAAAATAAGCAAATCTCAAAGGCGATAGCGATTATAGCATTTTTATTAAATAGGGAAAATCTGCGATTTTTCTTTTGAAAATAAAATGGAAATAAAACATTTTCACTTTATGTTGCAAAACTAAAAAGTTTCATGGGGTTTCCTATTCAATAAAAAAAGTATTTATACTTAAAAAATAGGAGAAATATATGGATTTATTAAAAAAAGTATTGGATTGTAATGAAGAAGAATTAGATATTATTATACAACAGGCAATAGAAGAAGCAAACTCTAACAGTAATAAAGTAGAAAAACTGGGTTTTTTAAATTATGGAAAATCAAATAATTTATTTAAAGGATTTATTCCATTGAATACAAGAATTAAATATTCAAGTTTGGGAATGGAAGATTATAGTATGCAAACAACGGATTATATGTATGAATTTGCTCATTTTATAAAGAAATATAATATTAATTCAAAAGCTTCTTTAATACACAATTTAGAATATTTTATTAATTCATATTTTGGAATGCCAGGTAAAAGCGATAGAGAACAAATATTTTGTGAAGTTGCTTGGAATACAACTAAAACAGATGAAGAGTTTTTTGCTGCAATTGAAAATAATAAGTTGGGGGATTTAAAGCATAAAGGTGCTGCACAATGCACAGAAAGAAGTGCATTAGCTCAACAAATATTGAGTTTATTTGGTACAGAAAGTTACTATTGTATAGGATGTGTGGACTTAGGCGACCAGCAGGAAGGACATTGTTTTAATATTGTTAAAAGAAAAAATGATTATGCAGTTTTAGACTATAGTTGCCCTGTAGCAAATTATAGTAAAGAAGGTGCTGTTAAGACATATTATCCTTTTGTAGGAACTTTAAGTAATGAGGAATTCCTAGAGTTTACTAATAATGGAACAATTAAGAATTTTGAAAATTATGAATTTATTGAAGGTAAAAGAAATACTACAACAGGTGAACGATTATATGTTGTTGGTGCATTTAAAATTGATAAGAAGAAAAATAAAACAGGTCAAGAATTAGGACAAGAAGTAATCGCAGAAATAAATGATATACAACTAGAAGATAAAATAGAATCAGAAATTATTACACAACAAAAGCAATTGCAAAATTCAAAATGTACAAATGATCCGACTTTATAAAGGAGAGAAATAATGATTGAAAACCTATATGCTAATGCATATAAAGAAGTGTTAGAAATATTAAAATATATTTCAATAGAGGATTATAATAAAATACCGAAAAGTAGAATTGAATTATTTGAAACTTATTCGAATAATGATTATATTTTTGAATATAATCCTAAAAAAACATTAAATGAACAAAATGTTTCTAAAATAGCTAAAGCTATTATTGGTTTATTATTTAGAGACTATTGGGCAACCGAAGAACAAAGAAATAAAATCATTGCAAAACAAAAATATGACAGACAACATATTGAATTAAAAAAACAAGAAAAATATAATTCAAATAATATTTTTAAAAATAAAAATCAAAATGCAAAGCAACAAGAATCTATAAATACTATAGCTATGGTTGAATATAAAGAGTCAGTATTTAAGAAAATATTAAATATGATAAAAACAATATTTAATAAATAGATGCAATATAAAAATTTTATAATTTGTTTATCAATTAAATCAAGTGTATTTACATATATTCAACACAATATAGCTAATATTATGTCAAACTTGTTTTTTTAGTATAAATATGCTATAATATAACTAATCTATTGTACTTTACACAGCAAAGTACAGAGAAAATTTATTATTTTTTCTGGAGGGGCTGTGTAAAACCTCCAGATAATAATTTTAGGAGGTAAACAATATGACAAAGGTTATAGTTTTTGAGAAGAATGGTAAAGTTCGGCTTGCAACATTAATCGATGAAAAAAAAGGAGTGTACAGGAAAAATTTTACGGACATTGTTCCATGTCCCGAGGAACTGATGAGATGTGTACCAAGAGAAATCGCTGACTTCTGCAAGGCAATAGCACCACAGTACTTGTATCGCAATGCCGAGGACAGGTGGGAATCAACTACAGATCCCTTTTGACTCTGTTGACTTCTTCTAGCCTTTTACCACCCACATTCGTTAGCAAAGGATGTGGGTGGTAATTTTTTTATTGAAGAAGATATAAAATTAATGTTAAAGTAAAAACAATAAATTGAATTATATAAGAGAGCTTGAAACAGAGTATTTATTTTTTCGAATACCTGTTTTATAATCGCTCCAATAAGAAAAATTATCGCACTTTGGCGAAGTATTGATAAATTAACTGTATCAATTAATAGTACACATACATCTATTATAATCTCCCCAGTAAAAACTTAAAAAATTTTTAAAAATTAATTGCAATAATTATACATTATTGTTATAATTTGTATGACAAATAAGACTAAGTAACGATAATATATTACTTAGCCTAAATTTTTATATTAAAGGAGGAAATAATTTATGAGCAAAGTACTGAAATTTGCAGTTGCTATTAGTATTATTTTTGCTATGTTAAGTGGTAATATAGCAGTAATAGCATCAGAGGTTGTAGAAATGGAAAATCAAAACACATCAATAGTAGAAACACCTACTACAGAAAATACAACAGCACAGCCATCTGAAGAAGAAAAAGAAGAAATTATTGAAGAAAAAACAGAACAAACAAATGAGCAAACATCTAAAGAAGAAGTATCCGAAGCAGATGACGATACTACTGCAAGTTTTGATGAAAGCCAAGAATCAGAAGAGAGTATTGAAAATTATTCATCAGAATATGAAATTGCACCTATAAATGAATTATCTAACGATGATACAGATTCTGAAGAACCGGAAGAAGATCAATTATTAGGAAGTTTAGAAATTAAAATAGATTTAAGACTTCCACAAAAAAAATCAAGTGTAAATAGTATAAAAGTAACTTTAACTAAAGGAGATACTGTTATAACATCAAATGATTCAGCAACTGATAAGGTAACAGGAAAGGCAGATGAAAAACAATTATTTTATACTTTTAATGATTTGGAACCAAGCAGTGAAGAAGAAAAATATTCATTAAAAATTTCTGGAACTGGATATCAAAATTATGAAGCATCAGGTATTGAAATTAAATCAAATACAACAACAGAATTAGAATTTACAAATGGATATGATGCAACATATGTAGATCCAGTAACAGGAAAAAGTATGGGAACAGGTATAGTAAGATTAGGAGATGTAAATGGATCTGGAGATGTTACAGAAGAGGATGTAACAGCTTTATTAGACGGAATAGAAAGTAATTCAAATAATTCATATTATTATGATCTTAATCAAGACAATCAGATAGATATAGTTGATTTGTCTTATGCAAAAATAAATGAAGGAACAGAATATATTGGTGCATCACCTAGATATATAACAAACTTAAATTTAGATAAAATAAATTCAGAAGCTACAAAAGGTTCTTATTACATAGGAACAACTAATCCAGATGGCACATCTGATCCAACCTTAGCAACTGATATAAAAGAAGTATTATCAAACAATGATAAACATGTAACTCTGCAACCAGAAAATCCAAAACTAGATATATCAAATGATAACCCAATAGAAATCGGAATAAATATAGATGAAGATACAGCTAAAACTGAATATATAAGTATTGCACCATCAACGAATGCAAATAACAATATAACTGCAGGAACTATTACAGTTGAAGGGGCTAATGGAGAAAATATTGTATGTGACATAGTAAATTCAAATCCAGATAACGAATCACAAAATGAAAAAAATTTATCTTTAAAAGTTGTTGGGTTATATGCTAGTAATACTGGAATAATGAAAACAAATAATGAAGTAAAAAAAGGAACAGCAAAAGTTGAGGCAAATGGTAGCATAACAATAGATTTTGGAATGCAAATTGCAGTTAAAAAAGTTACAATAAAAGTAACGGGAACAAAGGGAAATAAATTAGCCGATATAGCTAAAGTAGAATTTCTAAATGGAATGGCAGATAAAATTCCTGAACCACAACTAGGAATACCAGAACTTAGAATAAATGATATAAATGATTCTGTAAATGAAGAAGGATTTACTGTAAGATGGAACAATGTACCAAATGTTACAGGATATAGAGTAATTATAAGAGCTGAAATTAATGGAAAAGAAGTAACAGAAATACACGAGATTAATGGACATGAATTTGAAATAATGACATTTAATGGTGGCAAATTCATAAAAGATTTAATGAATCAAAATACATACAATGATTTTACAAAATATTATATAAGTGTATATTCAATAAATGGAGAATGGCAAAGTAAGCCTAGTGCAGAGCATATGGTTCAACCTAGACCAACAAGCAAACCAAATCCAGTTACTGGTGTAACAGCTAAAGGTGGATATAAACTAATAAAAGTATCATGGAATGCAGATCGTAGAGCATCAGACTATTTTGTATATTATAGAAAAGCTGGAGATACTGATTGGATACTAGCAAGTCCTACAGAAGAAAAAGACGAAATTGTAATTGAAAATGGAAAAATAGTACAAGGAAAAACACAAAAAGTAAAAAAAGGTATAACAGAAACAAACTTTACTATCCAAAATTTAGAAAGTTTGCAAACATATGAAGTAATGGTAAAAGGACGTAATTATTTAGGAACAAGCGACGATTCTGAAATTTCAACAGCAAAAACATTAGATGTTCAAGAGGTTGAATTACCTAACTATAAGAGAATAAATAAACCAGTTGTAGATAAAAATGGAGAAAAACAAGCTGGAGTATTAACACAAGGAATTAAAGCAATATGGCATTCATCTACTACTGCTTACTCTATGAAAGATAGTAAACTAGATGTTGATAAAGATGGAACTCCAATTAAAGAAAACAATATGTACTCAGCAAAGGGTGTAGCAGATAACAGTTATAGTTCATATTTTGCTTCAACAGACTGGGATGCAGGAGGATTTTATGATTCAGATAATAAAGGAATAATAGTTGAATTTGACAAAGAACATAAAATGAACTATATAACAATTGCCAAAGTACAATGGGATGGTTCATTCCAACATGCAACATTACGTTATAGAGATACCAAAACAGGAAAGAACATAAGAGTTCGTGCATCATTAGTAGCACAAAGAAAAGATAAAAATGGATTTAGTTATGTAGCAATTAAGCTAGCAAAACCTGTAACTACTGATAGATTAGTTATTGGTGTAGGTGGTGGCGGAAATGTTACCATAGCAGAAATGGGATTCTATGAGTATGACACAATAGAAGATGAAATTAATGCATTATTTGCAGATAACATGCACTTAAGCCTAGCTGATGATTTAGATATATCAACAGAAGAAGGAAAGAATTCTGCATTAGCAAAAGTTAACGAAATAGAAACTAAATTAACTACTCCAGATAAAGAAAGTGGAGAAATAAATCCAGAAGCAGATAATCTAAAGAAAGAATTAGAAACAGCTAGAACATTAATTGAAAAAGGCGATTTAGGAAAAATAACAAAAATAAATAGTACAATGTCAACATGGTATGATACACCTAGTGGTGATAATAGTAAAAATATTGAATTTAGAAACAGCTTAAATGCATGGCAACCACTTGGAATATCAGCACGTGGAGGAGAAGAAATTACAGTATATGTTGGTAACCCATATAAAACTGTTGGTGATTCTACTAGACTACAATTAATTTATACACAATGGCGTGCAGAAGTTGGAAGTTGGCAGTCAACTGTAATTCAAAGTCTTCAAGTTGGTGCAAATACTATAACATTACCAGATTTAATAACAAGTAACAGAGAACATGGAGGTTCGTTATACATTAATTATACTGGTTTAAAAGAAGACGATCCAACTAGATTTATGGACAGAGAATATGCTGTTAGAGTTGTAGGCGGAAATGAAATACCTGTGCTTGATTTAAGCTCAGAAGAAGTACCAGATACAGTAAATTATGGCAAAGCAGAAAGAGTTGAATTATCTGCAGAAGAAAAACAAAAAAGAATAAAAGAATATGTTGAGGAGCTAGAAGAAACAGTAACTTCTTTAGAATCAAGACATCAAAATGAATGTATGAATTCTACTGATAGATATGAAGTACAAGAATATGACGATGGATCTGATTGTATCTTAACAGCAACAGAAATTGTAATGGATGATATGATGTATTCAGTATCTTCAAAACAAATTTGGGAAGGACTAG
The DNA here is from genome assembly GCA_947627485.1 of uncultured Clostridia bacterium. Lineage (GTDB taxonomy): Bacteria > Bacillota > Clostridia > TANB77 > CAG-508 > CAG-452. The sequence goes on from CANQWF010000011.1 coordinate 18,149, forward strand.
AAGAAAAAGGATATGATACAAACGAGAAAAAAGTTAAAGGACTTACAGATTCACTAGATGCAATGGAAGACATGATGGAATTATTCTACAACCAAAAAGGACTAAGTAAAGAAGGTACATCAGGGGTTCAATATAAGGATACATTCCCACGTTCAAGACAAAATATTAGATGTATGAGAATGACGGGAACAGCATTTATGTATGCAGGTGGTTTACATATAGGTATTCAATGGAATGAAGTAAAAGACTTAGCCAAAGGTGTACCATTTGAAGTAAATTCAGACGGTCAGATAATAAACGAAAATGGAAATTATTTTGGATGGGGAATTGCTCACGAAATTGGTCATGTAATTAACCAACAAGCATATGTACATGGAGAAGTTACAAATAACTATTTCTCAATACTTGCTCAAACCGATAATACAAGAGAAACTGTTAGATTTGATTATAAAGATGTTTACGATAAAGTAACATCAGGAAAGATAGGAAAAGCACAAAACGTATTTACTCAATTAGGTTTATATTGGCAATTACATTTAGCTTATGACCTTGGAGGATATAATTATAAGAAGTTTAGTACACCAGATGAGCAATTTAAAAATTCTATATATGCAAGAATAGATACTTATGCTAGATCAGCAGATAGCAAAACCGGTATTGTTAATGTTGATAACAAAATTGCTCCAAAACTAGCAAAGGATAACGGAGTAAAATTAACAGTAAATTCTGATTCTGACAACAACCTAATGAGACTAGCATGTGCAGCAACTAATAAAAATGTGTTAGAATTCTTTAGAAGATGGGGAATGGTACCAAACGAAGATACAATAAAATATGCAGAGCAATTTAACAATGAAACAAGAGCAATTTACTATGTAAATGACGAATCAAGAAATTATGTATTAAAAAATGGAGCTGAATTATCAGCTGATAATAACAAATTAACAGCTAAGATAACAAATGCAGAAAAGAATAGAGTTGATGGAAACGAAGTAAAATTTAGCTTCAATTTTGAAACAGACAATAAAGATGCAATATTAGGATATGAAATAGTAAGAAGCTATATGGAAAAGGATCAGCCAGTTTCAAGAACAGTAGCATTTGTTGAAGCTGGAACAAATGAATATACAGATGTAGTAACAACAATAAATAATAGAACATTTACCTATAAAGTAGTAGCTTATGATAAATATTTAAATAAAATTGCTGAAAAAGTATTAGAACCAGTAAAAGTTTCACATCAAGGACAAATAGACAAAGATGGATGGATAATAACAACAAATGCAGCATCAGCAAAAGATGTGCCTGTTAAATATGATCCAGATAATAAACAAGTAGACGCATCAGATGGAGAACAAATTATTTCAGGAGTATCAGCTCTTGCAGATAATAATTATGATATATTCGAAGCATCAACAAATGGAAATGATGTAGAAATAGTAATTGAATTACCAGAAACAAAGAAATTAGTTGGATTAAAATATTTTGCAGATGAACAAATAACTAATTATGATATACAAGTAAAGAAAAATGAAACTGATGAATGGACAACAGTTAAATCACAAAATTCAGCAGATGGAAACTTTAATGAAGGAAACGAAACACTATACTTTACAAAAGTAGATGAAAATGGCGAAAATGAAATTTACAATTATGACTACGATGCTACATATGTTAGATTTATAATTCATAGTTCAAGTATAAAAATAAAAGAATTAGATTTAATAGGGCAAACAGGTGATAATGTAGAATTTAATGAACAAGGATCAATAGGATTAAACAGCTCAGATTTTACATACGATGCAGAGAAGGGATATAAAATAGATAAAGATGCTATTATCTTTACAGGAAAATACAAAGGAAATCCTGCTTATAATGTAGTATTATTATGGTATCAAGAAGATGGATCTGACGAATGGCAAATAGTAGATGGATATCAAGTAATACTTGCAGATGACCCAAAAAATGCAAATCTTGGTGAAACTAATGATGGAAACTGGGTATATGTTGTAGATCCAAAGGCAATGGATGACGATGGAAATTATACAGATAAAGACAATCCATTCTATAATAAGATAAAAGATGGTAAAGGCAAAGTAAGAGCAGAGTTATATCGTGTAGATGATGCTAAAACATTAGCAGGAGAAAGAGTAGTTAGTGATACTTTAGTAACAACAGTACCAGATAAATTAACAGATATTACACTAACAGATAGTAGAACAAACAACTAAAAATATGCAAGAGAGTAAAAATACACTCTCTTGCACAAACAAAATTTGAAAGGAGAACTTTAATGAAATTAAATAAAAAAATAAGAATATTTATAATTGTTGCAGTAATAGTTCTTATGGCAATAGCAGGTTTAGTTCTAGCAGAAAGTAAAACAAAAACAGCCACAGATAATAAAGTTGTTACAAGAGAAAATTCAACTATATATTTTGAACAAGTAGGAAATGATCCAAGTAAAATAGATGTATATCTTGGAATGCATGATACAGCAAGTATAGCAAGCTTTCAAGTTGGATTAGAAATAGATATAGCTGATTGCTATGATTCTACATTTGATTGGACAACAGGTGACTTAGATTTAAATGATACACTTCATGAAGCTAGAATATCTGAGCAAAAGAAAGATGATGTAACAGGTAATTTAGTAGAAAACTTAAATTTATATTATGTTGGAACAAAAGAATTAAATGAATTAACAGAAACCGAAGATATAGACCATATAAAATTAGGTACAATAAATATAGTTCCAGAAAAAGATGAAAATGACAATGATGTACCAGTAAGAAGTTCATTTGTTGCAATACAAACAAGAGAAGATTTTTCAAAAACAGTATCATTATCTCATGAGCCTGAAAGCATAAAAGTTGACTTAGATGCAACATACTCAGGTAAAATAATAGTAAAAGAAGCTCCAACAGTAGATAATTTAACAGCAAATGTTGAAGCAGTTGTTGCAGGAGATGTAAATGAAGGAGAGACAGTAGAAGGCTCAAAGGTAGTAGTAAACTTTGAATTAAAAGATGATACAAATTCACTTACAGCATTAGAAGTAAGATTAGTTGATGAGAATGGTGATGAGAAATACACAAAAACTATAAATATTGAAAATTTAGAAGACGAGATACCAGTTAGCTTTGTAAAAGTTGCAGAAGGAAAATATAAAGTACAGATTATAGGTTCATATACATTAGATAATGGTGAGACAATAACAAATGAAATATTAAAAACATCAACAGGAGCACCTGCAGAAAGCTTACTTGTAGAAGTAGTACATACAGATGAACCAAATAATCCAGAACAAGGTGGTCAAGATAACCCATCAGATCAAAATAACCCATCTAGCCAAAACAAACCATCTGGTCAGAACAAACCTTCAAATCAAGGTAGTTCATCTAAACCAAATAATTCATCAAACTCAAGCAATAAATCAGATTCAAGCAATTCTTCAAATTCAAATGGTAAACTTGATAACACTGCAATTGGAAGTAAAATTATAGAAGCAATAAAAACAGGAGCAAATCATTCTGCAATATGGTTAATAATTACATTAATAGTATTAGTGATTGTAGCAGTTGGAATATTTGTTTTGAGAAAAAATTTAATAAAAAAATCAAAACATTAATATACTAATAAGAGTGAAGTAGGATTAATAATCTTTCTTCACTCTTATATTTAAATGGAAAAATTATAGATTTTCCATATTTAAACAAAGCTCTGCAAACATTCCACATAATTATATGTAATTATGAATAATTATAATTAATAAAATATATAAGATATTAAAATATTAAAAAGGTGATTTTTTTATGTTTGATTTACACTATGATTTACTAACATATATATATATGAATAAGTATGACCTAAGAAAAGTAAAAAAACATTGCAATAAAATTTTTAATAATAATATAACAGGCGGAATTTTTAATCTATTTTATATGTCTCCTAAAGAAATGCAAGAAGAATTAGAAATTAAAAAAGATGAAATAGATATAATTAAAAATTTAAAAGAAGTTAATAAATTGATAAGTGAAAATAACTTAATACCTAAAGATATAAGATATATTTATGGAATAGAAGGATTAGATTATTTAAAAGAAATTAACGATCTAGATGAAATATACAATTTGGGAGTAAGAAGTGTAAATATAGTATGGAATAATGATAACAAATTTGGTGGTGGAGTAAAAGGAAATAAAACAAAAGGATTAACTGAGCAAGGAATAAAATTAATAGAAAAAATAGTAGATAAGAAAATAGCAATAGACTTATCACATGCTAATGAAAAAACATTTTATGACATAATAAATTTATGTAATAAGCTAAAAAATCAAGGAAAAAAACCAATAGTATTTGCATCTCATTCAAATGCAAAAGGGATTTGTAGCAATCAGCGAAATTTAAGTGATGACCAAATAATTAAGATAAAAGAATTAGATGGAATTATTGGAATAGTATCAGTAAAACCTTTTTGTATAAAAGAAGAAAGATTTAGTAAAGGAAATAGTAAATATAAAAAAGCATATATAGAGCATATTAAATATGTTTCTAATTTATTAGGTGGAATAGACAATATAGCTGTATCTACAGATGATATGACATATTACAAAACTAATAAAAGATATTACAAACATTTTAATGTATTCAAACAAGATAACATGAAAAAAGAATTAGAGAGGCTCCTTTTATACAATGGATTTACTAATAAAGATATAGAAAAAATACTATATAAAAATTTTGAATATAAAATTTTGCAAACAATATAAAAGTATGATATAATACCTGCTGTAAAATATAAGACAAAGAAAGAGGTCTAGAATGGGATTCTTTGATAAATTAAAAAATGGCCTAGGAAAAACAAGAGATTCTATGGCAGATAAGATGAATAATGTGTTTAGTACATTTAGAAAAGTAGATGAGGAATTATTAGAAGAATTAGAAGAAATACTAATAATGTCTGATGTAGGCGTTGATACATCTGTTGAGATAATTTCAAAATTAAGAGATAGAATAAAAAAAGAAAAAATTACAGATGAAGATGGAGTAAAATCTGCATTAAGAGAAGAAATGAAAAAGATATTAGATGAAACACCAAATGATTTAGATTTATATAAAAAACCAACAGTAATATTAGTAGTTGGAGTAAATGGAGTAGGAAAAACTACATCAATTGGAAAAATAGCAAATAGAATAAAGCAGGAAGGAAAGCGAGTTATAATAGCAGCTGCAGATACATTTAGAGCAGCAGCTGTTGAACAAGTAGAAATATGGGCTAAAAGAAGTAATTCAAAAATAATAAAAAAAGAAGAAGGAACAGATCCGGCGTCTGTAGTTTATGAAGCAATACAAGAATTAAAAAAAGACGAAGCAGATGTTTTAATATGTGATACTGCGGGAAGGTTACACAACAAAAAGTATTTAATGGATGAACTATTAAAAATAAAAAAAGTAATAGATAAAGAACTACCAGATGCAAATAAAGAAGTTTTATTAGTATTAGATGCTACAACCGGACAAAATGCAATTATGCAAGTAAAAGCCTTTAAGGAAACCGTTGATATAACGGGTCTTGTATTAACAAAGCTAGATGGAACAGCAAAAGGTGGAGCAGTTTTAGGTATAGTTTACGAAAATAAAATACCAATAAAATTTATTGGTGTAGGTGAGCAAATAGATGATATGGAAATATTTAATTCAGAAGATTTTGTAAGCGCAATAATAGGTTAGGGGGAAATTAAAATGAAGAAAAACAAAAAAAGAGTAATACTTGTAGTAACATTCTTAATACTGTTTGCAATATACTTAGGAATAACATTAAGAGGAGAATACTTAAAAACTTTAGAAATTGGACAAGAATATTTGTCAGTATTTAAACAAAATATAAAAATAAAGATGTTAGTTGTTCTTATAAATTTTATTGTGTTATATATATCAACTTATATAACAACCAAATTTATACATAAAGGACTAAAAAAATTTTTTGTTGAAGAAAAGAAAGAAATGCCAAAATTACCTAATAAATCAATATGCCTTATATTGAGTGTTATAACAAGTATGGTAGCATCTGCATTTTTAACAGAAAAAGCAATGCTTGCATTAAATGCTTCTTGGTTTGGTATAGCAGATCCTGTTTTTAATATAGACATTGGATACTATATATTCCAAAAACCATTTATAGAAACAATGATAATTTATTTTATTATAATTACAATTGTTTATTCAATATATGTGGCAGCGTATTATATAATATGTTTTAATGTATATTTTGATAAAGGTATAGATTCAGAAATATTAAAGAAAAATACATTTATTAAACACATAATAACAAATATAGTATTAGTAGTTTTAGGTTTATCTGCTCTTACATTAGTAAATGTTCAAAATATAGTTTCTGGAAAATTTATAGGATTATCAGATGATGTAAAATTATATGGAGCAGGATTAATTGATTCTACAATAAAAGTTTGGGGATATAGAATATTTGCTATAATTATACCAATTTGTGTAATAATGGCAATTAAAAACTTTAGAAAAGAAAGTTTTAAGAAAGTAATGATATGGCTTAGTAGCATTCCAATTTATCTAGTTGTTTTATTTTTAATAATAGTAGGATTTGATTTGATTTATGTAAATAGAAATGAGTTAGATAAAGAAAAAACGTATATTCAAAACAATATAGCATTTACTAAAAAAGCATATGATATTGATATTGATGAAATAGAGATTCAAGATACTGAAACAATAACAAGAGAAGATATAAACAATAATCAAGATATAATAAACAACATAAATTTACTAAACAAAGGTAATATATTAGAAATATTAAAACAATATCAAAGTAATTCTGGATATTATTCATATAAGGTAGCAAATCCACAAATATGTAATATTGATAATAAACAACAATTAGTATATGTAAGCCCAAGAGAAATCGTAAGTAATGATACAAGAACATATAATAATAAAACCTACGAATATACTCATGGATATGGAGCAGTGATAACATCAGCAAGTACTGTAGACGAAAATGGTAATTTATCATATATTCAAAGTGAATTTTCTAATAAAAATGACAAAATAAAGGTAAATGAACCAAGAATATATTTTGGACTAGAAACAAATGATTCAATAATTATAAATGCAAAAAACAAACAAGAATATGATTATCCTATTACAAGTACAAGTAGTAATACAAATACATATAACGGAAATGCAGGACTAAATCTTAATTTATTAGATAGAATAATATTAGGAATAAAAGAAAAAAATCTTGGAATCGCTTTTTCTGGTAATATAACAAAAGAAAGCAAAATAATAACAACAAGAAATATAATAGCCAGAGCAAAAGCAATTATGCCATATTTAAAATATGATGAAAATCCATATATGATAGTAACAGATGATGGAGATTTAATGTGGGTATTAGATGCATATACAACATCAAATAATTATCCATATTCTCAAGAATCAATTATTGAATATAATGGAATGAAAGAAAAAATAAATTATATAAGAAATTCTGTAAAAGTATTAATAGATCCTTACAATGGAGATATAAAATTTTATATAACAGATAAAACAGATCCAATAGCAGTAAGTTATAGTAAGATATATAATGGACTTTTTGAAGATGGTGAAAATATACCTAAAGAAATTTCTCAAAAAATTGTATATTCAAAATATTTATATAATTTACAAGCTAAAATGTTAGAACAATATCATAATGTGCAACCAGAAGTATTATATAGACAAGATGATGTTTGGGATATTTCAAAAGAAAATACAACAAGAACTTCTAGTGCATCAACTGGAACAGACATAACACCATATTATACTATGGTAAAAACACTAGATAATAATAATTCTCAATTAGGATTAGTTGTACCTTATACTATATCAGAAAAACAAAATATAATATCTTATTTAGTAGGAACATATGATGAAAATAATAATAAAAAGCTAACTTTATATAAATTTAAAACAGAAAACGCAATCTTAGGAACTACTCAATTAGATACACTTGTGGAACAAGATGAAAATATTTCAAAAGAATTAAACACATTAAATACAACAGGTACAAAATTAGAAAAAAATATAATAGTAGTACCAATAAACAATACTTTGTTATATGTTGAACCAATATATCAAATAATGTTAAATGATGAATCACAGATACCATTACTTAAAAAAGTAGTAGTTGCATCAGGAAATAAAGTAGCAATTGGAGATAATATAAACGAAGCATTGAAAAATCTTTTATCACAAGAAGCAATTAAAATAGAAATAGAAAGCGAGAATAAAGACGAATTAATCGAGCAAATAATAAACGCAAATAAAAATCTACAACAATCAAATTCAAGCAATAATTGGGAAATGATTGGAAAAGACATGGCAAAACTTCAAGAATTAATTGGACAATTAGAAGACATAGTTGACCAAGAAACAAAACAAAAAAATGAAGAAGAAACAACAAAAACAGAAAAAAATGAAATTAACAACAATAATAATGTAATAATGAATACAACTATAAATGATGTTCAATAAAAATGAATAATAATACAAAAAACACCTAAAAATATAATTAGGTGTTTTTTATGTTATTAAAAAAAATAAGTAAGAAAATAGATAAAATAAACGAAAGTTTAGAAAAATCAAATATAATCGAATTGTCGTATATTATTGGAAATAAAAAAGAAATACTAAAAAGAAATTTAATTGCAGGTATTTCCAGAGGTGTAGGAATTGGAATTGGAATAACAATAATTACTGCAATAATAGTAATATTATTAAGAAGACTAATAATGTTAAATATTCCTGTAATAGGTGACTATATAGCTGATATAGTGGAAATAGTAGAAAAAAGCAGATAAATTGTAGTTTGTGTTAGGGGAATTCTAGGGACTGTCCCTAAAAATCACCAAATTTGGGGATTTTTGGGACTGTCCTGAATTCT
>CANQWF010000012.1 GCA_947627485.1 uncultured Clostridia bacterium
ACAACAATAGATAGCCTAATGAAATTAGACTTGCCAGCAGGTGTAGATGTAGAAATGAAATTATAGTTTTAAAGGTTAGAGGTCTAAGTAAAGTTAGAAGCTTAAAAACTTATAACATAAATTGCCTTAAGACCAAGCTAATGTGTAAAAGCAGAAAACGGTCAAAAGCGAGCAGTACAAGGAAAATGAATAAAAATTTTTAAGATAGTACATAGGTACATCGAAAAAATTTTTAGGAAATTCGACGAAGTAATGCGAAGGTTTTCAGCGTTTTCAGAATTAGCCAATAGTAATTAAGGGGAGGAAAAAATATGAAAAAAGCAATATTAGGGAAAAAACTAGGAATGACACAAATATTTGATGAAAAAGGAAAAGTTATTCCAGTTACAGCAATAGAAGCAGGACCATGCATAGTAGTACAAATCAAAACAAAAGATACAGATGGTTATGAAGCTGTAAAATTAGGTTTTGGAGATGTTAAAGAAAGTAAATTAACAAAACCAAAAATGGGAGAATTTAAAAAAGCAAAAATAACACCAAAAAAACATTTAAGAGAATTTAGATTAGAAGAAATTTCTTATAATGTAGGTGATGAAATAAAAGCTGATATATTTACAGCAGGAGATAGCGTAGATATAACAGGAACAAGTAAAGGAAAAGGATTCCAAGGTGTTATAAAACGTCATGGACAATCTAGAGGACCTATGGGACATGGATCTATGTATCATAGAAGACCAGGTTCAATGGGATCTACTTCAACACCAGGTAGAGTATTTAAAGGTAAAAAACTTCCAGGACACATGGGAATGGAAACAGTTACAATACAAAACTTAGAAGTTGTAAGAGTAGATTTAGATAAAAATGTAATTTTAGTTAAAGGTAGTGTTCCAGGAAACAAAGGAGCAATATTAAAAATAAGAAATTCTGTAAAAAGTAAATAAGAAAGGGGTAAAAGAAAATGCCTAAAATAGATGTATACAATATAGAAGGTAAAAAAGTTAGCGATATAGAGCTTAAAGATGAAATATTTGGTATTAAACCAAATGAAAAAGTAGTACATAGTGTATTAGTTAACTATATGGCTAATCAAAGACAAGGAACAGCAAGTACAAAAACAAGAGCAGAAGTTTCTGGTGGTGGAAGAAAACCATGGAAACAAAAAGGAACAGGTAGAGCAAGACAAGGAAGTATTAGAGCACCACAATGGTATAAAGGTGGTATAGCTTTAGGACCAAAACCAAGAGATTATAGTTATACTGTAAATAAAAAAGAAAAAAGATTAGCTATAAAATCAGTATTAAGTTCTAAAGTATTAGAAAACAACTTAATTGTTGTAGATAGTTTATCTTTTAAAGAAATAAAAACAAAAAATATGGTAAATGCACTAGATGCATTAAAAGCAGAAGGAAAAACTTTAATAGTTTTACCAGAAAGAAATGAAAATGTACAAAAATCAGCAAGAAATATTCAAGGAGTAAAAACAAGTTTAGTAAATACAATAAATGTTTATGATTTATTAAAATACAATAAATTAATTCTTACAGTAGATAGCGTTAAAAACTTAGAGGAGGTGTATGCTTAAGTGTTACCAGAAGAAATAATAGTAAAACCTATAATTACAGAAAAATCTAGTAGTAGTATAGCAGAGGGAAAGTATACATTTAAAGTAGCAAAAAGAGCTACAAAAGTTCAAATTGCTAGTGCTGTTGAAACTTTATTCAATGTTAAAGTTTTAAATGTAAATACAATGACAGTTAAAGGAAAAGAAAAAAGAGTAGGAGCAAATACTGGTAGAAGACCAGATTGGAAAAAAGCAATAGTTACAATTGATACTAATCCATCTGAAACTAAATACTTAACAAAAGGTGGAAAAGAAGTCAAAGTTGATAAGAAATATAAGGATTCGATAGACGAATTCATGGGTGCTTAAAAATTATAAGCGTCGTCTAACTGCGTTAGTCATCGCTAAAAAATTCCTCAACGTACTTTTGTACGTTTCCGGATTTTTTGCTTGACTGCCTTGTTATACTCGCTTCTAATTTTTAAGCATGGTAATATTAAATTAATAATTATCCAGATAAAACTGGGATAACAAATAAATATCTGCTATACGGAGCAGGAAAAATGTCCGTAAATATTAAAGAAAGTAAGAGAATTCAGCAAAAGTGAGTAATGCTAGGCAATATTTTACGAAAAAAGCGGAGTGTACATAGGTATATGAGCATTTTAAGTAAAATTTTAACGACGCAGGACGAAGATTTTCATGAATTCGAGAAAGGAAAGAGTAAAATGGGAATTAAACATTTCAAACCATATACACCATCAAGAAGAAACATGACAGTTTCAGATTTTAATGAAATAACTAAAAAAACACCAGAGAAATCTTTACTTACTAAAAAGAAGAAACATGCAGGTAGAAATTCTTATGGTAGAATAACAGTTAGACATCAAGGTGGTGGAAATAGACAAAAATATAGAATAATTGATTTTAAACGTAAAAAAGATGATATGCCAGCTACGGTTATTGGTATAGAATATGATCCAAACCGTACAAGTAACATAGCATTAATAAAATATGAAGATGGAACATTAAGTTACATTTTAGCACCAGTTGGATTAAAAGATGGTGATAAAGTAGTATCAGGGCCAAATTCTGATATAAGAATAGGAAACTGTCTTCCAATAGAAAATATACCAGTAGGTACTATGATTCATAATATTGAGTTAAACCCAGGTCAAGGTGGAAAATTAGTAAGAACAGCAGGTGGGGCAGCTCAGCTTATGGCTAAAGAAGGAACTTATGCACATATAAGACTACCTTCAGGAGAAATGAGATTGGTACTTGCTAGATGTAGAGCAACTATTGGAACAATAGGAAATACAGATCATGGAAATATAAAACTTGGAAAAGCAGGTAGAAAAAGACATATGGGAATTAGACCAACAGTTAGAGGATCTGTAATGAACCCTGTTGATCACCCTCATGGTGGTGGAGAAGGTAGAGCACCTATAGGACACGCTGGACCACTTACTCCTTGGGGTAAACCAGCATTAGGATATAAGACAAGAAAGAAGAATAAAAAATCAGATAAATTTATCGTTAAAAGGAGGAAATAAGAATAATGTCTAGAAGAAATAGAAAACCTTTTATAGAAGAAAGATTACTAAAAAGAATAGAAAAAATGAATGAGACAGGTGAAAAATCAGTTCTTAAAACTTGGTCAAGAGCATCTACAATATATCCACAAATGGTAGGACATACAATAGCAGTTCATGACGGAAGAAAACATGTTCCAATTTACATATCAGAAGAAATGATTGGACATAAATTAGGAGAATTTGCACCAACAAGAACATTTAAAGGACATTCAGGAGACAAAAAAAGTAATGTAAAATAATAGTAGGTGGTATTCCACGAGGGGGACATACACAGCCAAAAGATGTGTTATATAAATTTTATAAAGAACATATCTTATCAAAGCTATGATAAACAGCTTAAAAATTATGTAAGACATATTTTCATAGAGAAAAATAAGGAGGTCAAACAAATGCCAGAACAAGAAACAGTTCAAAACCAAGCTTTAGAAGCAAGAGCAATATTAAGATATGCAAGAATTTCAAGTAGAAAAGTTAAAATAGTTGCAGACTTAATAAGAGGTAAAAAAGTAGATGAAGCTTTAGCAATAATAAAATTTACACCAAAAGCATCTTCTGAAATATTAGAAAAATTATTAAAATCAGCAATAGCAAATGCTGAAAATAATCATGGTATGAATAGAGGAAATCTAATTGTTAGTGAAATTTACGCAAACCAAGGTCCTACATTAAAAAGAATAAGACCAGCAGCAAAAGGTTCTGCAGTTAGAATTAGAAAAAGAACATGCCATATAACAATTGTGTTAAAGGAGGAAAATTAGCATGGGACAAAAAATGCATCCACATGGATTAAGAGTAGGTGTTATCAAAGATTGGAATTCAAAATGGTATGCAGACTCTAAAAATTTTAGTGATTATTTAATAGAAGATCATAAAATCCGTGAATATGTAAAGAAAAAATTATTTGTAAGTGGAATTTCTAAAATAGAAATAGAAAGAACACCAAAATTTGTTAAAGTAAATGTATATACTGCAAAACCAGGTCTAGTTATAGGAAAAGGTGGAAACTATGCAGAAACATTAAAAAATGAATTAGTAAAAATGATAAACAAGGAAGTAAACTTAAATATAGTGGAAGTAAAAAATGTAGATACTGATGCACAATTAGTAGCTGAAAACATTGCAAATCAACTAGAAAGAAGAATATCTTTTAGAAGAGCAATGAAACAATGTATGCAAAAAGCTATGAAAGCTGGTGCTTTAGGAATAAAAACAGCTGTATCTGGAAGATTAGGTGGAGCTGATATGGCAAGAACAGAGTTCTATAAAGAAGGTACAATTCCACTTCAAACATTAAGAGCAGACATAGATTATGGATTCTATGAAGCAGATACAACATATGGAAAAATTGGAGTTAAAGTATGGATTTATAAAGGAGAAATTCTTCCAACTAAAAAAGAAAATAAAGAAGGAGGGGAAGAATAATGCCAGTAATGCCAAAAAGAACAAAATATAGAAAAATGCAAAAAGGTAGAAATAGAGGTAAAGCAACAAGAGGAAATGTTGTAAATGAAGGAGAATATGGAATACAAGCATTAGAAGCAGGATTAATTACAGCAAACCAAATAGAAGCAGCCAGAATTGCTATGACTCGTTATATCAAAAGAGGTGGTAAAGTTTGGATAAAAATATTCCCAAATAAACCAATTAGTAAAAAACCAGCTGAAACTCGTATGGGTAAAGGTAAAGGTGCTACAGAATATTGGGTAGCTGTTGTAAAACCAGGTAGAGTATTATTTGAACTTGCAGGTGTACCAGAAGAAACAGCAAGAGAAGCTTTAAGACTTGCATCACACAAATTACCTGTAAAAACAAAATTCTTAAAAAGAGAGAATAAGCAAGGTGGTGATGTTGATGAAGATAAATAAAATAAGAGAAATGTCTTCACCAGATTTAAAAAAAGAATTAAGTGAACTTAAATCTGAATTATTTAAATTAAGATTTAGTTTAGCAACAAATGGATTAGATAATCCAATGAAAATAAAAGAAGTAAAAAAAGATATAGCAAGAATAAATACAATTCTAAGACAAAGAGAATTAGAAGAAGCTATAAAATGAGGGACATTCCTCGATCTATGAGGAATACCCGTGAGCGAGGTTTGTACCTCAAACATTATAAAGGGACATTCCTCGATCTATGAGGAATACCTATAAGCGAGGTTTGTACCTCGAACGTTATAAAGGAGGAGTCAGGATAATGGAAGAAAGAAATCTTCGTAAAGTTATGATTGGTACTGTTACATCTAATAAGATGGATAAAACTATAGTAGTATCAGTTGAAACAAGTGTAAAACATCCTATATATGGAAAATTTGTTAAAAGAACATACAAATTAAAAGCTCATGATGAAGAAAATCAATGCCAAGTAGGAGATAAAGTAAAAGTAATGGAAACTAGACCTTTATCTAAAGATAAAAGATGGAGATTGGTTGAAGTTATAGAAAAAGCAGTAGTAAAATAAATGAAACATTCACTTTTGATTTATTTTACAAAAATATAAAATACGAAAAAGGAGGAAAACTCAAATGATTCAACAACAAACAAGATTAAAAGTAGCTGATAACACTGGAGCAAAAGAATTAATGTGTATTAGATGCTTAGGTGGATCACATAGAAAATTTGCAGGAGTTGGAGATATAATTGTTGCATCTGTTAAAAGTGCAATACCAAATGGTGTCGTAAAAAAAGGTGATGTTGTTAAAGCAGTTATTGTAAGAACAAAAAAACCTATTAGAAGACAAGATGGATCTTATGTAAGATTTGATGAAAATGCTGCAGTTATTATACGTGATGATGGTAATCCAAAAGGTACACGTATATTTGGCCCTATAGCTAGAGAATTAAGAGATAAAGATTATATGAAGATACTTTCTTTAGCTCCAGAGGTACTATAGGAGAAATAAAATAATAACAAATAAAATAATTAATGGAAAAGGAGGAAAATCCTAAATGAAGATAAAAAAAGGTGATACAGTTCAAGTTTTATCTGGAAATGATAAAGGTAAAACAGGAGAAGTACTAGAAGTAATGCCAAAATTACAAAAGGTAATAGTTAAAGGTATAAATGTTAGAAAAAAACATGTAAAACCAAGAAAACAAGGTGAAGAAGGCGGAATTATACCTGTAGAATGTAGTATACATAGCAGTAAAGTTAATGTAGTATGTCCAAAATGTAATAAAGCTACAAGAATTGGTATTATAAAAGAAGGAAAAGAAAAAATTCGTGTTTGTAAAAAATGCGGAAATAAAATTAAATAAGGCAGGAAGCATAAAACCGTATACACTTATCCAAAAATAAGGATTGTGTAGGGGCGAAAGGAAGTTGCCCGTTAAAGGAAAGGATGAATCCCCTTACAAATAAAAGAAAGGAGAAAACTATTCATGGAAAAATTAAGAGAACAATATGAAAAAGAAGTAGTACCTGCATTAATGAAAAAATTTGAATATAAATCAGTTATGCAAGTTCCTAAATTAGAAAAAATAGTTATAAATATTGGGTTAGGAGATATAAAAGATAATCCAAAAGCTTTAGATAATGCAATATCAGATTTAACTCAAATAACAGGACAAAAACCAATTGTAACTAAAGCAAAAAAATCAATTGCAGCTTTTAAATTAAGAGAAGGAGTAAACGTTGGTTGTAAAGTTACTTTAAGATCAAGAAAAATGTATGATTTTGCATATAAATTATTTAATGTTGCATTACCAAGAGTAAGAGATTTTAGAGGACTTTCAAAGAATTCATTTGATGGAAAAGGTAACTATTCTTTAGGAGTAAAAGAGCAATTAATATTCCCAGAAATCGAATATGATAAAATTGATAAATTAAGAGGTATGGATATCATATTTGTAACAACAGCAGAAACTGATGAAGAAGCAAGAGAATTACTTACATTGTTAGGAATGCCTTTTAGAGTATAGAATAAAGAATTTATTAAAGGAAAAAGCATAAAAACTGACATCACTAATCCACAAGTATGGGGATGTATCTTATCCCTAGTGGAAGTGACAAAAGGTAAAGATGCGTCCCAATGCAATATTAATAAAGGAGGAAAATAAAAAATATGGCTAAAAAAGCAATGATTGTAAAACAACAAAAAGAACAAAAATACAAGACAAGAGAATATAATAGATGTAAATTGTGCGGTAGACCACATGGATATATAAGAAAATATGGTATTTGCCGTGTATGCTTTAGAGAATTAGCACATAAAGGTGAAATACCTGGTGTAAAAAAAGCAAGTTGGTAAAATAGAAGTTAGAGGTTAGAAGTTAGAGGTTAGAAACCAAAAACAATTACCTCTTGAAAAAAACAAATATTTTAAGAAAGTTAGAATTAGTTTATGAATTTATTTTTCTAAATTCTAATCTCTAAGTTCTAACTTCTAGAAAAGAAAAGGAGGAAGAATATAATATGAATACTACTGACCCAATAGCAGATATGCTAACAAGAATAAGAAATGCAAGCAGTGCTAAATTTAAAACAGTAGATATACCTGCTTCAAAAATGAAAAAATCAATAGCAGAAATATTATTTAATGAAGGATATATAAAATCATATGAAGAAATAGAAAATGAAAATCAAGGTATTATAAGAATAAGTTTAAAATATACAGAAAAAGGAAAGAAAGTTATTTCTGGATTAAAAAGAATAAGCAAGCCTGGATTAAGAATATATGCTGCAAAAGATGAGCTTCCAAGAGTTTTAAATGGACTTGGAATAGCATTAATATCAACATCTAAAGGAATAATGACAGATAAACAAGCAAGAGCAGCAGGTGTAGGTGGAGAAGTATTAGCATATATATGGTAAGTTAGAAAGGAGAATATGAAATGTCAAGAATAGGAAATAAACCAATTACAGTACCAGAAGGCATAGAAGTTAGTTTAGATGGTCAAAAAATTACTGTAAAAGGACCTAAAGGAACATTAGAAAGAGAAATACATAAAAACATAAGTGTAAAACTTGAAAATGGAATAATAACAGTTACAAGACCAAACGATGAAAAAGAAAATAGAAGTTTGCATGGATTATCAAGAACTCTAATTAATAATATGATACAAGGTGTTTCTCAAGGTTATGAAAAACAATTAGAAATTAATGGAGTTGGATATAGAGCTGCAAAACAAGGTAAAACATTAGTATTAACACTTGGATATTCACATCCAGTAAATATGGAAGAACCAGAAGGAATAACTTATGAAGTTCCAAATCCAAACTCAATTATAGTAAAAGGAATTGATAAAGAATTAGTAGGTCAAATGGCTGCTGAAGTCAGAAAACAAAGACCACCAGAAGTTTATAGAGGAAAAGGTATTAAATATGTTGATGAACATATTAGACGTAAGGAAGGTAAAACAGGTAAATAAAAAAATGAATAGTTAATAGTGAATAGTTAATAATTAATGAAAGCTTTTGTCATAAAGTGATAAAAACTAACAAAAATTATTCATTATTCACCATTCAATATTCACTAGAAAAGAAAGGAGATTTTCTTAAATGATTACTAAAACAAATAGAAAATTAGAAAGAGAAAGAAGACATAGAAGAGTACGCAGAAAAATTAGTGGTACAGCTGAGTGCCCAAGATTATGTGTATACAGAAGTAATAGCAATATATATGCTCAAGTAATTGATGATGTAAAAGGTGTAACAATTGTTTCAGCATCAACTCTAGATAAAGCTGTTAAAACAAAAAAATCAAACAAAGAAGCAGCAAAAGAAGTTGGAACATTAATTGCAAAAAGAGCTATAGAAAAAAACATAAAAACTGTTGTTTATGATAGAGGAGGATACATCTATCATGGAATTATAAAAGAACTTGCAGAAGCTGCAAGAGAAGCAGGATTAGAGTTTTAAGGAGGAAATATGGAAAACGAAGTTATGGAATTAAAAGAAAAAGTAGTAGCCATTAACAGAGTTGCAAAAGTTGTTAAAGGTGGTAGAAATTTCAGATTTAGTGCAGTAGTTGTTGTTGGAGATGAGAACGGTCATGTAGGTATAGGAAATGGAAAGGCAGCAGAAGTTCCAGATGCAATAAAAAAAGCTATAGAAGATGCTAAAAAGAATTTAATAGAGGTTCCAATTGTTGGAACAACTATACCACACGAGTTTATAGGTACTTTTGGAGCAGCACAAGTACTATTAAAACCAGGTGCAGAAGGATCTGGATTAATAGCAGGTGGTAGTGTAAGACCAGTACTTGAACTTGCAGGATATAGAGATATAAAAACAAAAGTTATAGGAACAAACAATCCAAGAAATGTTGGATATGCTACAATGAATGCTCTTGAAAATATGGCTACAGCAGAAGAAATAGCTAAAAAAAGAGGAAAGAAAGCAAGTGAAATAGTATAGGGACTGTCCCTGAAGAAATTCTATGGTATGTCTCAAGAAGAAAAATTAATAGATAAGAGTGAATAATGAATAGTTTAAAATTTGCTCTTGCAAATTTTGAAGGAGGGAAATAGATGGAGTTAGGAAATATAAAAGCAAGCAAGGAAAAAGTTGCAAGAAGAAGAGTAGGACGTGGAATTGGTTCTGGACTTGGAAAAACATCTGGAAAAGGACATAAAGGACAAAAAGCAAGATCTGGTGGAGGAGTAAGACGTGGATTCGAAGGTGGTCAAACACCATTATATAGAAGACTTCCAAAAAGAGGATTCAAAAATATCCATGCATCTGTTTACACAGAAGTAACCTTAACAATGCTTAATAAAAGTAAATCAGAAAATGTAACAGCTGAAAGCTTGATTGCAGATGGAATAATAAGTAAAGCTAATGATGGTATCGTTGTAATAGCTACTGGTAATTTAGATAAAAAATTAACAGTAAAAGCAACAAGATTTACAAAGGCTGCTAAAGAAAAAATAGAAGCAGCTGGTGGAAAAGCAGAGGTGATTTAGCTTTGTTTAAAACTATAAAAAATGCTTTTAAAACACCTGATGTAAGAAAAAGAATATTATACACATTATTATTAATAGTACTATTTAGACTTGGATGTTACATATCAGTACCGGGTGTAGATACAGTAGCTTTAAGTAATTTAGCTTCTCAAACAAGTGGAAGTATATCAGGACTTATTGATTTAATTTCTGGAGGTGCTTTCTCAAGATTTTCTATATTTGCAATGTCAATAAGCCCATATATCACAGCATCAATTGTAATACAATTGTTAGGAATGGTAATTCCTTCTTTAGAAAAATTGATTAAAGAAGGTGGAGAAGAAGGTAAAGCAAAGGTAAATAGATATACAAAAATGTTAACATTAGTTTTAGCATTGGTAGAGGCAATAGGTATATATATGTCATATAGCAATTCATATTCTATTTATGGAATATTTATAAATCCAGGATTTAAAACAGGAGCATTAATAGTATTATCATTAGTTGCTGGTACAGCGCTTCTTATGTGGCTTGGAGAACAAATCACAAACAGAGGTATTGGAAATGGTATTTCAATAATTATCTTTATAGGTATAATATCTAGACTTCCTAATGTTGTAACAACAATATATAATTTAATGATTACAAGTGCTGGATTTAGTACAACAGGACTTTTAATATCACTAGGATTAATAATAGGTGCATTAATTTTAGTTACAGCAGTTGTATTTGTACAAGAAGCCGAAAGAAGAATTCCAGTACAATATGCAAAAAAAGTTGTAGGAAGAAAAATGTATGGTGGACAAAATACTCATATTCCATTTAAGTTAGCAATGGCAGGAGTTATGCCAATAATATTTGCATCTTCTTTTATGACATTTCCTGCAATGATAATTCAAATGTTCAATAGTAGTATAGCTACTCAAACTGGATTTTGGGCATGGGTATATAAATTTTCAATAGCAACTTCAACTTCTCAAGTTGGAATAGGATATACTATAGCCAATGCAATTGTTTATTTATTATTAATATTAGGATTTACTTATTTTTATACTTATGCAACATTTAATCCAGCAGAAGTATCGAATAATATAAAGAAAAATGGTGGATTCATACCTGGAATTAGAGCAGGTAAACCAACAACAGAATATTTATCTAATATAATGAGTAAATTAACTCTATTTGGAGGAGTATTTTTAAGTATTATTGCAATACTTCCAATGCTTATGAGATTCACAGGACTTAACGTAGCATTTGGAGGAACATCAATACTTATCGTAGTTGGTGTTGCATTAGAAACAGTTCAACAATTAGAATCTAGATTGGTAATGAGACATTATAAAGGATTCTTAGAGTAGAATTTAGAGTTTAGAAGTTAGAGGTTAGAATTTAGAAGTATATTTTAAATTCATACCTCTGATTTCGTGTAATATAGCTAAAATATTAATATAATTATAAATAATTAGAACAAATCAAAAGCGAGCAATATTAGGCAAACAAATAAAATTTTTTGAGATAGTACATGTGTACATCGAAAAAAATTTTATGAAGTTTAACGACGTAGTGCGAAGCTTTTCATTTGTTCGGATGGGAGAAGAAATGTATATAGTATTATTAGGAGCACCAGGAAGTGGAAAAGGAACAGCTGGAAAAATAATAGCAGAAGATTTAAAATTAGCACATATATCAACAGGAGATTTATTTAGAGAAAATTTAAAAAATGAAACAGAATTAGGAAAAGAAGCAAAAAAATATATGGATAAAGGAGAGCTTGTACCAGACGAAGTTACAATAAAAATGCTTAAAGCAAGATTGAATGAATCAGATGTAGTAAATGGAGCAGTTTTAGATGGATTTCCAAGAACAGAAGTACAAGCAAAAAGTCTTGATGAAATGCTAGAAGAAATGGGAGCAAAAGTAGATATGGCATTAAATATAGACGTACCATTTGAGGAAATAGTAGAAAGAATTGCAAATAGAAGAAGTTGCAAAGGTTGCAATGAAATATATAATGTAGTATTCAACCCTCCAAAACAAGAAGGAATATGCGATAAATGTGGAGGAGAGTTATATCAAAGAGAAGACCAAAAACCAGAAGTTGTACAAAACAGATTAAAAGTATATAGCGAGTCAGCACAAGAATTAATAAATCATTATAAAAATGCTGGAGTACTTTATGATGCAAAAGCAGGGGACAGTGTTGGAAAAACTTCTTATGATGTTGCACAAGAAGTAGAAGAATACATTAAAAACAATTAATGAATATAAATTGTAGTTTGTTCCGTGTTCGGAAAATTCAGGACAGTCCCAAAAATCCCCAAAATTGGTGATTTTTAGGGACAGTCCCTAGAATTTTCCTCTCACAAACTACAATTTGTATGGGGGTATAAATTTGGTAACAATAAAATCAAAGCGTGAAATTGAATTAATGAAAGAGGCAGGAAGGATAGCTTGCCTTGCTCAACAGGAAATAGAAAAAGCAATCAAACCAGGAATATCAACTTATGAATTAGATAAAATAGCAGAAAAAGTAATTAGAGCATGTGGTGGAATACCTGCAGAAAAAGGGTATCCAAGTGGAATAAAAGGTGTTCCTGATTTTCCAGGTTCAATTTGTGCATCTATTAATGATGAAGTTATACATGGCATACCATCTAAAAAGGCGATTTTAAAAGATGGAGATATAATAAGTATTGACCTAGTAGCATATAAAAATGGATATAATGGAGATTGTGCGAGGACATATATAGTAGGTAATGTTCCAGAACCTACAAAAAGATTAGTTGAGGTAACAAAACAGGCTTTTTTTGAAGGTATAAAATACGCTAAAAAAGGAAATAGATTAGGTGATATATCTCATGCTATAGGTTCTTTTATAGAAAATAATGGTTATTCTGTAGTAAAAGAATTTCAAGGTCATGGAATAGGATCTGAAATGCATGAAGATCCAGGTATACCAAACTATGGAAAAGCAGGGAGAGGTATAAGACTTGAACCAGGTATGACACTTGCAATAGAACCAATGGTAATAATGGGAAAACCAGGGATTTTGGAATTAGATGATGGCTGGACTATTATAACAGAAGATGGAAGTTTATCTGCTCATTATGAAAATACAATTTTAATTACAGAAAAAGAGCCAGAGATATTGACAATAGTTTAATTATAATGTATAATATATTAGTTATTTTTGGTAAATAATTCAATTTATTATAATAGGAGGATAAAAAATTGTCTAAGGAAGATGTTATAGAAGTTGAAGGGACAGTATTAGAAGCACTACCTAATACAAATTTCAAAGTTGAACTTGAAAATGGACATCAAGTTTTAGCACACATTTCTGGAAAACTTAGAATGAATTATATAAAAATCCTACCAGGTGATAAAGTAAAACTTGAACTTTCTCCATATGATTTAAACAGAGGACGTATTACTTGGAGAGCAAAATAAAACGAATGAAAAACTTCGTCCTGCGTCGTTATTTAAAATTTAAAAATGCTCAACGTACCTAAGTACGCCTCCGCTTTTTGAATTTTAAATGCCTAGCATTACTCGTTTTTGATTCGTTTTACAGATAAAATATATAGATTAATAAGACCACAAAGAAGAGGTGAAAATAATGAAAGTTAGACCATCAGTAAAAAAAATATGTGAAAAATGCAAAATTATAAAAAGAAAAGGTGTTACTAGGGTAATATGTGAAAACCCAAAACACAAACAAAGACAAGGATAATTAGCTTAAGCACAAAAACTTAAGTTAATTTGTGTATTATTTAGTTAATACATAAAAATAGAGAAGCGGCTGTCTTAAAAAGAAATTTTTAAGAACTATCTATTTTTATTTATTATATAGGTTTAATTACATTTCAATTTATACTAATTAGACCAATATAAATTGTTGTTTGTTCCGTATTCGGAAAATTCAGGACAGTCCCCAAAATCCCCAAAATTGGTGATTTTTAGGGACAGTCCCTAGAATTTTCCTCTCACAAACTACAATTTATCAATTAATCCAAACAACACTGAGTAAACTTAATTTTAGAAAAATATTTAGAAGAGGTGAAAGAAAACATGGCTCGTATAGCAGGAGTAGATTTACCTAAAGAAAAAAGGGTTGAAATAGGGCTTACATATATTTACGGTATAGGTAGAACAAGTTCTAATAAAATACTAAAGGAAGCTAAAGTAAATCCAGATACTAGGGTAAAAGATTTAACAGATGAACAGGTACAAGCAATAAGAAAAGCAATGGAAGATTATAAAGTTGAAGGTGACTTAAGACGTGAAGTTGCATTAAATATTAAAAGACTTACTGAAATAGGATGTTTTAGAGGAATAAGACATAGAAGAGGATTACCTGTAAGAGGACAAAGAACAAAAACTAATGCTCGTACAAGAAAAGGTCCTAGAAAATTAGTAAGCAAAAAGAAATAGGGAGGAGTAAATAAATTATGGCTAAGGTAGCAAAAAAAGTTACTAGAAGAAGAGATAGAAAAAACATAGAAAAAGGTGCAGCACATATTCATTCTAGTTTTAATAATACAATAGTTACAATAACTGATGAAAAAGGAAATGCTATAGCTTGGGCAAGTGCTGGAGAATTAGGATTTAAAGGTTCTAGAAAAAGCACACCATTTGCAGCAGGAGAAGCAGCACTTACAGCTGCAAAAGCAGGAATGGAGCATGGATTAAAATCAGTTGAAGTTTATGTTAAAGGACCAGGTTCTGGTAGAGAAGCTGCAATAAGATCACTTCAAACAGCAGGTCTAGAAATAAGCATGATAAAAGATGTAACACCAATACCACATAATGGATGTAGACCACCAAAAAGAAGAAGAGTATAGAAGGTTTAAGAAAGGAGAAATATAAATGTCAAGATATAAAGACGAACAATGTCGTATATGCCGTAGAGAAGGACAAAAGTTATTTCTTAAAGGGTCAAGATGTTTTTCAGATAAATGTAGTGTAACAAGAAGAAACTATGCACCTGGAGAACATGGACAAGGAAGAAAGAAACTTTCTGAATACGGAACACAATTAAGAGAAAAGCAAAAAACAAAAGCATTTTATGGAGTTGGAGAAAAACAATTTAGAAAATATTTTGAAATGGCAGAAAATAAAAAAGGAATTACAGGTGAAATTTTACTACAAATATTAGAGAGCAGATTAGATAATGTAGTATATAGAGCAGGATTTGGAGTATCTAGAGCACAAGCTAGACAACTTGTAAATCACGGTCATTTCGATGTTAATGGAGTTAAAACAGATATAGCATCTTATTTAGTAAAACCGGGAGATGTAATATCAGTTAGAGAAAATAAAAGAGATAGCAAAATAATAAAAGAAAATGCAGAATTAAGTAATAGCAAACCAGTTCCAGAATGGATAGAAAAAAATAATGATAAATTAGAAGCAAAAGTAATAAGACTTGCATCAAGAGAAGATGTAGATTTACCAGTTGCAGAACATTTAATTGTTGAGTTATATTCTAAATAGTTAGAAATTAGAAATTAGAAGTTAGAGAATTAAGTTGCATAAAAAATAACAACTACTATCTAACCGATAACATCTAAATAGGAGGTTAAAAAATAAATGATTGAATTTGAAAAACCAAATATAGAATGTCTAGCAGTGAATGAAGAAGAAAATTATGCAAAATTTGTGTGCGAGCCACTAGAACGTGGATATGGAATGACAATAGGAAATTCTTTAAGAAGAATTTTATTATCATCATTACCAGGAACAGCAATAACAAGTGTTAAAATTGATGGAGTAGTACATGAATTTTCAACAATTCCTGGAGTTGTTGAAGATGTACCAGAAATCATTGTTAATTTAAAAAGTGTAAGATTAAGATCACATGATAATGAACAAAAAGTTCTTAGAATTGATGTTAATAAAGAAGGAGAAGTTACAGCAGGTGATATCATTACTGATTCAAGTGTAGAAGTATTAAATCCTGAATTACATATTGCAACAGTTGCAGATGGTGGACATTTAGTAATGGAAATGACAGCAGATAGAGGAAGAGGATATAATGTTGCAGAAAAAAACAAAGATGTAAATCAAGCAATAGATGTTCTTCCAATAGATTCAATATTTACACCAGTAAAAAAAGTAAATTACTCAGTAGAAAATACTAGAGTAGGTCAAACAGTTGATTATGATAAATTAACAATAGAAGTGTGGACAGATGGAAGTCTTAAAGCTTATGAAGCTTTGAGTTTAGCTGCAAAAGTAATGACAGGTCACTTAGAATTATTCGTTGACTTATCAGAAACAGCTAAAAATACTCAAGTTATGGTAGAAAAAGAAGAATCTAAAAAAGAAAAAGTATTAGAAATGCCTATAGAAGAACTAGAATTATCAGTAAGATCATATAACTGTCTAAAAAGAGCAGGAATTGCTACAGTTGAAGATTTAGCAAATAAAACAGAAGCTGATATGATGAAAGTAAGAAATCTAGGTAAAAAATCTTTAGATGAAGTAACAAACAAATTACATTCATTAGGATTAGATTTTGTTAAAGAAGAGGAATAAAAATTCAAATTTTATTTGAATTATATTAGAAAACAAATTAAGGAAGGTGGAAACATTGGCTAGGAATAGAAAACTTGGTAGACCAACTGATCAAAGATTAGCAATATTAAAAAACCAAACTACAGATTTGATTATGTATGGTAAAATAGAAACTACTGAAGCTAGAGCAAAAGAAGTTAGATCAATAGTAGATAGTATAATAGCTTTAGCAATAAAAGAAAAAGATAATTTTGAAGAAGTAGAAGTAAAAGTAGTAAAAGCAAAACTTGACAGTAAAGGTAATAAAGAAACAGAAAAAGTAACAAGTAAAAATGGTAAAGAATATTTAAGAGTAGTAAAAGAAGAAACTACTGAAAAAAGACAAAAAGATATGCCATCAAGATTAAATGCAAGAAGAAAAATAATGACAAAATTAAACAAAGTAAAAGATGCAGATGGTAAAAACATAGACTTACCAGCAAAACTTTTTGGAGAAATAGCAGAAAACTATAAAGATAGAGTTGGAGGATACACACAAATAATCAAAAAAGGACCAAGAAGAGGAGACAATGCTGAAGAAGTTATATTAAAATTAGTATAATAAAGAAATAAAATATTGCGAACATATCTGTTCGCTTTATTTTTTTAAAAAACTTGTAATATAAAATTTGTTATGATAAAATATATTCGTTAAAATGCAAATAAAGGAAGATATATTTGAAGAAGAATATTAAAGATTACAATTTAGATGAATTAAAGCAAGTTATGGCAAGCTTAGGGGAAAAACCATATAGAGCAGAACAAATATTTAAATGGATAATGCAAGATAATGTTACAAGTTTTGATGAAATGACCAATATATCCATTGAGTTAAGAGATAAACTAAAAGAAAACTTCGATTTACATGTATTTAATATATTAAAAAAACAAGAATCAAAAGATGGAACTAAAAAATATTTATTTGATGTTTTAGATGGCAATGCAATTGAATCTGTACTTATGGAATATAAACACGGATTTACAATATGTGTTTCCTCACAGATAGGATGCAAGATGGGATGTAAATTTTGTGCATCAACAGGAGTAAAATTTGCAAGGAACCTAAGTAGTGGAGAAATAGTTGAACAATTACTTGCAATACAAAGAGATGAAAATATCAAAATATCAAATTTAGTATTTATGGGAATTGGTGAACCTTTAGATAATTACGACAATGTAATGAATGCTATAAAGATATTAAATAATCAAAAAGGAATTAATATGGGTGCAAGACATATTAGTATTTCCACAAGTGGCTTGGTCCCTAAAATATATAAATTAGCAGATGAAAATATGCAGTGTACTTTATCAATATCACTTCACAGTTGCTCAAACAAAAAGAGAAGTGAAATGATGCCAGTAAATGATGTATATAATATAGAAGAATTAATGAAAGCTTGCAGATATTATATACAAAAAACAAATAGAAGAATATCTTTTGAATATGCACTTGCAAAAGATAACAATGACAATTTAAATGATGCAGAAGAGCTTTCAAAATTACTAAAAGGAATGCTTTGTCATGTAAATTTAATACCTATAAACAAAATTGAAAATGGTAAATACATTAAAAGTACAAATGAAAATATAATAAAATTTAGAGATTACTTAAATAAGAAAGGAATAGTTGCTACAATAAGAAGAGAATTAGGTAGTGATATTGATGCAGCATGTGGGCAACTTAGAAAAAAAGAGGTGGAAAAATGCGAGCCTACGCAAGAACCGATATAGGTAAAGCAAGAGAAATGAATCAAGACTGCTATTATGTTTCTAAAGAAATAAATAATATGAGATTATGTATTTTGGCAGATGGTATGGGAGGATATAATGGTGGAGAAATAGCAAGTAGATTAGCCACAGCTTCAGCAAGAGAATACATTGAAGAAAGATTTGAAAAAATTGAACCTACTACTGAAAACATACAAAATCTTATAAAAGAAGCTATGGATTATGCAAATAAAGTTGTATACAAAAAATCCCAAGAAAATGAAGAATTAGATCAAATGGGAACAACACTGGAAATTTGTATAATGTATGGCAACAAAGTATATATTGGACATATTGGCGATAGCAGAATATATAGGATTAGAAGGAATATAATTAGAAGAATAACAACAGATCATAGTTATGTAGAAACATTAGTAAAAGATGGAACAATAACTAGAGAAGAAGCATTTTATCATCCAAGGAAAAATATCCTAATGAAAGCATTAGGATGCACAGAAAATATAGAGCCTGATATTACTGCAAAAGGATTTTTACCAGGAGATATAATATTAATGTGTTCTGATGGACTTACAAATATGTTACAAGAAGAAGAAATTTATAATATTATAAATAAAAATATAGAAGAAGCTTGTGATACATTAATTGAAAGAGCAAACGAACTTGGTGGTTATGATAATATTAGTGTTATTGTAGTTAAAAAGGATTAGTAAGATTTATTAAATAATCTATAATAAGATAGGAGTGGGGCTTTATATGAATATAGAGGGTAAGATAATAGCAAACAGATATCAATTATTAGAAAAGATAGGTAATGGGGGAATGGCAACTGTATATAGGGCAAAAGATTTAATTTTAAATAGATTCGTTGCTGTAAAGATTTTAAGAGATGAATTTACAACTGACGAAGAATTTATAAAGAGATTTAATATAGAAGCTCAAGCTGCAGCAAGTATTACTCATCCTAATATTGTATCTGTATATGATGTAGGAAAAGAAGAAAATTTATATTATATTGTAATGGAACTTGTAAAAGGAAAAACATTAAAAGAAATTATTGTAGAAGATGGTGCTTTGGGATGGAAGTGGTCTGTAAAAGTAGCAATACAAATAGCGTCTGCTTTAGAAACAGCACATAAAAACAATATAATTCATAGAGATATAAAACCACATAATATAATAATAACAGAAGAAGGAGTTGCAAAAGTAACAGATTTTGGAATTGCTAAGGCTGTTTCAAATTCTACAATAACAGCTTTTGGAACAACAATAGGTTCAGTACATTATTTTTCACCTGAACATGCAAGAGGAGGATTTACAGATGAAAAATCTGACCTATATTCATTAGGAGTAGTAATGTATGAAATGTTAACAGGAAGAGTACCTTTTGATAGTGATACACCAGTTTCAGTAGCTTTAAAACATATGCAAGAAGATCCAATAGAGCCAATAATATTAAAACCAAACATACCTAAATGTGTAAATGATATAATAATGAAGGCTATGCAAAAAGAAGCTAAAGACAGATATGCAAATGCAACAGAAATGATTAAAGACTTAGAAATGGCTCTAAAAAATCCTACAGGTGAATTTGTATTTAATGAAGATGAAAAAGATTTTAGGACCCAAAGGATATCATTGGATTATGATAAAAGTAATATAGATAAAGAAAGTGACGATAAAAATAAAAAAGGAAAATTCAGTAAGATAAAGAAATTCTTTGAAAAACATCCAGTGTTAAAAGTATTTGCAATAATATTTGCATGTATATTGGTATTTTCTATAGCTATGGGAGGAACATATTTTGCACTAACTATTGGAAGGGCAAACGATGTACAAATACCTGATTTAGTTGAATTAACAGTTGAAGAAGCAGAAGAAAAAGCAAATGAATTGAAATTAAAAGTAGAGATTAAAGAAGAGAAATATCATTTGGAAATACCAGAAGGACAGATTATAGAGCAAGATCCAGCATATCAAGAGAACTTTAAAATAAAAGAAGGAAGCACAATAAATGTAATCGTAAGCAAAGGTCAAGAAATAGTTAAAATGCCTAAAGTAGTTGGATTAACAAGAGATGAGGCAACAAAGCTATTAAAAGACACAGGATTAGAAGTAGAAGTCAAAGAAGAATATAGTGACAGCGTTGAAAGGGATTATATAATTAGGCAAGAAACAGCAGAAGGAGAAGAAATTGACCAGGATGAAGAAATTCCGGCAGGTAGTAAAATAGTAATATATGTAAGTATGGGAATTGAACAAGTTCAAGTACCAGATTTATCAGGAAAAACAGAAAGCGAAGCAAAGTCAGCAATTACAAATGCAAAATTAAAATGGAAAAGCACAGAAAAAACTTCTGATTCTAGTAAACCAAATGGAGTAGTAGTAAATCAATCAATATCTTCTGGAAGTATGGTAGATAAGAGTACAGAAATAACAATAACAGTAAATGAGTTTGATGAAATAAAAACAGCTACAATAAATGTTAATGTAAAATCATTATTAGGTGGAAAAATTGAGTATGAAGACGAAGAAAAAACTCAAATAAAAGATGTAAGACTTAAAATAATGGTAGGAACAGATACTATATATGATGGAATTGTGTCACCAACTGCAACTAAAATAACTGCAACTAAATCAGATAAGGGAAGTAAAGAAGTAAAAGTATATATAGATGACTTATGGAAAGCAACAAAAACGCTTAACTTTAATAACCAAACATCAATAACAATAGAGTAAATTGTGGTTTGTAATAATGAAAAATTTTGAGAGTGGGACGCCCAGGGGTGCGTCCCCTACAATACACGTTAATATTTGTAGGGGTCGCCGCCTTCGGCGACCCGTAGAATTAAATCAATTGCAAATGTTGTAGGGGAGGAATCAATTTCTGCTCGAAAAACAATAAATAATTCCGGGCAGATATGGAATCTGCTCCTACAGATTTGAAAATGAATTTATCCCTACAAATAACAATTTATAGGAGGAATAAATGTTAGAAATATCAACATCAATATTATCGGTTGAAAAAGAAAATGCAACAAAAACATTTTACGATTTAGAAGTAGCAGGAACAGATTATTTTCATATAGATGTAATGGATGGTAAATTTGTAGAAAACAATACAGAAAAGATAATGTATGAATATGCAAATATAATAAAACAAATATCTAATTTACCTCTAGACATTCATTTAATGGTAGAAGATATCAAAGAGAATATAGACAGATATATACCATTAAGACCAAGTATTATAACATTTCATTATGAAGCTTGCAGAAACGATGAAGAGATAATGAAGTATATAAAATATATTAGAGAGAATAATATTAAACCAGCAATATCAATAAAACCAAAAACCGATATAGAAAAAATAAAAAAATTTTTACCAATGCTTCATATGCTACTTATAATGACAGTAGAACCAGGAAAAAGTGGACAAAAATTAATACCAGAAACTATAGAAAAAGTAAAAGAATTAAAAAAATATTTAGATAAAGAGAACTTAGAAACATATATAGAAGTAGATGGGGGAATAAATAAAGATACAGTTAAAATGGCAAAAGAGGCTGGAATTGATATAGCTGTTGCAGGTACAAGCATAATATCAACAAATGATTTTAAACAAGCAATTAGCGAATTAAGATAGAAAAAAACAGTTTAATTTTAAACTGTTTTTTTCTATAATTTGCTTAATTAATTTTTGAATCTTAAGCTATTAACAAAAAGACCAACTCCAATTACATAAACAATTAAAGATATTATAAATCCTAAGAAAGGAATCAAGTTTATTAATGATAGTATCACTGTTATTGCTAAAATATATAGATAAATATTAATATTATTTGGTAATTTATCTTTTGCATATTTAGAGATTGATATTATAAATAATGGCTTCGCAATTAATATTAATATAATGTAAGACAATAATGCAATTACTCCTAAAATCTTTCCAATACTTGATATAAATAGAAGTGCTATAATAATTGGAATTATTATTAAACATCCAAGACCAATACCGAAAAATTTTAATAAATTTACAGCTGATATATTAGGAATTTTATCTATATATTTTGGTATAAATTTAGAAATAATTAAGTATATTATATAAACACAAACAAGAGAAGTAATTAAACCTAATATATAATTCCAAACAACTGAAATTATAGGTGTATGAATATAATTACTATAATTAATTTCTCCGGCTATAATTCCATCTGGTATTTCTATAGATTGTTTAGATGAATATGATAAATTTCCAGATATTTTACATGTTATGTCTGCACTATTATCTTTATTTTTTAAGTTTAAATTTTTAACATTTAAAGATGCATTTCCTTTAATTTCTCCAGAAAAAGAAAATGTATTTGCATCGGTTAAATTAAAATCCTTTTCATTTATAAAATTAGAATCTGTTGTTAAATCTTTTGCTTCTATATAAGAATTTCTATAAACATAACCATTTAAATTAGCATGTTTTGCAGATAGGTGTAAATCTCTAGATATAAAACCAAAATATTGCATATCAAAAGAATTAACATTTGCATATAAACTGCCTCCAATTTCGGAATTTAAAGTAAGTTTATCTGCAGTAAGAAAAACATTACCATAAATTATAGAACCTTGTGACAATTCTATTTCATTTGCACATATATATAAATCACCATAGATTTTAGAACCTGGTTCTAAAATAAATTTTTTAGCACTAATAAATGCGTTACCTGATATTGTACAATACTTATCTATTGACATTGCAGGATTACCGAGATCATCTTTTTCTGTATCTGAATAAGATACATTAGATTTAATATTTACATTATTAGCAGCGGCAAATAAATTTCCCTCAATTATTCCACCATTTTCATTTGGATCAATATTAAGAGTATCAACAGCAATAAAAGTATTTCCATTAATAGTATTTTTAATATCATATTCTTTATCATTGATATATAAGTCAGAATCTCTTATATCAGTCTCTTCGCTTTTTTCATTTATTAGCATAATATCATCTTTTGAATCAGTTGCAAAACTAAATGTAGTAAATAACAGCATGAATATAGCGAAAATAGTAATTAAATATTTTAATTTTAATTTCATAAAATACCCCCTTTATTTTAATATATATTAATAATACTATATAGCTTTATAGCAATATTTGTCAATTAAAAAATGAGAAAAATTGTAGTTTGTGTTAGGGGAATTCTAGGGACTGTCCCTAAAAAATCACCAATTTTGGGGATTTTTGGGACT
>CANQWF010000013.1 GCA_947627485.1 uncultured Clostridia bacterium
TAGAGATAATACAATTTTATTATGACATAATCAAATATTAATTTTACTATGACATTATCAAAAATTAATTACATTTTTTTATTTTTCTCTATTGAATTTATTTATTTTTTGATATACTATATAATATATATTATTTTTTACTAAGGAGGAATATTTAATGCCAAGAACTACAAAAGAATCAAATAACAAAGAAATAAAAAAATTAGATTCAAAAAGCACTTCTACAAGTAAGAAGATTGTTTCTAAAGCAGTAGCTAAAAAAACTCCAACTAAAACAACAACTAAATCTAAAAAAGTAGCAACACAAAAAATCCCTACTACTTCTAAAAAAGCAAAAACTACTGTTTCTAAAAAAGTTACATCTACTAAAAAAACTCCTAGTAAAAAAACAGTAAATAAAGTAACAAAATCAAAAGGGAAAAAACAGAATTCATCTAGCATTTTAGAATATTATGACTTACCTTATAGATATAACCAAACAATGGTTAAAATACTTGCACAAACGCCTAAAACACTTTTTGTTTATTGGGATATCTCTGATTTTGACAGAAATAAATTTATTGAGCAATATGGAAATAAGTTCTTTGAAAATACTAAACCAGTATTAATAATTCATAATGTAACTATGAATTATACATTCGAGATAGAGATAAATGATTTTGCGAATTGTTGGTATTTTAATATTAATGATGAAAAATGTGAATATATAGTTGAACTTGGTAGAAGGCCAAAAGAATATAATAATTCAAACATACCAAATGATTATTTATATATAACATCATCAAACAAAATAGAATCGCCAAATGGTCATATTCTTTTTGAAAAGAAACAAAATATTATATTTTTTAGAAATGTAAAAAATAATGATACATTTTCAAAAAATATTGCTCATCTTGGATTTATCAAATACTTTGGAAAAACTTATAATATTTATGATATGTATAAAAAAATATATAAAGAAGATGAAATATTAGATACTAATAACCCTACATCTACTTTTAAATAAAGGAGACCAAGAAAATAATGAAATCTGAAAAAGGATATGTAAGTTTTATATTACATGCACATTTACCTTTCATACATCATCCGGAAAGTGAAGATTATTTGGAAGAAGAATGGCTTTTTGAAGCTATTTCTGAAACATATATACCATTGTTACTAAATTTTAAAAAATTAGAAGAAGAGAAGGTTTCCTTTAGAATTACAATGTCTATTACTCCTCCTCTTCTTTCTATGCTTGATAATAAACTATTACAAAGAAGATATATTAAATATTTAAAAAAGCATATCGAACTTTGCAAAAAAGAAGTTGTAAGAACTGCAAATGATAAAAAATTAAATGAACTTTCTCACTATTATTTAGATAGATACTCAAATGATTTGCATGTTTTTAAAGAAGTATATAACTGTAATTTAATCGAAGCTTTTAAATATTTTCAAGACATTGGTGTTTTAGAAATAATTACTTGTGGTGCAACACATGGTTATTTCCCTATTCTATATGTTAATGAAAAAACCATTAAGGCTCAGATTGCTGTTGGAGTTCAAACTTATGAAAAATATTTTGGGAAAAAGCCTCGTGGAATATGGCTACCTGAATGTGGATATGTTCCAGAAGCAGATAAATATTTAAAAGAATTTGGAATTGAATATGTTATAACTGAATCACATGGAATACTTTATGCTGACCCTACACCTATTTATGGTACATTTGCACCAATTGTTTCGCCAGATGGTGTAATATGTTTTGGTCGTGATATTGAAAGTTCTAGACAAGTATGGAGCTCAATCTCTCGGTTATCCTGGTGACTTTAACTATAGAGAATTTTATCGTGATATTGGTTACGATGCAGATTATGATTATATAAAACCATATATTGCAAAAAATGGAGCACGTGTAAACACAGGTATTAAATATCACAGAATTACTGGAGAAACCGAATTTAAAGATTATTATAATGTACAATGGGCAAAAGATTCTGCAGAAAAGCAAGCAGGTCACTTTCTAGATTCTAGAGTAAAGCAAATTAATGATCTTAATCAATTTATGGACACTCCCCCAATTGTAGTTTGTCCTTACGATGCAGAGCTATATGGTCATTGGTGGTACGAAGGTCCTTACTGGTTATATATATTATTTAAAAAAATTTATTATGATGATTGTAATTTTAAATTAATTACGCCTGGAGAGTTTATAGATAAATTTCCATCTATGCAAATTTCATCTCCTTGTAGGTCAAGTTGGGGTGCAAATGGTTATAGTGAAGTTTGGCTTAATCCTACTAATGATTATGTACATAAACATCTTCATGTTGCAGGTGATAGAATGTGTGAACTTACTCATTTGTTTCCAAATGCAAAAGGGTTAAAAAAGAAAGCTCTTAATCAATGTGCGCGAGAATTACTTCTTGCTCAAAGTAGTGATTGGTTATTTATAATTACAAATGGTACTATGGTCGATTATGCTAAAAAAAGAATTAAGGATCATATAGGAAGATTTACTACACTATATAATCAATTAAAAAATAATACAATTGATGAAGAATTTTTGAAAGATATTTATAATAAAGATAAAATTTTTCCAGATATTGATTATATGATTTATTATTAATATTATACAAGTTTCATATTCTCTTTTCCAAGAATAAAATATGTATATCTAATGAGTTTTTAGTAGATACTAACATATATTGGGAAGGAGAATTTTTGTGCTTAAATCATTCTGTATTAAAACAAATAATAATCGAATTGTTGATTATCTACTAAACAAATTTGAAAATGTAGAATTAGAAAATATATATATATCAAAACTAGAATTTAAATTTTATAATAACTTTATTGTTCATTATAAAGGGAAAAAATTAGATTTATTTTATGAAATATTTTCTAATATTCTTGCTTCTGCAATTATAGAGTTCTATGAAGAAGATATCATTAAGCATATAATAAATACGAATTATTTTTATTTTACTGATATAGAACAAAGAAAAATATTTAATATAGTTAATGACTATATTTATAATGGGGATCTTACAGAGAGTTATATTAGAAAAGATTCTATTATAATTTCTTGCATAGAATATTTTTCAAATCATAAATCTGCTATATTAGATGGATTTGTAAATTTTAGAATTAATGACTATATAAAAATAATAGATTACATTGTAGACATGGCAGTAAATAAATTTGTTATTGATAGAGAATACACAGAGTTTATAGATTTATTGAAATGTTATATAAATTCTAAAAACTGTGGAATAAATATAGTACACTTAATCTATCAAAATCAAGAATCTATATTACTTGATGAATTAAAAAAAGTAATAGATTTAGATGATAGTATTCTAGACAATAAATATTTATCTGATATAACATTTTCTTCTAATGACTATACTTTAAATACTCTACTTACTCTTTTACCAGCCAAAATATATATTCATTTGATTGATGGCATTCAAGATGAATTTATTAATACACTAAAATTAGTATTTGATGATAGAGTATACCTATGTAATGATTGCAATATTTGTAAAGTTTATAGATTAGAAAAAATTCATAGATAAAGTGTAGTTTGTAGAAATGTTTAATTAGTTCGTAGGAAAGGTTAATAATTATTTGTTTCTCAGTTACGCGATCCAGCTTTCGTTACATGAAACTGTTGTTGCTTTTAGCAACTTACAGTTTCAGTAACGGAATTCGCGTTGGAAACAAATAATTATAACCTTTCCTAAAGAACTTAAAAAAACAAACTCCAATTTATTTAATAAGAACATGGGAGATTTTGCCCCGAGCTAAAAGTTTCAGTTTGCAATATTAAATCGAATATGATATATTACAAATAAAAATTGATGGAGATTATTATGAGTTCATTCGTTCTAAAAATTATTGCAATTGTAACAATGTTTATAGATCATATTGGATATGCAATCTTTGGTAAATTTTCATTTTTTAATTATATTGGTCGAATAGCTTTTCCTATCTTTGCATTTCAAATTTCAGAAGGATACATTCATACCAGAAATCTTAAAAAATATTTTTTAAGATTATTTATATTTGCACTCATTTCTCAAATTCCATTTATGCTTTTTTATAAATTGATTTCCAATACCATTGAATTAAATATATTTTTTACATTATTACTAGGACTTGCTTGTATTTATATTTATGATAAATCTAAATATAAATTTACATCAATAATTTTATCTATTGTGATTGGTATAATTGCAGAATTTTCTCATTGTGATTATGGCTTTTATGGTGTTGCAATTATTTTATTATTCTATATTTTTAAAAATAATATTTCACTTGCTTCTATAGCTTTTATATTAGCTACTACAATTAAATATTTAATAATTATTTTTAAATATGGATTATATGATGCATATATATATTTATTAATTTGCACAATTATTCCTATTATATTTATTAACTTATATAATGGTAAAAAAGGTAAAGATACCAAGTACTTACTATATTTATTCTATCCTATTCACTTGTTATTAATTTATGGAATTTCTTTAATTATATGAATTAAATTATAAAAGATTTAAAAACGTTTCTAATTCTATATCTGCTTGTTCTAAGATGCTTTAACTGGTTCTTCACTTTCATTGTATAATTCTATTGCTTCTCTTAAATTATTTAATGCTTCTTCTATGGTTTTCCCTTGTGAAGCAACATTATTGTCTAAGCATTTTGCTACATACCAGTCTTCTTCTTTTTGTATTATTACATTATACTTTATACTCATGATACATCTCTCCTAAAAGAATTATACCATCTAACTAAAAATATGGCAATATTTTATAGGAAAGTGCATTTTATAAATGCATCTTTCCGTATAAAACAAGTCCTGAGTTACCTTAATTCTCCCGAACAAAGTGAGTGGCATTTATTTTGCAGTTGCTCCAAAGACTGCCTTAGCGAAACGTCTTTATTACAATGCAAAGTTTATTCCTCTTGCAACTACATCTTTCATATTTTCTATCAAATCATCAATTTCTTTTGGAGTTACAATTAAATTATATTCTTTTGGAATTAATGCATCTCTTATAATACCATATTTGTCTT
Organism: uncultured Clostridia bacterium; assembly: GCA_947627485.1. GTDB lineage: Bacteria > Bacillota > Clostridia > TANB77 > CAG-508 > CAG-452. Next base: position 5,071 of record CANQWF010000013.1, read on the forward strand.
CATCTTTTAGTTTATTCAAATACTCATTTGAATTTCCTTCATCTTGCAATTTTTCAATAAATATATCTATACTATCTGATGCAATCGTTGCAGCATCTACTACCATTGGTACACCTATTGCAATTACTGGAATTCCGGAGTGTATTTATGCTTATCTCGTTTCTCTTATTCCCTACTCCTGCTCCTGGCACAATTCCTGTATCTGATAGTTGCACTGTACTACTTATTCTTTCTATACTCTTTGATGCTAAACTATCTATTACTATTATTAGTTTTGGTTTAATATTATCTACAATGCCTTTAATTACCTCCATTGTTTCTATACCTGTTGTTCCGAGTACACCTGGTGCTATTGCACTTACTGGTCTTGCATCTTTATCTAAATACTGCGGAGCATACTTAATTAAATGCCTTGTAATATCTATTTCAGAGACTACTTTTGGTCCGAAGTGAATCTGGTGTTACATATATATTTCCAAGTCCTACAACTAAAATATCTCCTTTACTTTCTATATGTTTGTTTATAAGTTCCTTTAATTCTTTTTTAACAATCTCTGACGCTTTTTGTATTTCTGTTTCTTCTGCAACTTTTAAATCTTTTATATCAATCGTAATGTATGTTCCAATTGGCTTTCCTATTGCTTCTTCCCCTTGTTTGTCTGTAATCTTTACTCTATTTGTTTTTATATTATCTCCTTCATTAATAGTTTCTGTTTCAACTCCAGGCACTTCATCTAATTTATTAGCTTTTTTAAAAATATCTCTTCTTTCATCAGCCATATCTGTATTAAAATTTATCATATCATTTTCCTCCTCTTTTCTTTTTATTGTTAGAAGAAACTAAATAATTTATTCTATAAATTTAAAATATAAAATTTTTTAAAATACTTGTCTCTTTTACATAAATATGTTATACTATATTTACTGATATAATTTATCAGATATTATAAAAAGGAAATGTTTTATATTTCCTTAAGATTGAAATGATTGCTTCTTCCGCCGTATGCCATTTTCACTCTTGACATACGGTGGGTTTTAGAAACACTTCCTTTCTTTAAACAAGCCAAGGATTTTTCCTTGGCTTGCACTTTTATAAAAATCTCTTTATAACTAGCAGTTGTTTTCTACAAAAAAACATGCTATAATATATTTACTGATGCAGTTTATCAGAATATGTTGAAGGGAGTGTATATTTATGCTCTTGTCAATACGGGCACCACCTCAACGGTAATTTAAATAATAATTTAACTGATGGGGTGCAGTTCGATACTTTTGGCAAATAAACAAGCTAAGGTTTTATCCTTGGCTTGTTTTTTATACAAAACTATGCTATAATTTCTTTACTGATGTAATTTATCAGAATATATTGAAAGGAGTGTATATTTATGCTCTTGTCAATACGGGCACCAACAGGGAATAACTAATATAAAAGTCAATTTTTAATAAATAAGGACTAACTTACTCCGAATTAAAAAGCAGATTTTTTTATTTTGTTATTTTCCTATTTGTGATCCAAAAGCCAAAGATGTTTACATCTTTGGCTTTCTATTGCATTTTCAATAAAAATATGTTATAATATATTTACTGATGTAGTTTATCAGAATTAAAAATGGAAGGAGTGTATTTTTATTTTTATACACAAATTTCGGAGGATTAGATATCCACCACAAAATCTCTTAACAAAAAAAATTAAAAATTAAATAAGAGACGAGTTGGGTACCTTCTAAAAGCCAAGGATTTTTCCTTGGCTTTCTTTTTTTAGAATCTAATGCAACATTTTCTACAAACTACAATTTATTTAATACTTTAGATTTCAATTCTATCTTTAAATTTATTTTCAATTTGCTTTTTTAATTGTATGTTCTTCTCTTTTTCTAAATATGGATCATCTTCCATAATCTTAATTGCTACACTTTGTATAGATTTTAGCATTTCTATATCTTCAAATAAATTTGCAATTTTAAGTTCTGGAAGGCCATGCTGTTTTGTTCCAAAAAATTCTCCAGAACCTCTAAGTTCTAAATCTTTTTCAGAAATTACAAATCCATTATTAGTTTCTGTCATAACCTTCATTCTTTGTCTAATATTTTCACTATTTCCTTGGTATTTTAATATACAATAAGATTTATAACTCCCACGTCCTACTCTTCCTCTTAATTGATGAAGTGTTGCAAGTCCAAACCTTTCTGCATTTTCTATTACCATTATATTACTATTTGGAACATCTACTCCAACTTCTATTACTGTAGTTGAAATTAAAACTTGGATTTTTCCTTCTTTAAACTTTTCCATAATTTCATCTTTTTCTTTAGGTTTTAGCTTTCCATGTAGATATTCAACAGAATATCCATTAAATATTTGTTTATATTTTTCAAATAATTCTAATACGGATTTTGCATCTATTTCTTCCGATTCTTCTACTAATGGACAAACAATATAGCATTGTCTTCCTTCGTTTAGTTGTTTTTTTATAAAGTTATTTACCCTTTCTTCCATTTGTTTTGTTACTGCAAATGTGTCTATCTTTTTCCTATTTGGTGGAAGCTCATCTATTATAGAAATATCCAAATCTCCATAAAGAATAAGTGCAAGTGTTCTTGGTATTGGGGTTGCAGTCATAACTAGTACATCTGGGCTTTCACCTTTATTGCTTATTGTTCCCCTTTGTCTTACCCCAAATCTATGTTGCTCATCAGTTATTGCTAGTCCTAAATTTTTAAATACAACATTTTCTTCTAATAAACTGTGTGTGCCAATTAAAATGTCTATTTCCCCATTTTTAAGTCTTTGCAATATATCCTCTTTCTGTTTTTTACTAATTCCACTTACCAATAGCTCACATCTTATATTAAATCTTGATAATATACTTTCAAAATTTTTTAAATGTTGTTTGCTTAGTATTGCAGTAGGCGCCATTACAGCTACTTGATAACCTGATTTTACTGCTTTATATGATGCAACTATCGATACTGCTGTTTTTCCGTGAGCCAACATCTCCCTGAAGAAGTCTATTCATAGGAACTTCTTTTTCCATATCATTATCTATTTCTTCTAAAACCCTTATTTGTGCTTTTGTAAGTTTAAATGGTAGCTCTTGTATTACATCTTGCATTTTAACATTTTTATCAAACTTTATTCCTTTTTTATTTGCACTATACTTAGTTTTTAAATTAAGAAGTGCAAGTTGCATAATTAGTAATTCTTCAAATACTAATCTTTTTTTAGCTTTATTGTATTCTTCAAATTTTTTTGGAAAATGTATATCGTGTATTGCTTTGTTAATATCATCTAATTTATATCCTTCAATTAAATAACTAGGCAAGGTTTCTTCTAAATCTTCGTTTACTTCTTTAAGTCCATTTTCTATAATTTGTCTTATTACATTTTGTGATAGATTATATGTAAGTGGATATAGTGGAATTATTTTTCCAGTATTTTTATTGGTATTTTCATCATCAAATACTGGTGAGTTCATTTCGATAAAACCAATTCTTTTTTTTACCTTCCCATAAAATTTATAGGTTTCACCCAGTTTAAATCTGTTTTTTAAATACCCTTGATTAAACCAAGTAATTTGGCATAACCCTGTTTCGTCTCTTACAGATAGTTTGTATATAACCATATTTCTTTTTACTCTTTTTTCAATCATCTTTGAAACACAGATAGCCTCAATAAGAGCTTCTTCTCCATCTTCTAATTCTGCAATTTGCCTTGGCTTTCCTCTGTCTTCATAATCTCTTGGAAAATATGTTATTAAATCTTCTAGAGTAAATATACCTAAAGTATTTAAAAGTTTTGCCCTTGCAGGTCCTACTCCTTTTATGAACTTTACATCTTTACTTAAATCTAACATTTATTACTCCTTTAAAATTGCTGTAAATATTTGACATATTTAAAATTATGTTTTATAATATTAGAAAATAAGGATCCACAATATGTGGTTGCCGTTGTAATTTAAAAAAGTACATTTCACCCTGGCAAGAGCAGAAATGTGCTTTTTTAGTTTTTTATTGTTGTTTGCTCAAAATTATAGCTAATGCTACAATCAAGGCAAATGCTAAAATAGTTAATGCGATTAACGCATTAAAAAGTATGTATATAATTGTAATTAAATAATCTTCTATCATTAGCACCACCTCCATTCTGTGTTGTTGGTGGCAACCACATGTCTGCTTCTCCTTACTTTCTTCTAAGATTATATCTTAGAAGAGTTTTATTGTCAATAATTTCCAAAACATTTTTTCGGTTTTATTCCTTTAATTTGTACTTAAGTCCAGTATTTCTCTTTTTTATATCTGTATTTTGAATCATAAAATCAATAATACTTTTGTTGCTAATAACTATTAAAAGTTCTTTTGCACGAGTTAGTGCAGTATATAGTAAATTCCTTGTAAGTAACATCGGTGAGCTTTGAGGTATTGCAAGTATTACTACATCAAATTCGCTACCGTTGCGATTTGTGTATTGTTATGCTATAGCTATGTTCAAGTTCATCAAGATTTGTAAAATCATACCATGCTATTTTTTCATCATCAAATATTACTTCAATTTGTTTTTCAATTTCATCAATTGAATTTATTCTGCCAAGTTCCCCGTTGAAGATTCCAGCTCCCGCTTCTATTTTATCTTCTACTTCCTTTTCCCAATAGATATCATAATTATTTTTTACTTGCATTACTCTATCGCCTGGTCTAAATACTCTTCCGCCATGCTGTTTTTCTATATCTATTTTTGGATTAAGCACATTCTGTAGTTCTTTGTTTAATTCTTTTGTTCCTAGCATTCCTTTTTTTGTTGGAGTAAGCACCTGTATATTCTTAAAAAAATCGTAATTTCCATAATTTTGAAGTCTTCCAGAACAAAGAGAAATAACGTCCCCAAGAATTCTTTCTTGAGACACTTCATTTATGTAGAAAAAGTCATCTAATTTATCTTTTGATTCTTCTGTGCCAATAAAACCTTGTCCATTATTTACTCTATGCGCATTTGTAATTATTTTACTTTTAGCAGCTTGTCTAAATATTTTGTTTAATTCTATTGTTGTAATAACATTAGCCTCTATGATATCTTGCAAAACATTACCAGGGCCTACTGATGGAAGTTGATTTATATCTCCAACTAATATTAATTTTGTACCTAAGTAAATTGCCTTTAAAATGTGATTCATTAAAAACATATCTACCATAGACATTTCATCTATTATCACTACATCTGCATCTATTGGAGTTATTGGATAATCTACTGATAAATATTCTTCTTGGTCATCTTGCTTTCTTATTTCTAATAATCTATGAATTGTTGTTGCTTCTTCACCAGATTGCTCTTGCATTCTTTTTGCTGCTCTTCCTGTAGGAGCGCAAAGTACAACCTTCATTTTTCTTGTTTTATAAATATCTATTATTGTTTTTATTATTGTTGTCTTTCCAGTTCCGAGGACCTCCTGTAATTATACATACATTATTATCATTTACAGCACTTATTGCTTCTCTTTGTTCTTCTGATAATATAATATCTTGTTTTTCTTCTGCCTTCTGAAGTTCTGATTTGAAATTTTTTATTTTCTTTATATTTTTTGTTTCATTTAATGCAATTAATTTATCTGCTATATTTTTTTCTGCAATATAAAAATTATTAAGATATACCCATTTCTTTTCTTCTCTTTCCTCTAAATAAATATCTTCAGCTACCTTTAAATTTATAATTTCTTCTTCTATTTGGCTTGCATCTATTCCTAATAAATCTGATACAAATTTAATCAAATTTTCATATATTACACAAGAATTACCATTATGGCTTGCAAGTATTAGACTGTATTTTATTGCACTTTCTATTCTCTTTGGATTTTCTTTTGATATACCTAAATCCATTGCCATTTTATCTATTTTTTTGAAGTCAACACCATAAGTAATATCTATTAATATATATGGATTTTCTTCTATTTTTTCTATTGCATCTTTACCTAAAGCTTCATATACTTTTTTGCTGTTTTGACTTGCAATTCCGAAATTTTTCTAAAAATCCTACAATTTGCCATAGTTCCCATTTTTCATTAAATTCTTCTGCAATTTCTATTGCTCTTTCCTTCGATATTCCTTTAATATTTGCTAATTTATATGGTTCGAATTTAAAAACAGATATAGTTTCTTCTTTAAAATTATCAACTATCCTTTTTGCAATTGCAGGTCCTACTCCCTTTATTACTCCACCTGCTAAATATCTTTCTAATGCCTCTAATGTCTCTGGCATTATTTTTTCAAAAGTCTGTATTTTAAATTGTTTTCCATAATCAGGGTGATTTACAAAATTACCAACTAATTTTAGGCTATCTCCCTTGTTTATAAAAGGTAGATAGCCTACTATTGTTGTTTGCTCTTCATCAGTTACAAATTCTGCTATTGTATAACTATTTACTTCATTTTGATATATAATTTCAGAAATCTGTCCTTTTATTTCCAAAGTGTACTCTCCTAACTATTTTTTCTAATAATTATATATCACAAAAAAAGCTATATGTAAATTATTTTTTATCTATATTATCTATTAAATCTTTGCATGATTTCCAATCCATAAGACTTATAAAATTATAATCTTCTTCAAGTTTTTTTGCTATATCTTTTGTTTTATCGTTAGAACCTAAATCTGTTATTATAACATTTTTTATGCACTCTTCTTTTCCATATAATATTCTAAATAGAATTGAACGCATGAATCCTTCTATCTTTTCTTCTTGGTTTTTAACTGCAATTATAAAATATATACCATCAGATTCTATCTTAGTACAAGTACATATATAATAAATTGTTTTTATTATTTCTATTAAACCATATAATGCAAGCACCCAAATTATAGCATTTGTAATAAAATCCAACATATAATCCACTCCTGTGATATTATATGTTGGATTTAAATTTTAGTTACAATTCTACCGTCTTTTCCCATGGCAGATCTTTATCTCCAAAGTGACCATAGTTTGTTGTTTTTGTGTATATTGGTTCTCTTAAGTTTAAATACTCTATTATTCCGTTTGGTGTTAAATCAAATTTTTTCTTGATTTTTTCTATTATTTCTTCTTCTGGAATTTTATTTGTTCCAAAAGTATTAATAAATATAGATAAAGGCTTGTTCACTCCTATTGCATAGGATAACTGTATTTCACATTTTTTTGCATATTCATTTGCAACTATTGCTTTTGCAATATGTCTTAGCATATATGCTACTGATCTATCTACTTTACTTGCATCTTTTCCAGAAAATGCTCCTCCGCCATGCTTGCTATAGCCACCATAAGTATCTACAATTATTTTTCTTCCTGTAAGACCTGTATCTCCAAGTGGTCCTCCAATTACAAATCTTCCTGTTGGATTTATATATATTTTTGTGTTTTCGTCTATATATTTTTTATCTATAACTTTATTTATTACTTTTTCTGTAATATCTTTTTTTATATCTTCTAGGGCAATACCGTCTAAATGCTGATTAGATATTAATATTGTGTCTATTCTTTTTGGAGTTTCATCTTCGTATTCTACTGTAACTTGTACTTTACCATCTGGTCTTAAATAATCTATATCTTTGTTTTTTCTTACATCTGTAAGTTTTTTTGAGAGTTTATGTGCGATAGCAATAGCAAATGGCATAAGTTCTTTTGTTTCATCTGATGCATATCCAAACATAATGCCTTGATCTCCTGCTCCGCCTATATCTACACCCATTGCTATATCTGAGCTTTGTTTTGTTATATTTGTTTCTACTCTGCATGTTCTATAATCTATATCTGTATTTTCGTTATCATATCCTATATCTTTTAATACATCTCTTGCAATTTTTTCTACATCAATTTTGGCATTTGTAGTAAGTTGCCCAGCAATTGTAATTAAATTTTTTGATGCAAAAGTTTCTATTGCAACTCTAGAATACTTATCTTGTTTTAAACATTCATCTAAAATAGTGTCTGAAATTAAATCGCAAATTTTATCTGGATGTCCCTCTGTTACACTTTCTGATGTAAAATAATATTTTTTCATAAAATCATCTCTCGTCCACTCTTGATAATATATTACAGATATTATACTTATTATTTACATCATTGTCAATTATTATTTTATATTTTGACTGGTACCACTTTTTTTGCAAATTTTTCTATTTTATGTTTCTTTTTTTAAACTTATGGAATATAATTAATACGTAAAAAGATAATTAGATTTTTACTCAAAGTCATATTGTTTGATGGAGGTTTTCATGAAAAAATATAAATTAGCATTAGTGGGTGCAACTGGCCTAGTTGGTAGAACAGCACGTAAAGTTTTAGAAGAAAAAAATTTACCTATATCTGAATACGTATTTTTTGCTTCATCTAAATCAGCTGGTAGTAAAATTAATTTTTTGGGAAAAGAATATACTGTTAGAGAACTTACTGAAAATTCATTTGATGAAGGATTTGACTTTGCTATATTTTCTGCAGGAGGTTCTACTTCTAAGAAATACTCTCCTATTGCGGCTTCAAAAGGTTGCATAGTAGTTGATAATAGTAGTGCATTTAGAATGGATAAAAATGTTCCTTTAGTTGTACCAGAAGTTAATCCGAATGATATAAAATGGAATAATGGTATAATTGCAAATCCAAATTGTTCAACAATTCAAGCTGTTGTTCCATTAAAGCCATTAGATGATAAATATAAAATAAAAAGAGTGGTTTATTCAACATATCAAGCTGTTTCTGGTGCAGGTAAAGGCGGAGTTGATGATTTAGAAAATGGTGTTAAGGGATTTGCTCCAAAGAAATTTCCATATCCTATTGTAAATAATTGTCTGCCACATATAGATGTATTTGAGGAAAATGGTTATACAAAAGAAGAAATGAAAATGATAAATGAAACAAGGAAGATTTTAGGAAAACCTAATTTAAGAGTTACTGCAACAACGGTTAGAGTTCCTGTTATTAATTCTCATAGTGAGTCTATTAATATAGAATTTGAAAATGATTTTGATTTAAATGAATTAAAGAATTTATTAAAAAATAGTCCTGGCATTATTTTAGAAGATGAACCAAATAAAAATTTATATCCTTTGGCTCAAAATGCTTCTGGTCATGATGAAGTATATGTTGGAAGACTTAGAAGAGATGAAAGTGTGCCTTATGGAATAAATATGTGGGTTGTTGCTGATAATATAAGAAAAGGTGCTGCTAGTAATGCAATACAAATTGTAGAAAAATTAATAGAACAAGATTAAAATATATCTTTATATTATTATTCCATTTTCTATAGTTTTGTAATATAATATAAGAGTAAAAATATGATTATGTTTTTTACTCTTATTATAAACTCCTAGGAGTGATTTTATATGAAAAAGGTTGTTTTTAAGGGCTGTGGAACAGCTATAATTACACCATTTACTAATGATGGTGTAAATTTTGATGAATTTAGAAAGATGATTGAATTTCAAATTTCTGAAGGTGCAGATAGTATCATTGTTTGTGGTACTACTGGAGAGTCTTCAACAATGTCTACAGAAGAAAAAAAAGAAACTATAAAATTTGCTATTGATGTAGTAAATAAACGAATACCAGTAATTGCAGGTACTGGTGGAAATTGTACTAAATCTGCAATTGAAATGTCTAAATATGCAGAAAGTGTGGGTGCAGACGCCGTACTTGTTGTTACTCCATATTATAATAAAACAACACAAGCAGGACTAGTTGCTCATTATACAGCTATTGCTAAGTCTATTAGTATTCCCGTTATTTTATATAATGTACCTAGTAGAACTGGACTAAATATTACGCCTGCAACATGCTTAGAACTTTCTAAAATAGATAATATTGTTGCAGTAAAAGAAGCAAGTGGAAATATTTCACAAATTGCAGAAATTGCAAATTTATGTAAGGATAATCTTTATATATATTCTGGTAATGATGATCAAATCTTACCTATTCTTTCTCTTGGTGGATTAGGAGTTATATCAGTTCTTTCAAATATAATTCCAAAAGATGTTCATAATATGGTAAAAAAATTTTTTAATGGCGATATTAAAGGAGCAACTAAATTACAATTAGATACATTAAAATTAACTTCTGCCCTATTTTCAGAAGTTAATCCTATCCCAGTTAAAGCTGCATGTAATATGCTAGGTTTTAATGCTGGTATTCCTCGCTTACCTTTAATAGAGATGAGCAATTCTGGAAAAGAAAATTTAAAAAATGAAATGATACATTATGGAATAAAGATTAGATAAGTTGTAGTTTGTTCCATGTTCGGAAAATTCAGGACAGTCCCAAAAATCCCCAAAATTGGTGATTTTTAGGGACAGTCCCTAGAATTTTCCTCTCACAAACAACAATTTATCTAAATTAAGGAGGAAAATAATGTTAAAAGTATTAATTAATGGAATAAATGGTAGAATGGGACAAGAAGTCTTAAATCAAGTAAATTCTTCAGATGAATTTGAAATTTCTTGTGGAGTTGATAAATATATTAATAATGATCTTAGCTTTAATACATACACAGACATAAGTTCAATTAAAGAAACACTGGATGTAATTATTGACTTTTCTATACCTATTGCAAGTATGAATATATTGGAATTTGCAAAAGAAAAAAAGATACCAATTGTTATTGCAACTACAGGATTTTCTGATGAAGAATTATCTATTATAAAGGAGTATTCAAAAGAAATACCAATTTTTCGTTCAGGGAATATGTCTTATGAAATTAATATTATGGCTGATATCGTATCAAAACTTGCAACACAATTAAAGGACTCTGATATAGAAATAGTTGAAACACATCATAGAAATAAAATTGATAGTCCTAGTGGTACTGCTCTAATTCTTGCAGATAGTATTGACGATGCTCTAAATAATGAAATGATTTATCAATATAATAGGCATAATGTTAGACAAAAAAGACCAGATAAAGAAATTGGTATTCACTCTATAAGAGGTGGTACTGAAGTTGGAAAACATACTGTATTATTTTTGGGAGAAAATGAAACATTAGAAATTACACATACTGTTACATCTAGAAGCATATTTGCAAATGGTGCATTAAAAGCAGCTAAGTTTTTAATTAAACAAAATAATGGACTATATAGTATGAAGGATTTAATCTAATTTATTTGTTATAAATTTTTGGGAAATGTTGCTCGGAGCTAAAAGTTTCATTTTGAGAAAATGGGAGATTTTGCCCCGAGCTAAAAATTTCATATCTAAAATATATTTTTTAAGTTCGTTTTTTCTTTTTCTTTTATATGTTTTAATAGAAATATTGATGTGTCAACATCTTCTATACTTTCATCCATATTTCCTGTTTTTATTTTCGATTTCATTTTTATTAATGATGTTTCTATTAAGTCTATTTCATCATGTAAAACTATAACAGACCATTTTTCATTAACATCTTGCCATTCATGATATATATCATCCGTCTCTTGTTTTAATTTATTTTCTTCTACATTTGAATTTTCTAAATTTGTTTTTAAATTTTCTAATTTACTTACTAGATTGTCACTTGTATCATTTAGATATTTTTGTGTGTACCATGCGCCAACAAAAATAATTATTAAAATTACTATCATTATAATTATTTGTTTCATTTCTTCTCCTCTTTTGCTTGACAGAATATTTGAGCCTTACCATCATAAGTTACTACTAATGCCTGCTCAGGTCTTATTTTAAATTTTTTAACTTGATTTAAAAGCCAATTATAATCTTTTCCTATTGCTTTTAAATTTTCATACATTACTTTTCCATCTATTACTAAATCGTAAGGTATTCCTTCGTATTCTGGATTTATACCAAAATCTTCTGGAATTGTATTTCTTTTTTCTGGCTTTTGAATTACTGTTAATTGACCACTTGTTTCTAAAATTGCATATTCAACATCACCAATACTAAATACATTATTCTGCCTTAATCTTTCTTGTAATTCATTTATAGTAAGTTTCTCTTTTTTTAATACTCTTTCATCAATTTTTCCTCTAAATATTAAAATTGATGGCATTCCACAAAGTATTTTCCTTAGCCAAATACTTCTCATATTGATTATTGATATTAGTAGTTGTATTAGCAGTAATGCTAATATTGGTATTATACCATTTGTAATTGGTATTCCTGTATCTGCCATTGGAACCGCTGCTAAGTCTGCAATCATTATTGCAATTACAAGTTCAAATGGTTGCATCTGACCGCAATTCTCTTTTTCCCATTAATCTCATTGTTATTAATACTAACATATATAATATAAGTACTCTTATGAATATATTAATCATTAAAATCTCCTGTGTTTTATATTTTTATATTGAATAGGAAAAATCACAGATTTTACCTATTCAATAAAGCTTCGCAAACATTCCACACAAAATTTTTTCAAAATTTTGGCGGTAGAACAACGAGCGTGGGCTTTAAAATAAATTTAAATAGTCTGACACAAAAGAAAGCCCACTGTTGTTCTATTATTTTTTATATTTTTCTCAAATTTTGTATAAAATATTCTTAATGAAAAAATTTTTTTGAATATTTATTATTAATTAGTAAATAATAAATATAGACGCTTAAAAAGCAAAAACAAATTAAATATATATATTTAAGTTAGGAGGTTTATGCAAATGTCAGAAAATAATCAAACTAATACTCAAACTTCAAATGGAACAAGTACAGTTTGGCAAATAGTTGGTAGATTAATTGCTGCTGCTGTAATTCTTGCAATCACTGCATTTTTTACACCAGGATTTCAAATTAATAATATCTGGTCATTAGCTGTTGCAGCTGTTGTTCTTACTGTATTAGACTATTTAATAGTTAAATTTACTGGTCTTCATGCTAGTCCTTTTGGAAAAGGTTTTGTAGGTTTTGTACTATCTGTTGTAGTTCTTTATGTTACACAATATTTTGTAGCTGGATATTCTATATCATGGATGGCAGCAATTATTGGTGCATTAATCTACGGTGTTATAGACTACTTTATACCTGGCGAACAACAAATGTAGTTATCTCATTATATTTAAAGACGGACATATAATATGTCCGTCTTTAAATATAATGTATTTTATTGTGTTTACCCTCCAACATTTACAACTGTAGTATTTACTTTATCTATATATTCTTCCAAAGAAAATTGTTGCTTTTGTAATTCTATATAATACTTTCTTTCTCCATTTTCTATTCTTGAATAAATCTTATCTAATATACAATCTCCTATATTCTTTTTATTGGTTAAACTAACTAAGCCATATTTTTCATCTTTGCAAACTACCAAAAAGTTTTCTTTATTTTTTCCAAATTCTTTTATTGCTAAAATAGATTCTTCGTTATTATCTTGTGACGTATAACCTATGTTTTTATATACGTCATTTATAATAGGATTTCCATCTTTATCTATTATAGCATACTTTTCTTCTAATTTAACTTGATAGCATATAGGATCATTATTTATCAATTTTACTTCCTCATAATTCAAATCAATTATAGGTTTTGTATTATCTTCTTTACTTATTAGTCCATACTTATTATTATCAGATACAATAAATGTTCCTGCAGATTCTACAAATTCTATACTTGAATATTTGTTTCCAATTATTGTATTGTAATCTCTATCTACTACTCCCCATTTTTGACTATCGTTTGCAACTATTAACATATTATAAGCTATCGCTTTTTTATTATTAACCTCTTCACTAATTTCTTGCAATGTATTATTTGTTTCTTGAACTAATATATTTTTATATTGTTCAGTTAAATTATCTACAGTATTTAATAAAATTTTATTTTCTTTTTGTGAATATGAATATACTAAATTTAATCCAACATCTACATCATCTAATGATATGTATAATAAATTATTAACTTTTATAATTTTATTATCTAATTCATATTCCTCATAATCTAAATTTGATTCTGGAGTTGTTTTATATATTTTATTACTATCTGCTTCAAATTGTATTACTTGATCATCATCTTGTAAATAACATTTTGTATTTGTTCTGTCTTCTCCATATTGTTTATATTCTCCTGTTAAATATTCGTATCCTATTAATCTTGAAATTTTTTGTATTGATATATAATTTGTTCCTTTTTCATCTGTTGTTAATAAATCTGCATCAATTGTTACATTAGATCCATCAATACTTAATATTAAAGATTTTGGTTGGTTTCCATATAGTAAAACCATTATAGAAATTGATATAATTAACAAAATAACTGCAATTATTAATAAAATTAATATAATTTTCTTTCCTTTAGGTTCTTCTTTTTTTACTTCTTGATCTAGTAAATTCATTAATATCCCCCTATTCCTTTGTGTATCCGTATTGCTTATAAAATTCATTTTTAAAGTTTAATAAATTATCATTCTCTATTTCTATTCTAACTCTTTCCATAAGTTTAGTCAAGAATCTTAGATTATGTATCGATAATAGTCTTACTCCTAATATTTCATTTGCTTTTATAAGATGTCTTATATATGCTCTAGAATAATTTTTGCAAGTATAACAATCACATTCTGTATCCAATACACCCCAATCTCTTTCATAAGTAGCATTTCTTACTACTAATTTCCCTTTTGAAGTAAGTGCTGTTCCATTTCTTGCAATTCTAGTAGGTAAAACGCAATCGCACATATCAATTCCTGCAATTGCAGATTCTATTAAATAATCTGGTGTTCCTACTCCCATTAAATATCTAGGCTTATTTTTTGGCATAAGTGGCGCTGTGTAATTTAAAATTTTTAAAAATTTTTCTTTAGGTTCACCGCACGCTTATTCCACCTATTGCATATCCAGGAAGGTCTAAAGCAATTAAATCTTCAGCTGATTTTTTTCGTAAATCTTCGTAAAATCCACCTTGAATTATTCCAAATAACGCTTGTTTATCTGTATTTTTATGTGCATTTTTACATCTTATAGCCCATCTTGTTGTTCTTTCCATAGATTGCTTTGTATATTCATAACTTGCTGGATATTCTACACATTCATCAAATGACATTATTATATCTGCACCTAGTGCTTCTTGTATTTCCATTACTTTTTCTGGCGAAAAGAAATGTTTGCTTCCGTCTAAATGAGATTTAAATTCTACTCCGTCTTCTGAAATAGTTCTTAAGTCACTTAAACTAAATACTTGAAAGCCACCACAATCTGTTAAAATAGGTCTATCCCATTTCATAAAATTATGAAGTCCGCCAGCTTCTTTTACAATTTCATGACCTGGTCTTAAATATAAATGATATGTATTAGATAATATTATTTGTGCTTTTACTTCTTCTTTTAATTCTTCAGGTGTCATTGACTTTACTGTGGCTTGTGTACCTACTGGCATAAATATTGGCGTCTCAATATCTCCGTGTGGAGTATGAATAACCCCTCTTCTTGCACCTGAATTTTTATCTTCATGAATTAATTCATATGTTACTGCTTCTGACATTTTATTTCTCCATTCCATGCGGACACAAGGCCTGCCCGTACATTAGTTATTTGCTCAAATTTCCTAAACAAATCAAAAATGGTATATTGCTAGGAAAACAAATAAAAATTTTTGAGATAGTACATAAGTACATCGAAAAAATTTTTATGACGTTTGACAACGCAAGATGCCATTTTTCATTTGTTTAAACGATAAGCATTGCGTCACCAAAGGAAAAAAACCTATATCTTTCTTCTACTGCTTTTTTGTATGCCTGCATAATAAAATCTTTACCTGCTAATGCAGATACAAGCATAAGTAAAGTTGACTCAGGCAAATGAAAGTTGGTTATTAATGCATCAATACATTTAAATTTATATCCTGGATATATAAATATATCTGTATCTCCTTCTATTTCTTTTACCATTCCATTTTCGTCTGCAATTGACTCTAAAACCCTACATGATGTTGTTCCAACAGCAATTACTCTTCTTTTCTCTTTTTTTGCTTTATTTATTTTATCTGCATCTTCCTTTTTTATATAAAAATGTTCTGAATGCATTTTGTGTGCTTCTACTGTTTCTTCTTTTACGGGTCTAAATGTACCTATTCCCACATGAAGTGTTACATTTGCAATAATAACTCCTTTTTCTTCCAATTTTTGCAAAAGTTCATCTGTAAAATGAAGACCTGCAGTTGGAGCTGCAGCTGACCCTTTATATTTTGCATAAACTGTTTGATATCTATCTTTTTCTTTTAACTCTTCATGTATATATGGTGGAAGTGGCATTAATCCAATTTTATCTAATATTTCATTAAAAATTCCATCATATTCAAATTTTACTTTTCTTGTTCCACCTGGCATTATATCTAGTATTTCAGTTTTAAGCAAACCATCTCCAAATATTACTTTTGTTCCAATATGTAATTTGTTTCCTGGTCTGACTATTGTCTCCCATATATCTCCTTCTATATTATTAAGTAATAGGAACTCAACATTTGCACCAGTTTCTTTTTTTCCATAAATCCTTGCTGGTATTACTTTTGTATTATTTCTAACTAGCACATCACCTGGCTTTAAATATTCAATAATATTCTTAAATACTTTGTGTTCTATGGTTTTATTATTTTTGTTTAATACCATAAGTCTTGATTCGTCTCTTTTTTTTATTGGTGTTTGTGCAATAAGTTCTTCTGGTAAATTATAATTAAAATCTGATACTTTCATTTTTTTCCTTTCTATTTTATTCCGAACAATCTAAGTACTACTTTAATCATATTTAATGCTTCTTCTATTATATTTTTTGGTTCTTTATTAAAATCATTCTCTGCACTATATTTAAAATCACTTCCTGCTGGTGGAGTAAGTGTATATACTATATCATTTAATCCAACTAAAGTTCCATCATTAGTTTTTATATTACAATTCATATAATCTTTATACCAATTTTTCAGTCCTATTAATCTTTGCTCTTTATATCCATATTTTTCGTAACTATGTAGTTCTGGTATTTCATAATTTCTTTCTTGTAATATTCTCTCTAAAGAATGTAAAAATTCATGAACAAATACTTCTTCTGGAAATGTATTTACATATGAATTATATGTATATATATAACTTTGACTATCATTTGGAAGCCTTATATTTGAATATCCTATTCCATATAAATCCATAGCTCCGAAGTCCTATCCAATCATATACTGGTATTTCTATATTTTCGTAATCATCACCTAGTTTTGTGGCCACAAATATATAATCATATTCTTCTTTTTTTAAGTAATCTTTTATTGCATCTTGAACATCTGCTGGGTCTAGATAATATCCAAATTCATCAGAATACGTTATAGTTTTTATTGGATCTTTAATTTGATATAAGTCGTAATCTACACTCATTTTATTATTAGAGAGTTCTTTGATAGATGTTTTAAATCTTCCCATATTTGTTTTCATTTTTTCGATATCATTTACACTCATAGATATTTTTAAATTTTTATTATCTATATTTACATCTAAATTTTCTATTATAAAACATGCCATATTCCAGTTGTTAGAATTGTCTTTTATTCCTTCTTCTAATTTAAAATCAGAAAACCACGCTGTTCCTTTTGCATGATTATTGTTACCACCAAGTCTAAAACCAATATCAATTGTTTCTCTATTTTTTGAATCAAAAATAAATTCTAATCTTTGCCAGTCATTTGTTCCAGTTATACTTTCTGAACATTCAGTGGTATCTAATATTGCCATTTGTGCACCACTATTATTTTTACCGTCTTTTGTTTCTATATTTTCTGTTTTTACCATACAAGTAAGTTTATATGGTGTGTTTGGTTTAACATTTATAGTTTTATAAAACATTGCATCATTAAAATCTCTAGATTCTACTTTATAACTATAATCATATGTACAAGTTATATTTTTATCTCTTGTAAATTTTGTTACACCCATATTAAATTCTGCTTTAGTAAACTCGTTGAAAGAAAGTGTTTTATATATTCCAAACAACTTATAAAAAGCAAATAATACTATAACAGTAAAAATTATATTTACAATTTTTGACCCTATACTCTTTTTCAAAATTCCATCCTCCGTATTTTTAATATGTTTTGAAAGCTATAGATTTTCGATTTTCTTTTTTATCATTTTTAACGCTTTAGGTCTTTCTATAGTTATTACATGATTGCATCCGTTTACATCTAAATTTAAAATCTACTCCTACTCTTGTAATTTCCCAAATTTTACTTCCACATGGATGCTGTTTTTTAAATTCTACAATATCTCCTATTTTATAGTCCATGAATCTCCTTTGTAGATTGTTGTTTGTAGTATTGAATTTATTTAGGTATTTCTCTTGGAAACGGGTCGCCGAAGGCGGCGACCCCTACAAATATTAAC
>CANQWF010000014.1 GCA_947627485.1 uncultured Clostridia bacterium
CCTACTAATATTAGCATTACGATTATTGTGATTACTAATGCTATTAGCGTTATACCTTTGTGGGCGGATATGAAATCCGCCCTTACAGCGTTTGCAATTGGTTTTAATTTTTTATCTTTCATATGTTTTTCATCCTTTCTTTTGTTCTTTTAGTTTCGTTATGTATATTGTATTTTACTTTCCTTCCTTTGTCAATGGTTTTTTGTTATTTTTATTTTGCTTATATTAACATCTCTATATGTTCTTTTTCTCACGGGTCGTCGAGGCGCCGACCCCTACAGCGTTTGCAATTTGTTTGGTCTGGCATTCTTTTTTATATAGGTCATTTCCTTCGAAGTGCGGGTCGCCCAAGGGTGCGACCCCTACATTTTCTCTACTGTTTTAATTTTTATGTCTGACTAATATTTTGAGAAAATGGGAGAAATTGCCCCGGGCAAAAAGTTTCACAAAAAAAACACCAGTCATTTATGACTGATGTGACTTTGTATATTTTAAGATTAATTCCTAAAATTTTAGCTAATTCCGTATTTCTTTTTAAATTTATCAGCTCTTCCACCTGTAGTATCTTTTCTTAAGTTACCTGTCCAGTATGGATGACATTTAGAACATACATCTACTTTTAAATCTTTTTTTGTAGAACCTACTTCTAATACATTACCACATGCACATGTAATTGTTGTTGTATTATATTCTGGTTGTATCTCTTTTTTCATTATGTATTCACCTCTTCCTTTGCTAATTAAAAAAATCTTTTTCTATTCTAACATATTTTTTTTTATTTTGCAAATTTATTTTTAAAATATTTGTAATTTTTATTTTTCTATTTTTGTTATTGATTGAATTTTTTGCTTTGCAGAATTTATTGCATCACCGAAATGATACTTTGTTTACCATTTTAAATACTATATTCCATAAACAAGCTATAATTAAAATTATTAATCCTATTCTTTTCCAATTTTTTGATAACATATTTTTTCTCCTAAAAAATAAACTTACATAATTTATTATACTATATTTTAAAATTTTGTCAATATTTAAAGAAATTTTTGGGTATACTAAAATATATTATTTGTTATTATATAAATGTTTAATTCATTTTTTAAATATATTAATATCAAAATTAACTATATTATATGGAGGTTACAATGAAAAAATTCTTGATTATTATATTTGCTTTATCTTTTTGTTTAAGTGGTTGTGGAAATAAAGAAGATAATTCTAATAAAAATACTGATCAAAATACTTATACTACGCAAAGAACTGCCACATCTAATAATAATACTGCTAATGATATTAATGATGATGACAATAGTAATGATAATACCAATAATAATACTAATTTTAATTCTGAAACTGAAATTTCATCTTTTTCTACAAAAATATATACCCCAAATGATTCGGCAAGGCAAAACAATCTTAAAATTACTTGTTCTACATTAAATGGAACTGTGGTAAAACCGCGGAGAAACATTTTCTTTTTGTGATACTGTAGGCAAAGCAACACCAGATAAAGGTTATCAAAAGGCTGATATATTTGATAAGGATGGCAATAAAATAAAAGGATATGGTGGTGGAAATTGTCAGATAAGTAGTACTTTATACAATGCAGTTCTTGCACTTCCAAATCTTACTGTTGTGGAAAGACATCCACATAGTAAAAAAGTATATTATGTACCAGTTCGGAAAAGATGCTGCTGTTGCTTATGGTAGTATAGATTTTAAATTTAGAAATGATTATGACTATGATATAAAAATTTATGCTTCTACAGATACTAATAATATATATATTAGTATTGTTAAAGTTTAATTTTATATTCTAATTACTCTCCTAAATGCATATTATTTACTGATAATGAAATTTAGGAGGTTTTTTTATGCTTTCAAAACAATTAAAAGCTTTAATATATATTGTTATACTTATACTTGTTGTAAATTTAATTCCACCTCTTTGTTCATATGCTATAGATGAAGATAGTATATATGTTTGGTCTAATAGTTCTTCTGCTGTTTCAACTTCTAATACTCCTGATGCAGAAAATGAAAAAGATAATAATTCTAATCAAGAACAATCTCGGTAATTTTTTAGGAATTACTTCTGGAAGTGCTATATTAATGGATCAAAAGACTGGTAAAATTTTATATGATTATAACTCTCATGAACAACTAAGGCCTGCTAGTGTTACTAAAATTATGACTGTACTTTTGATTATGGAAGCTCTTGATAATGGAGTTATTAATTTAGATGATAATGTTCCTTGCTCTGAAAAAGCAAGTTCTATGGGTGGTTCTCAAATTTGGCTTGATACTACAGAAACTCTTACAGTTAATGAAATGTTAAAAGCTATTTGTGTTGTTTCTGCAAATGATTGCGCAATGGCTATGGCAGAATATGTTGCAGGTAGTGAAGAACTCTTTGTAGAACAGATGAATAAAAAGGCTAAAGAACTTGGAATGAATGATACTTGTTTTAAAAATTGTCATGGTATAGATGAAGATGGTCATGTTACTTCTAGTTATGATATTGCTTTGATGTCTAGGGAGCTTATGACTAAACATCCTAAAATTACCGAATATACCACAATTTGGATGGATAGTTTAAGAGATGGCGAATCTGAGCTTGTAAATACAAATAAACTTATAAGAAATTATGATGGTGCAACTGGACTTAAAACTGGTTCTACTTCTACAGCTTTATTTAACTTATCTGCAACAGCAACTCGTGATAATCTTTCATTAATTGCAGTAATTATGAGAGGTGAAACTTCTGCAATTAGATTTGAAGAAGCAACAAAATTATTAGATTATGGTTTTAGTAATTTTGAATATGTAGAATCTTCAAAAAAAGATGATGTTATAAAAACAATAAATGTTGATAAAGGAATATATACAAATGTAGATGCAATTTTAGAATCTGATAGTGGCTCGTTAATACCAAAAGGAAAATCTAAGACTATTACTTCAAATATTGTTTTAGATGATACTGTATCTGCCCCAGTATATAAAGGTCAAAAACTAGGTGAAGTAACTTATTTAATCGATAATGAAGAAATATCAAAAGTAAATATTGTTGCAAAGGAAGATGTTAATAAATTAAATTTAGTAAATATGTCTACTAGGGTTATAGAAAATTGGTTTAATCTGTTAAGGTAATTTGTTGTTTGTGTTACGGAGAATTCAGGACAGTCTGAGGAAAATCCTAGGGACTGTCCCTAAAAATCACCAATTCGGGGATTTTTGGGACTGTCCTGAATTTTCCGAACACGGAACAAACTACAATTTTTTAATTATTAGAAAAAAGTTTTATCCATTATAAATTATAATTAATATTTATTTAGTTTTTGTTTCATACTAATAATATTCTTTTTTATTATTGATAATTCGCTATCAATATATTGTATGTCTTTATTAAAATATTCTATCATTTGATCCACTTGAGTTTCGGTCAATTCACTTATATTTATCTCTCCATAAAGTAATTTCTCTGCTAGTTGTTTTCTTATGTTGTCCTTTGCAAATTCTTCTTTTATATTACTATGAAACGTATAATTATTATTGCTATACTCACTTGTAGAATTTTGCAAACTATTCTTTTTATAATTCTCTTTTCTCAAAAATAATTTTTTTAAAAATCTCTTTAGTTTATACCATAAGCCATTTGTTGATATTAGTTTATTATTCATTAAAATATACCTCTTCTTCGTGAGTGTTTTCATGTTTTTCTTCTATTTTCATTGACAATTGTTTCTGATAATTTTGTTCTAATTCTTTAGCTTCTTGCAATTTATTTCTTTTCTTTAAATCTTCTTTTATTAATAAAGCCAATTGTTTTTGTTTTTCTGTTCTATTCTTCATATTTAATTGATTTATTATATTCATAATTTCATAAACTTCTGGATGTTCCATTTCATACTCAGCTTTTTCTTCTTTTGTTTCTAATTGCAAATATGGTTTTATTATACGTTCTTTTATACTGCCTAATGCTGTTGCTAGTCTTTTTTCTTCTTTATCTTTAGAAGTCATTGATGGTGGTTTTGTTGTTTTTCTCTCTTCCATCCATGTCTTTATTTGTCTTGCATTTGTTAAATAAGGAGATATATTATTTTCATTTATCCAGTTTATTATTTCTAATACTTCCTCTGTTTCTGAATGTTTATTTTTATATTCTATTTTTTCCTCTTCTGTTTCTAATTGCAGATATGGTTTTATTAAATGATTTTTCATATTTCTTAATGCTATTCCTAGTCTCTTTTCTTCTTTATCTGTAGAATTGCTTGATGGTGGTTTTGTTGTTTTTTTCTCTTCCATCCATATCTTTATTTGTCTTGCACCTTTTAAATATGTAGAAATATTATTTTCATCTATCCAGTTTATTATTTCTAATGTCTCTTTTAATTCTGGATGTTTAATTTTATATTTAATTTTTTCCTCTTCTGTTTCTAATTGCAAATATGGTTTTATTAGTTCCTTTCTTATAGTACTTAATGCATTTCCTAATTTCTTTTCTTCTTTATCTTTAGCAGTTCTTGTTGGTGGCTTTGTTGTTTTTCTCTCTTCCATCCAATTTTTTATCTGTCTTGCATTTGTTAAATATGCAGAAACATTATTTTCGTCTATCCATTGTATTATTTCTAATATTTCCTCTATTTCTGGATGTTTAGTTCTATATTCTTGTTTTTCTTCTTCCGTTTTTAATTGTAAATATGGCTTTATTAATTTATGTCTAGTACGTTTTAATAAATTTCCTAATTGTCTTTCTTCTTTATCTTTAGAACTGCTTGATGGTGGTTTTGTTGTTTTTCTTTCTTCCATCCATATCTTTACATTTCTTATACTATTTAAATAGTTACTACTGTCTATAATTCCTTTTACTTCTTTTAATAACTCTAAAAACTCTTTTGTCTCGCCTTGTATTCTAAAAGTATCTATATCTTGATATTTATAATCTCTATTGTAATCATAAATATTAGTATTATTTTTATCAATATTTCTATTTGGATTTGTCCTACTATTAACTTCTACATCTAAATTATTTTTGATATAATTATTTACTAAATCAAACACTATCGTTTTTTCTTTTGAAGGATCTGAAAACATTGCTCTACCTAATTGTTGCAAATATATAATTCTTGAATCTGTAGTCCTTGACATTATAACACCGGAGATGTCTTCAAGATGTAAACCTTCATTTAACATTTCAATGGAAAATAGTAATTTTATGTGTTCTGATTTCGAACTTTCAAATTTTTCAATACTTTTTCTATTATCTTTTTCTGTATATCCTTTTCCAGAAAAAACAGAATATATTTCAGGATTATCATCTATCCCTTTAAACCATTCTTTTGACTTTTCTATCAACTCATCCATATTCTGTTTGTCTCTACAAAATATTATATATTTTCCGTTTTTATTTTTTATATTCTTTTCAAAAAGTTCTGGTATTCCATCTGCTTGTTCTACAATTTTTCTCATTTTGTTGTATTTATTTTGTAACTGTTTTTTCTTTTGTTCATCGTTACAATTAGATATTACTGCTCTTATTCCATCTAAATATTCTCCTAAAGCATAATCACATTTTATATATGTAGGTGCCTTTACTATTCCATATCTTATTGCATCTACTAAAGTTAATTCATAATCAATAGTTCCTTCAAATAATTCATCTACTACATTTTTATCATCCATTCTATCTGGTGTAGCCGTTAACCCCAATATTTTACTGTCTGGATTCTTTTCTAATAATGTATTAATCCTTTCTCCCCATTTATCAGCAAGTGTTCTATGCAATTCATCCATAATGATAATATCCGGATTTAATTTATCCATCAATTTATCGCTTATCCTTAATAAAGAAGGATATAACATTATTTTTAAATTAGGGAAATGCTCTTCTGCAATCATTTTTGCAGTTACACCTTCTGTTGTTTTTTCGCCAACTATATATTTTGCAATATAATTATACATTTGATTTTTTATTGCTTTAGTAGGTGCTAAAAATAATATTCTTTTGTCTCTATTATCTTCCATAAGTTGTAAAGATACAAATGATTTTCCACAACCTGTTGGCATTATTACAGATGCTTTGTTTGTTGTTTCATATGATTTTATTATTGAATTGTATGCATCTTGTTGATGTTTTTGTAGTCCTTGTTCTGGTTTTCCTTTTATTATCATTATTAAATTTCCTTTATCTTTAAATTAGATTTTACTTTTATAATATTTATACCATATCAATAATAATTTTACAACATAATTATTTTGAATTTACATTCTTCTTTGTATCTAATCATCCTGGTCATCTGTTTCGGAATATTCAAATTCATAGGTATAATCTGTTTCTTTATCTTCTTGTTTTGGTTTGTTCTTGTGTTCTTCTCTACTGTCTTGCTCTTTTCTTTCTTCTTCACCTAAATTTATATCGCTTTTAACTTTTACTTTTATATTTTTATTTATGACTTGATTTACTTTTTCGAATAAATCTGGTACATAATCTAATAACCTATCTATAGCTGATGAATGGTTTATAGGTAGTAATTTTACAGTTTCATCTTGAACTACTAAAAATGCAACTGGATTTATACTTACTCCTGCTCCACTTCCACCACCAAATGGCAATTTATATTGGACTACTTCTTCTTTTTCTTTTTTGTTATATTCGTCTATGGTTTCCTCGTTAAATTCACTTCCTCCTGCTGCAAATCCAAAACACACTTTAGAAATAGGTATAATAACAATTTTATTGGTTGTCTCTATTGGATCTCCTATTATTGTATTTACATCAACCATATCTTGAATGCTAGTCATTGCTGCAGACATAAGTCCTTCTATTGGATGCTCTCTCATCATACATTACACTCCTTTTCCTTGCAAATATATATATTACATTCATAATATGTACAATTTTTAAATTAATTATACAATTTAGTTTAATTTTAAGTA
The DNA here is from genome assembly GCA_947627485.1 of uncultured Clostridia bacterium. GTDB lineage: Bacteria > Bacillota > Clostridia > TANB77 > CAG-508 > CAG-452. The sequence goes on from CANQWF010000014.1 coordinate 6,937, forward strand.
TTGGTTTGTATTCATATATAGGAGATATTATATAATTATATTTAGTTTTATCATATTTTTTTACACTGTTTGCTAGAAATATAGAAATAATTGTTGCTATAATTGCAATGCTAAAAGATGTAGTTATATAATCTATCAAAGATAATTTTAATTCTAAATCTAATTGTTTAACTTTGATATTTAATTCTTTTATACTTTTAAATATATCTTTTTTATTTTGAAATATAAATTCTTTTATATCAATTGGTTTATTTATTTTTTTTAATACTTTATCTGTAAACAGTTTTGAGTTTTTTATTTTAATTACTTTATCTCTATCTATTTTTATTTTTAACCAAGTAATTTTGTCAAATAATTTTAATTTTATATTAAATAAATAATGTTGTAATTTTTCACGTTTTTTATTAGTACTGTCAAACCATAATTTATCTATTTCTATTTCTAAATTAGATGCACACAATATTAAAAATAATACTGAAATAAAAAATAATATTATTAAAATTATAAAAAATACTATCATACTCTTCTCCTATAATTTTAACAATATTATTCCCATTATTTGGATAATATATACAAAAAAGCAAGATTAGTTTCTTGCTTTTTCTACAGTTATATCTCCAAATATTTTCTCTTGCTCTGTTTTTATCTTGTTTCTTCTTGTAAGTTCTAGTAAACCAGTAAAAGCTGTTACTGTTTCTAATTTCGAATATTTTTTGGTTTTACACAATTTATTAAATATAAATTTTGGCTTTTTCATTAATTCTTTAAATATATCCTTAACTTTACTGGTAACTGTAACAGTTTCTGTTATTGCAATTTTTTCTATGTTGTCTGCATTTACATTTATTTTTTCTTGATTTCTTTTTAATAATTTCTTATATGCTTCTTCTAATAAGTCACTAGAATAGTTTTCTTCTAATTTTCTTTTTGGAAGTTCAATTTTGTCTGGCAATTTATAAAATCTTTTTGAATATATATTAAATTGTTCTCTTAATTTTTTTGATATTTCTTTATATTTTTTATATTCAATAATTCTATGTACTAATTCTTCTTCAGTAAGTTCTCCTTCGTCTTCTACTTGCTTTGGAAGCAGACTTTTTGATTTTATAAATAAAAGTGTTGACGCCATTAAAACAAACTCACTTGTAATATCTAAATTTAATTCTTTCATTGCATTTAAATATTCTATATATTGGTCTGTTATTTTAGTAATGTTTACTTCATGTATATCCATTTTATTTTTATCTACTAAATGGCATAATAAATCAAGTGGCCCTTCAAAATTATCTAATCTAATTTCATATTTGTTAGTTTCTAATGTTAGAATACTATTCATCTTTTACTCCTCTATTTCTTGCATAACTATTTTAAGACTATCTACCATATATCCTTTTTTTCTTAGGTAATTTAAAAGTTCTTCTTTATTTTGTATTTTTAATTTTTTTACTATAATATTTTTAGCAGATTGAATTTCGTATTCTAAAAGAATATCTCTATTATCATATATGTAATTTTCTACTAAATCCTTTTTTATTCCTTTAGAAAGTAGTTTATATTCTATTTCTTTTATTGATAAATTTTTTAAATTTATGTATTCTTTTACAGCTCTTTGTATATATTTTTTATCATCTATATATCTTAAATCTTTTAATTCATCAATAACATCATTTAAAAGTTCTCCCTCATCTGCTATAAATTTTTGTCTAACTTCGCTTTCTGTTCTTTTTTTAAACAATATATATTTTAATACTTTTGTCTTAAGTTTGTCAAATTCTTCTATATATTCCATTTAACATCTCCAAATGTTTTATTCATCTATTTCTTCTTCATCTGTTTCATTATCGCCTAAACTTTTTTCAAATGCTTTTTCAAAGTTGTCTCTAACTTTCTTTTCTACTTCTTCCATTACATTTGGATTATCTTTTAAATATTTCTTTGCGTTTTCTCTTCCTTGTCCAATTTTTTCTCCATTATAACTAAACCAAGATCCGCTTTTTTCTATAATATCTAAATTAACAGCCATATCTAAAACATTTCCTTCTTTAGATATTCCCTTTCCGTATACAATATCAAACTCTGCTTCTCTAAATGGTGGTGCAACTTTATTTTTTATTATTTTTACTCTAGCTCTATTTCCTATTACTTCTCCATCTTGTTTAATATTTTCTATTTTTCTAATATCTAATCTAACAGATGCATAAAATTTTAATGCTCTACCACCTGTTGTAGTTTCGGGATTTCCAAACATAATACCTATCTTTTCTCTTAACTGATTAATAAATATTATAACTGTTTTGCTTTTATTTATTGCTCCTGCAAGTTTTCTTAATGCTTGTGACATAAGTCTTGCTTGTAATCCCATATGTGAGTCTCCCATGTCTCCATCTATTTCTGCTTTTGGTACTAATGCAGCAACAGAGTCTACAACTATTACATCTAAAGCACCGCTTCTAACCAAACTTTCTGTTATTTCTAAAGCTTGTTCACCTGTATCCGGTTGAGATACTATTAAGTTATCTATATCTACACCTAAATGTTTTGCATATACTGGATCTAATGCATGTTCTGCATCTATAAAAGCTGCTTCTCCATTCATTTTTTGTGCTTCTGCAATTATATGAAGTGCAAGTGTTGTTTTACCAGAAGATTCTGGTCCGTATATTTCTATTATTCTTCCTCTAGGAACTCCACCAATTCCAAGCGCTATATCTAACCCTAATGCTCCTGTTGGAATTGCTTCTACATTCATTGCTTTATATTCTCCAAGTTTCATTACAGAACCTTTTCCAAATTGTTTTTCAATTTGTCCTAATGCTATTTCTAATGCTTTTTTCTTTTCTAAATTTTCATCACTCATTTTTATTCCTCCCATTTTAGTGCAATTATTTGTTTTCAAACGTATGTTTGTTTTATATTATATATGATAAATTTATTTTGTCAAGTATTTTTTTAATTTTATTATTAATATTATTCTATTTTATACCAATTATCAATATTATAAAATATATTATACCAATTTCCTGTTAAATCTCCCTTTAAATTTTTGTTAGATATTATAAATATACTATTAAAATATAAGCTAATAAATGGCATTTCTTCTTTGGATATTTCTTCAATCTTTGTGTATTTTTCTTCTAAACTTTGTTCTTGAGAATCAATATTTTTTATTTCTAATAATAAATTATTAATTTGCTCATTACTAAAATTTGACATGTTTTCACTATTAAAATATGTGTTTATGTTTGGATTGTTTGATATAATATTACCTGTAAGAATTATATCATAATTTTTATTTTTTATATAATTGTTAAATTGATTGGTGTTAACTGATATAATGTTAATAGATATACCCATCTTTTCTAGTTGTTCTTTTATATTTTGTGCAACTTGCATTCTCTTTTCTTTATCTTTTTCTACAAGTAATCTAAGATTTAAGTTTCTATAATTTTTTCTCCAAATATTATTTTTTAAAACCCACCCCTCTTCTATTAGCATTTCTTTTGCTTTATTTAAATCATATTCTATATTCACATCTGAATTATACAGATAACTTCCATAATTAAGTGGGAAATTACAAATATTATATTTATTATTATATATATTATAATTAATTTGATTTTTATCTATGGCATAATATATAGCCTTTCTTACTTTTTTATTATTCAATATTGGATTTTTATTATTTAAAATTAGGTAATCAAATTCTCTACCTACACATTGAGTTACATTGTACCCTATACTTCCAATATATCCTTCGTAGTTTATATTGTTTGTAATCATTAAATCTATTTCATTTTTTTCTATTGATGTATATAAATCTTTAGCGTTTTCTTTTAACACTAAATTTATTGTATTAATTTTTGTTTCACTTTCAGAATCAAATTTTTCTATTATTATATTATTTCCTTCTATTTTTGTTATTTTGAACTTACCTGTACCAATGGGTATTTCTGTTTTTGAACTTAAGTTTTCGTTATACGAATGTTGTGCAATTATCGGTATACACATCATATATTCAAAAAACTCAACTTCTTGATTTAGAATTATTTTTAATGTATAGTCATCAATTTTTTGTAACTCTTGTATATCTTTTACGTTTTCTTTATATATAGAATCAATGTTATTGTTTTTTAAACTATTTATTGTAAAAATTACATCGTCTGATGTAAACTTTTCTCCATCATGAAAATAAACATCATCTTTTAATTTTACAATATATGTTGTATCATTTATTTTTGAAAATTCTTCTGCTAATCCATTTTCTATTTTAAAGTCGTTTGTTATATCTAATAATGGTTCAAAGATAAGTTTGTCTATATATTGAACGTCTCTATTTTTACTAAGTATTGGATTTATAGTATCATAGTTGCAAATTCCTATATTTAATTCTCTAACAATATTAACTTCAAGTTCATTATCTCCTATTGCATAAATCTGGTTGTTACCATCCTTATATAATAGATATACAGCTAGTCCTATCATAAAAATTACTATAGTAAAGAAAATGTATTTAAATACATTTGTTTTCAATTTGCTCCTCCTTATTTAACAAAAAGGGGACCAATATTATAACTAGCCCCCCTTTATTTTCTTATTAAGATTTGTACCAAATATATAGTAATATTACACATGGCCCATACTTAATAACCTATTTTCTTGATTCTATTATTAACTTCATTCCAGTTCTATTCTCCCCTTCTACCTCAACATCTGCAAATGCTGGTATACAAACTAAGTCAACACCTGCTGGAGCTACGAACCCCCTTGCTATAGCAACGGCTTTTACTGCTTGATTTAACGCTCCTGCTCCTATTGCTTGCATCTCTGCCTTGTTACTTTCCTTAACTAATCCTGCAATTGCTCCTGCTACTGAATTTGGATTTGATTTTGATGAAATTTTTAAAACTTCCATTTTTTGCCTCCTAAAATTATTTTTTGTAACTCTATTTTTTGTTTCATTTGTTACTCTATATTTATAATATATTTTACAAATATTGTCTATATATTTTTGGAAAAAATAGGAAGTTTTCATCGCGCATAATGCTGGTATTTCGCCAAATATTATAATTTTATTCTATCAATTTTTTCTGCTCGACAAGTTTCGCTATTTAAACTTACAATACACCCATTTAATAAAACTTCTTTATCATCACTTACTTTATATCTTTCTGGAAGTGTTGTTACAAATCTTTTAATTGAAGCATCCACATCCATTCCTATTACCGATTTTTTAGGTCCTGTCATACCTATATCTGTGATGTATGCTGTACCATTTTCTAATATTGTTTCATCAGCTGTTGCAACATGTGTATGTGTTCCAAATACGCATGTTACTTTTCCATCTAAATAGTATCCCATTGCTATTTTTTCTGCAGTTGCTTCTGCATGAAAATCTACAAATATCGCATCTACTTCTGTATTTATTTTATCAATTATTTCTTTTGCTGTAATAAATGGATTTTCTGATAATACATTCATACTTGCTCTTCCAATTAAATTTATTACTGCAATTTTCTTTTTATTACATTCGTATATACCATAACCATTACCTACAACATCTTTTGGATAATTTGCTGGTCTAATTAGTTTTTTATTATCAATTATATTAAATATATCTTTTTTTCCCCATGTATGATTTCCCATTGTTACAACATCTACGCCAGATAAAATTAATTCTTTAAAAATTTTCGAATTAATTCCCATACCATCACTACTATTTTCTCCATTTGCTATAACAAAATCTATTTCCATTTCTTTTATTAATTTAGGTAGAGTATTTTTTACTTTATCAACACCACTTGTACCTACAATATCTCCAATTAATAAGATTTTCATTTGCTATCACCTCTAAAATTTCGTAATATATTATATAATACTATAAATTTTGTAATTTATCAATTGTAATAATTTGAATTATAGTATAAATTGTGGTATAATTATTATGTCGTTACCTTTTAGGTAAAATACAAAGGAGGGATATTATGAAGTTTGCAAAAATCATTTCAGCAGCTGGGTTAAATTCTAATAAATTCCCTCGCATTGCTGAAAAAAATGTTGTTGTTTACGACAGAAAAAATCGGGTAATTAGCGAAGATGAGCTATGCTTCGAAGCTCCTATTTTTTCAAAAAATTCTGAATCTTTAAAAAGATTTAAAAATTTTTTGAATACATATAATGGGGAAGATTTTGAAGTATTATTCCTTAATCATTATGTGATACTTAGAGGAAAAAATATTCTCATTCTCAACCGATAGCAAAAAAGTGGTACTGTTTTTACACAGCACCACTTTTTTTATTTTGCATATTCTATTGCTCTTGTTTCTCTAATAACATTTATTTTTATTTGTCCTGGATATTCCATTTCTGATTCTACTTTTTCTGCAACCTCTCTTGCTAGTATTACCATTTGACTATCTGATATTTTTTCTGGTTTTACTATAAGTCTTACTTCACGTCCTGCTTGTATTGCAAATGATTTTTCCACTCCTTCAAAAGAATCTGCTATTTCTTCGAGTTTTTCTAGTCTTTTAATATATGCTTCTAAAGTTTCTCTTCTTGCACCTGGTCTTGATGCAGAAATTGCATCAGCTGCTTGAACTAATACAGCTTCTATTGTTTTTGGTTCTACATCACCATGATGTGCTTCAACAGCATTGATTATTATTTCATTTTCTTTATATTTCTTTAATACATCAACACCTATCTCTACATGTGTTCCTTCCATATCATGGTCTAGGGCCTTTCCTATATCATGTAGCAATCCTGCACGTCTAGCAATTTTTGGATTTAATCCCAATTCTTCTGCCATAATTCTAGCTAAATTCGAAACTTCTATTGAATGATTTAAAACATTTTGTCCATAACTTGTTCTGTATTTTAATTTACCAATTAATTTAATTAAATCTGGATGTAATCCATGAACTCCAGTTTCTAAAACAGCTCTTTCTCCTTCTTGCTTAATTATATTTTCTACTTCTTCTTTTGCCTTTTCAACCATTTCTTCAATTTTAGCTGGATGAATTCTTCCATCTTCAATAAGTTTTTCTAAAGCTATTTTAGCAACTTCTCTTCTTAAAGGATCAAATCCTGAAAGTATTACTGCTTCTGGTGTATCATCAATGATTAAATCAATTCCTGTTAAAGTTTCTAAGGTTTTAATGTTTCTTCCTTCTCTTCCAATTATCCTTCCTTTCATGTCATCGTTTGGAAGAGCAACAACTGAGACAGTAGTTTCTGATGTATGATCTGCAGCACATTTTGCAATTGCATAACCAACAATTTCTCTTGCATTTTTTGCTGCATCCTCTTTTGCTCTGTTTTCTGATTCTTTTATAAGTAGTGCCTTTTCATCAGAAAGTCTTCTATCTAATTGTTCTAATAACATTACTTTTGCTTCTTCTTTAGATAGTCTTGAAATTTCTTCTAATTTTTTTGTTTGTTCTTCGTAAATTTCTTCTAATTCTTTTTCTTTTTCTTCACTTGCTTGAATTCTTTTTTCTAAATCTTTTTCTTTACGTTCTAATATGTCTGAACGTTTATCTAAGTTTTCCTCTTTTTGTATTATTCTTTTTTCTTGTAGTCCAACTTCACTTCTTCTTTCTTTAATCTCTTTATCTAATTCATTTCTTGATTTAAGGATTTCTTCTTTAGCTTTTAATACTTCTTCTTTTTTTGCATTTTCTGCTTCTTTTTGAGCATTTGCAAGTATTCTTGATGCTTCGCTTTCTGCTCCTTTTATTTTAGATTCAGCTGTTTTTTTTCTTATTACCATTCCCAATGGTATACAAATAGCTGCTGAGATAAGAAAGGTGACTACTGCTATTAATGTTACATTCATAAACAATGCACCTCTTTCTATTTAATTTTCAATGTTCAGATTAATATATAACCTATAATTTAATTATTTTAGAATATATTTTAACTTTCTGTACTATTATATTTTAACATTGATTAATAAAAACTGTCAAGGTATAATACATAAAAAACCATGTCATTACAATAAATTTTAAATGACATGATTTTACATTTTTTAGTCCATTTCATGCACATCTTTCACGTCCCCAATGTGCAATTTTAATAGGGCGCAATCATGCGCCCTTACAGATATTTCATAAATTAAATACAATTATTGCAATTTTAGGTTTGCTGAAGATTTAAGAGAAACTAATGGACAGATTATACCACTGTTAGGGTTGTATCTACCGAGCACAAGCATAATTTGAGCCTTCTACATTCATCACATAGTCACGTTCACAAGCGGAAGGCGATGATAACCAAGAGAATGAATTTTTACCCGGGTGGTACATAGTGCCTACTAGTTCGTCATCTTTTAACGAATAAGTTGAAGAATACTGTTTATCATATTGAGTTGCGTACCCTGGCCCAACTCCATATCCATAGTTATGTTCATCATAAGGATATTTATAGAATAACTTTACTCTTGGTGAATCTGCAGTTAATTTTGTTTCCATGTCTGGCTCATCACCTGATAAGTTGTAATGTGTATTATAACTATCCATCATCATTTCTAAACTTGGTGCTCCTACTATATAATTTATATCTTGTTCTGTTATTCCATCAGAAAACGTTTCTGGCTTTAAATCACTCCAATTATTTGTATTTGTTAGCCATATTACTGCTTTCATGTTTACATTATCTTCACTTGGTGGATTTCCATTTTTATATAATTCTGGGTTTAAATTTATTATTTTCACATTTAAATCTGTTGATGTTGCTGTATCTGTTGTAGGTAATTGATATCCGCTTCCTGTACAATCTGCTTTTAAGTATACTGTTCCTTCTCCATCCCCATATTTATTATCAAAATCTATATAGTATAATCTATATGTTGGTGATACTGTGTATGGCTCACTTTCACCTATTGTTATAGATGATTTTCCTGTATAATTTGTTACTACTTTTCCTAAGTACTCTCCTACATTCTTTGGTGTTAACATTACTGTTTCTGTGCCAACAGTTACTGTTACTGATTTTATTATATTTCCATTCTTATTTACATAGAATGTGTTTCCATCTTTGCTCTTGTATTCTCCATCTGTTCCTGTAAATCCATTTGGCAGATTTGCATCTAATTTTTCAAAATCTACTTCTGCATCTTTGTTTATTGCTCCTATTACTGCTGAAAGTAACATTTCTCTGTCTTCTTGATACTGTGTTTCTGTTGTTGCCTTCTTTGATGTGCTGAATAATCCACCATTTATTGCTACAGTTACTGTTACTGCTACGAGTATTAGCATTACGATTATTGTGATTATTAAAGCTATTAGTGTGATTCCTTTGTGGTCAGAAGTTAGTGTTTTGATTTTGGATTTTGAATTTGTGTATTCCTTTGGAGATTCTAAGGCATTTTCTCCGAAGTGCGGGCGTCCAATGAACGCCCCTACAGTTTGCAATTGGTTTTAATTCTTTATTATTCATATGTTTTTCTTCCTTTCTTTTGTTTTATGTTTCTTTTATTTATACTTTTGTTTTATTCTATTTTATTTCTTTGCCTTTTGTCAATAGTTTTTTTGTTATTTTATTTTTGTTGTTTTAATAGTATTAACATCTCTATATGTTCTTTCTCTCACAGACACGCCTACGGTGCCGACCCCTACATTTTCTCTACTGTTTTATTTTTTAAGTCTGACTGGTAACATTTCTTTTATTATATTTTTTTGACAATAGTTCTTGCTATGTTTATATCTACTAATTTACATATATAAAAAAACACCTATAAGATAATTATAAGTGTTTTTGTTTTGCTTATTCGTTTATATTAATATCAAAGATATCTCATTATTCAAATAAATCTGAGTGTGAACCTGTTCTAATTGCCGTTAATACTAGTTCTTGTTTATTAATTGAATATATTAATAGCCAATCAGGTTGTATGTGACATTCTCTAAATCCGTTTGTAATTTCCTGTTAAATAATGATCTTTATATTTATCTGGAAGTGGAATTTCTTTAGCTAACATTTCAACAACTTCATGCAAAAGATGCATATTTAATCCACGTTTTTTCATTAATTTGTAATCTTTTTTAAATAAATTACTGTATTTTACTATCATTTATTAATCCTCTTTTTCTAAATCTTCCCACATTTCTTTTAAATCTGTATAACCTTTGCTTAAATTTTTGCCTTTTTCTACTTCTTCTATTGCCTTTATTGTTTCAGCATTTAATTTTGGTTTTCTAATCATAAAAGGAATACTATCAGTCATTACAACCTGTTTTAAAAATATTGTTACTGCTTCTGCTATATTCATTCCTAAATCATTTAAAGTAGTTTCAACTTCTTTTTTTAATTTAGGTTCAATTCTTATATTTAGTGTATCTGTTTTAGCCATACTAATTCCCCCCTTTATCTTTTTATATTGTATCACAATGTATATACATTGTCAATGTTATTATATTATTATTTCCAAATAAAATTGATAATATTCCAAAAAAATTTTTCTTAGTCTTCCTAAAATTTGATTTTTTATATACTCTTTTTATCTATATTCGCACCTACTACATTATAAAAACACCTATAAGATAATTATAAGTGTTTTTTATTTTACATATTTGTTTAATTTAAGGTGGCTACTATATTTTTATAATAGTATTGGTTGAATTTGTTCTCTTTCTAATGCTTTTAAAATAGTATCTAAAATATATTTTGGATCAAAGACTAATGAGCGTGGTTTTGTAATTGGATTGTCTTGTCTGAATGGAACAAAATATATATGTTTTCTATTTAATAATTTCCCTATATTTTCGGCACTTCCGTGAGAGACCATCATTTGTTGATACCCCTATAACTAAAGGATTTTCATTTCTTAAATGCGATTTCGCAGCCATAAGAACTGGTGTGTCTGTAATTCCATTTGCCATTTTTCCCATTGTATTCCCGAGAACATGGAGCTATAACCATAATGTCTGTTAATCTTTTTGGTCCTATTGGTTCAGCATCTTCTATTGTGTGAATAATTTTTTTACCAGTTATATTTTCTATTTTTTCAATAAAGTCTTTTGCTTTTCCAAACTTACTGTCGATATTGTAACTGTTAAATGACATTATTGGTAAAACTTCTGCTCCTTCTTCTATTAGTCTTGAAATTTGTGGAATTGTTTTTTCAAATGTACAAAAAGAACCAGTTAAAGCAAATCCTACTTTTTTTCCAACAAGTAACATTATACAAAGTCCTCCCCTCTTATGTGTATCCATATATTATATGAATTTATGTCTACAAGAGTGAGTGGTAGGAATGTTTTTCTTATTTAATCTTTTGATTTAATTAAAATTAAAATTCCATTTTTAACTTCTATAACTGCATTTTTTTCTATTTGTTCATTGCTCACACCTATACTATGACCTATTTCTAAAGTAGCATTTGATAAAAGATATTTTAGTCCTTTTAATGTTATTCCTTCTACTTTTGTTGTAAATGGTATTAAAGATATATATTTATATTTATTGTCTTTTTCTAAAATAGTTGTTTTATTTATTAATTGTATTTCATTATTACTGTCTATAATTGTACATTTTATATTTTTATCCAAAGTTTCTTTTAATATATGTATATTTGCAAGTACATGGTCTACTCTAGTTCCAATTGCACCCATTATTGTTATATCAGTACTATTTAATTCTGTTGCTAATTTAAGTGCCATGTGTGTATCTGTATAATCTTTCTCAGGATTTAATTCTTTTACTTCTATATCTTTTTTATTTGCAAATTTATTTAATATTTCTCTATTTACAGAATCAAAATCTCCTATTATATAGTTTGGTGTTATATTATATTTATCTAATGTCTCTAGTCCTTTATCTGACGCTATAATATAGTCAAATTTGTTATTTATATAAATTTTACTAAAACACTCTTTTTCTATATTACCGCCTGATACAATTAATGTTTTTATCATTTTATTCACCATTTCCCTTCATTTTTCATTATATATTAAGATTTTTTTAAAAACAATGTTTTTTTGTTTATATTGGTGTATAATTAATTGTGTTTAATATATATTTTGCTTAAAAATATTGTAGAGGTATTTTATTGTGAAAAGATTTGTTTTTAAATTATTATTTTGGATTATTTTATTATTATTTATACTATTTTCAATAATTGCTGGATTAGGATATTTAAAATACAAACAAGCAATTGATGAAACATCTTTAATAGATAGAGTAAAAGAAGTTAGAGCTAATAATAATTATACAAATTTAAGTGATATTGCAGATGATTATAAAAATGCTGTTATAGCAATTGAAGACCATAGATTTTACAATCATAATGGAGTAGATTTTCTATCAGTTATGCGTTCTACATATGTTAATTTTAAAAGGAAATCTTTAGATTATGGTGCAAGTACAATTACTCAGCAAGTAGGCAGATTATTATATTTTACACAAGAAAAATCGCCTACTAGAAAAATTGCAGAAATATTTGTTGCCTTTGATTTAGAAAAAAATTATTCAAAAGATGATATTCTAGAACTATATTTAAATCTTATGTATTTTGGTAATGGATATTATGGTATATATGACGCTTCAGAAGGCTATTTTAATAAAACTCCAGATGATTTAACATTAAATGAAGCAAGTTATTTGGCAGGACTTCCAAATGCTCCAAGTATATATTCTGAAAATGATGAACTTGGAGAAGAAAGAAGAATTCAAGTTATTAATGCAATGAAAAAATATGGATATATTAATGAATAACCAGGAAATGGGGACAGGTCGTTTTTTCCTGGTTTTTTTGACCTGTCCCCAAAAACCAGGAAAAAACGACCTGTCCCCAATTTAATGTTTGATTTTTATTTTACTAATTCCATTGTTTCGTTTGCTATTTCTAGTTCTTCGTTTGTTGGTATTATATACATTTTTATTTTTGAATCAGGTGTGCTAATTATTCCTTCGTACATTTCATCATTAATATGGGAATTATCAAATTTAATTCCTAATTCATCTAATCCAGATAGAGCTTTTGAAATTACATCTGGATTGTGCTCTCCTATTCCACCTTCAAATATTATTGCATCTACATGTCCTAGCACGGCCATATATGCACCTATATATTTTCTTACTCTATATGCAAACATGTCTATTGCAAGTTTTGCTTTTTCGTTTCCTTCTGCAATTAGTCCTTTTAAATCTCTTATGTCTCCAGTAACTTGAGATATTCCATATAGACCTGATTTTTTATTTAATATTGTCATCATTTCGTCAATATTTAAGTTTTCTTTTTTCATTATAAACTCTAAAATTGCTGGATCTAAGTCTCCTGACCTTGTTCCCATAACTAATCCTTCAAGTGGTGTAAGTCCCATTGATGTATCAACACATTTACCATTTTTTATTGCTGCTATACTAGATCCATTTCCTAAGTGACATGATATTATATTTATATCTTCTATATTTTTACCTAATACTTTTGCAGCTTGTTTTGTTATATATTTGTGTGATGTACCATGTGCACCGTATCTTTTTATTGCATATTTTTCATAATATTCATAAGGTATTGCATATAACGCTGCTTCTTGTGGTATAGTTGTATGGAATGCTGTATCGAATACTAATACTTGTGGTATTTCAGGCATTATTTTCTTACATGCATTAATTCCTTGTAAATGTGCTGGGTTATGTAGTGGTGCATATTCTATAGCTTTATTATATTCTTCCATAACTTCATCTGTAACTAATACTGATGATGTAAATTTAGGTCCACCATGCACTATTCTATGACCTATTGCACTAATTTCTGATAAATCTTTTATTGCACCTACTTCTGAATCTAATAAATATTTTACAACTTCTTCAAATGCAACTGTATGATTTGGCAAGTCTAATTCTTTTGTTAATTTTTTTCCATCTTTTCCTTTGTATTCAATAAAAGGACTTTCAATTCCTTTTACACCTATTCTATCACATTTTCCTGATGCAAGTACTTCATCATTATCCTTATCAATTAATTGATATTTTAATGATGAACTACCACAGTTTACTACTAAAATTTTCATTCTTTTATCTCCTTCCTATTTTATTTATTTCTTTATTTAATTTTTATTTAAAACAAATCAAAATTGGTATATTGTGCATTTTCTGAAACAATAAAACCGGAAGTGTACATAGGGTACATTGAGGATTTTATTGTTGATATAAAATGTGCAAGATGCCGATTTTCATTTGTTTTTATATGTCTTGGGATTGGATACACGTAATAGCCACAACTCCCACAATATCTTCTGCCTTACATCCTCTTGATAAATCATTTACTGGTTTTGCCATTCCTTGACATATTGGACCATATGCTTCTGCCTTTGCCAATCTTTCTACTAATTTATATCCTATATTACCAGCTTGTAAGTCTGGGAATATTATTGTATTTGCCTTTCCTGCAACATTACTTTCTGGTGCTTTTGATTTAGCTATTGCTGGGATAATTGCTGCATCAAATTGCATTTCACCATCTATTAATAATTCTGGATTTTTTTCCTTTGCAATTTCTGTTGCTATTCTTACTTTATCTACTTCTTCTGCTTTTGCACTTCCCTTTGTAGAATATGAAAGCATTGCTATTCTTGGCTCTTTTCCAATTATTTGTTTAAAGCTTTTGGCTGTAGATATTGCTATTTCTGATAATTCTTCCGAATTTGGATTTTGATTTAATCCACAATCAGAAAATAAGAATACTCCATCTTCCCCAAATTCACAATTTGGTACTGCCATTACAACAAAAGTTGATACTAATTTTGTTCCAGGCGCTGTTTTTAAAATTTGAAGTGCTGGTCTTAAAGTATCTGCTGTTGAATGTGCTGCTCCAGATACTAATCCATCAGCTTTTTCTTGTTTTACCATCATCATTCCAAAAAATACTGGGTCAAGCATTAATTCTTTAGATTTTTCTATTGTCATTCCTTTGTGTTTTCTTAGTTCATAAAAAGCATTAACATATTCTTCGTAGTCTTTTGATTTACTTGGTTCTATTATTTCTGCTTTTGAAATATCTAAGCTATTTTCTTTTGCTAAATCTAATATTTCTTCTTTGTTTCCAATTAGTATTATCCTGCAAAATGCTTCTTTTAAAATTTTATCTGTTGCTTTAAGTGTTCTTATATCTGTTGCTTCAGGTAATACTATTGTTTTTATATCTTGTTTAGCTCTACTCATTATGTCTTGTATAAAACTCATCACCATTCCTCCTTTTAAACGTACTTATATATTATATAAAGAAAAAAAGAAAAGTACAACATTTTTTTTAAAATTTATGAAATTATTGCTATAATTGACACAAAACCCTAATTTTGTTATAATTAAATTGTAAACATAATTTGTTTTATTTATGTTTTTGCGAACTTGTGGGTAAGGGTTCGCTTTATATAAAAACTATAATTAGTTAATATAAAAAGGAGGTTCTTATAATGAATGATTTTATTTTAAGATCAGACAACATTTTAAAAAGTTATACTGGATCATCTAAGGAGGTGGTAATTCCTGAAGGAATTACTGCAATAGATCCATGCGCTTTTTGTAACAATAAACATATAGAATCTGTTAAATTGCCAACAACATTAATCAAAATAGGTACTTTTGCATTTTCGAATTGCAAAAGGCTTAGAAGTGTTAATTTCTCTGAAACAAATTTAACAGAAATCGCCTATAGTGCATTCGAACAGTGCAAAAAATTGGGATATTCCATTCGGTTCCCAAGCACTTTAAAGT
This sequence comes from uncultured Clostridia bacterium, assembly GCA_947627485.1. GTDB lineage: Bacteria > Bacillota > Clostridia > TANB77 > CAG-508 > CAG-452. Next base: position 22,651 of record CANQWF010000014.1, read on the forward strand.
ATATAGCACCTTATGCATTTTCTGGGTGTAAATCAATTGATAATATTATTTTACCCAGACAGTGCAAATGCGATGAGACTTCATTCATCTATTGTAAAAATATTCGTTTTTATACAGAATGAATGGACAAAACTTACCCATCAAAGGAGAAGAAATTTATTTCTTCTCCTTTTGATATTATATTAATATTGAAATTATATAATATAAATTGTATAATATTTATATGCGAGTATGCTGGAATTGGCAGACAGGCATGTTTGAGGGGCATGTGCGTGAATACGCGTATGGGTTCAAGTCCCATTACTCGCACCAGTTTGAGTGTTTTTATGGGATTTAGTGTTCTATAAAGACATTTTTCTTTATAGAATGTTATAGCTTATTTGAATTTATTGAAAAAATAAATAATAAAAAAATTAGCATTTGACAAAATTAAATAATATATGTATAATAAATATAGGAAATGACAATTCCACAAACGTGGTTTTGCCGAGAATATATGAAAACTCACATCTACTCGTCAAAGTACAGATGTGAGTCTTTTT
>CANQWF010000015.1 GCA_947627485.1 uncultured Clostridia bacterium
TTTTGTTAATTTAAGACATTTTTATTTGCCAACATTATAAAAATTTGAGACATTTTCACTTACCAGTCACAATTTTTATGATTTTTTATCGTTTTTGTTTCACATTCTTTCGTCATTTTCTATATTGTTTTAATTTTTATATTTTATCTATTTTTGCTATAAGTACTGTCATATCGTCTTTTGCAACTCCTAGTCCATTGTCTATAGCCTCTTGTAACAAAATGTTTGCAATTCTTTGAATGTCATCTGTTTCTATATTTTCTAGTAGTTCTTTTACCCAAATTTCTTTATTAGTAAGTTCTTCGTTTGATTCTAATATTCCGTCACTGCACATTACTATGATTTCTCCGCCTTTTAGATCCTTATCGTATACTACTAAATCTATATTATCTACAATACCTGCAGGAAGTGATACCGCTTTTACAACTTCTACATTATTATTTGATTTTATAAATGTTGGACATGCTCCATTTTTTATAAATTCTATATTGCCATTATTTCTATCAAATACAGATATATCAATTGTTGCATACGTTTCTTCGTTAGAATTTAAGTTTACAGATGAATTAATTAGTCCTATTGATACATCTTTATCAAACCCTGTAGTAAGAAGTCTTTTTAACATTTTAATAACTGTTGAACTACTTTTTTTTGCCCTTGGTCCTGAACCCATACCATCACTTATTGCCATCATATATTTCCCATCACGTAGTTTTGTTTGTACATTTGTATCTCCTGATACTTCACTATTGTTTTTTGTAGCAGTACTTGATGCTACTTCTATTTTAAATTTTGCTTTTTCGCTTTTTACTTCATCATTCTTTTCTTTATCTTCTATGTCTTCTGCAAGTGAAGATATAACTTTTGATACACCACCGAAGTTGATTTGCAAGTACTTTTTTATTGCTTGCTTCTTTTTGTTTCCAAATTAAATTCAATTTATTTATTCTATATGTATGATTTATTACTTTTACAATTTGCATTATATCATTTTCAATTCGTTTACTTCTTTCATCTTCTTCGTTTATTCCTATAATATAATTGTTATTATCTTCAAATATTTTTATTAATTCTTCTTTTGTTATTTCTTCTTTTTCTTCCAATAAATTATATATATTATCTAAAATATAGTCATCATCATATATAATGTCTTCATATAACAAATTATCTGATAACTCTTCTATATTATTTAATAATTCTTCTTTAAAATTTTGCATGCTATCATTTTTAAGTTCTTCATCTGTTTCTATTGTTGTTGCAGCAACTTCACTATAACTTTTAGCCATTTCTGAAATTGTTTCAGAAACAGTATTTAATTTATATATTGTCTCTTTATCTCCTTCAATCTGTCCACCTACTGTAGGAAGAAGTTTGGTTCTACCTACTATATCTGATATATCAATATTGATATTTTTAGGAAGTATTAATAGCCCTAGTGAAGCTATTAATATTTCTCTAATTGTTATTACTGGAACTGTATTACCATTTGCTACATAAGTAAGAATTGCATTTCCTAAAGCAAATCCTATAATAACACCTATTTTACCAAGTTTATTTAATATTCCAGCTATCATTCCGAGATATCGCATAAGACGCAACTAAAACTGGACTTGATGACCCTATAATTCCTAGTACCATTCCTATTGTAATTCCAGCTGTTGCCCCAACTAGCATTCCATTTTTCCATCCTAAAAATAATACCAACATAATACTTAAAATATTGCTAATTGATAATCCAAAAATATTTAATCCATGTAGAGAATAAATTGCAATTGATAATAAAAGACTTGCACCCATTACTTCTTCTACTGTAAATGCTTGTTTTATACCATATTCTTTTATAACTGTAATAGAATTTACAAATATTTTATAAAATATATATGTAAGAATTGCAAAAACAAAACTTGCTAATAAATCATAAACTAAAAACATTGTAAAAAACATTTTACCTGCTTGTACTATAAATGCCGAAATCATAACATATATACCTAATTTTTGTTTTTCGTTTCTATCTTGCTCAAATTTTGGTCTAAATATTAATGTCATTACTATAAATAATAACGTAGTTAATAAGTAACTTAAAAATCCATTTGGTCCAAATCCAATTAATGTTCCTAAAGCAGTTGCTATATATACCAATCCTGCTGGTATTCTATTACTACAAACTGCAGCAAATATAGCAAGTCCAAATGGAGCAAACTCGTCTCCAAAACTTACCATAGAAACCATAAATGCAATTGCATATATAACAAAATCAGATACTGAAAATAAATTTTTAACGTTTATAACTCTTATTTTTTTATTATCAGTATCAAAACTTTTTTCTTCTTTTATTTCTTCATCTATTATATTTTGAAACATCCTTACCACCTTCAATAACTTTTTCTTTTTTAATTTCAACTTCCTAAATAACAAAATCTAAACAAGTTAATTGCGATTATATAATTTAGTCGCTTGTCCTAATTCTACTACTTTTGTATAGATTTTTTTGTCATATCTAGTTGTCAAATTAGAAAAAGTTTTTTGCAATTTGTGATATAATTACTTAATTTTTTTCATTTGTTTCATTTATTTTTAATTTTTTACTTGATTTATGTGTATTTTATGTGGTTTCTGTAAAATATTCGTTTATTCTTATTATAAGTTCATGTTTTGCTTCGTCTAATGTCATACCTTCTAGTTGTGCACCGGCAAGTGTAATATGTCCTCCGCCACCGAAGTTTTTCTAATATAATTTGAACATTTATATCCCCTATAGAACGTCCACTAATACAAATTTTATCTCCTAAATTTCCAATTACAAATGATGCCGTTATATTACTAATTGTAAGTAATTCATCAGCAGCTTTTGCACATATTAAATTAGCATTTTTATCCTTTTCTTCGTATTCTGAAATTCCTATAGAGTCATTTATTATTTCTGCTTTTTTTACTATATCTGCAATTACATTATAACTTTCTAAATCACTTTGGAACCATTTTTTTACTCTTATTATATCAATACCATATTTTCTTAAATATGCTGCTGCTTCAAAAGTTCTAACACCTGTTTTAAATGTGAAATTTTTTGTATCAACCATAATACCAGCATATAATCCTTCTGCTTCTATTTGGTTTAAAACTATATCATTAGTTCCATATTCAATAATTTCCGTTACCAATTCAGATGCAGACGAAGCATATGCTTCGTGGAAAGTAAGTGTTGCATTTTCTATAAAGTCTGCACTCTTTCTATGATGATCAACTATAACTATATTTTCTGTTTTATCTAAAAGTTCAGGCATTTCCACAAAACTCTTTTTGTGTGTATCTGTAATTATTAATAAAGTATTAGAATTTATTTTTGACAATGCTTGTGATTTATCTAAAATAATATTTTTATATTCTTCTTGTTCATTTAATGTGTTTATAAAGCTATCAATTGCTAAATTTTTAGTATTATTTACTACATAAACATCTTCCATTATAGTTCTAGCAAATCTATATAATCCTAAGCTAGATCCTAATGAATCAATATCTCCATTTTGATGTCCCATTATTATTACGTTTTCTGCTTTTTTTATTAATTCTTCTAAAGCATGTGCTACAACCCTTGCTTTAACTTTAGTTCTTTTTTCTAATTCTTGTGCTTTTCCACCAAAGAAATTATATTTTCCATCATTCCTAACTACTGCTTGATCTCCGCCCCTTCCAAGTGCTATATCCATCGCATCATTTGCTGATTGATATTTTTCATAATTTGTATCTCCTTCATTAGATATTGCAATACTTAGTGTTAATTGTAATTTTTCACTAGTCTTTATTTCTTTTATTTTATCTAATATACTAAATTTTTCATTTTGCATTTCTTCTAAATGTTTTTGTTCAAATACATATACAAAAGTATCTCTTTCGGTTTTTATCATTACTCCATTTGATTCATTTGCCCAATCATATAATATTTTTTCTATTTCTGCCATTACTTGTGGCTTTTCTTCTGCTGCAATTCTTTGTATAATCTCATCATAATTATCAATCATTATAATTCCCATACAAGTTCTAGAATCATTATATTTATTTAATAATTCTTTTGTTTTTGTAATGTCTATAAAATATAATATTGTCATGTATTTGTTAGTCTTTCTTCTGTCTTTTTGTTTTATTTTTACATAGTCACCAATAATATGATAAGTTTTTTCGTCTATATCTATTTCTTTGTCAACTGTTGGTTTGTTATTATTGTCTATATCAATTTTTATCTCTTTTGTAATTTCATCAATATAGTTATTAATACCAACATTAGCAAATTCTTTATTAAACTTAGAACTTCTCCAAATAACATTTCCATCTGTCTCAAGTATTATTAATGGAAATGGTGAATTTATTAATGTATTTTTTGCCGCTGAATCCATACTAATTGTAAGTTCATTAATATAGCTAGATATCTCAGATTCTCTTTTATTATATACCCAAATTGTGTACACAACTATTGCAACATATAAAATAATACTTGGAATAATATATGATGTAGCATTTATGCACAATAAAATTAAGGCTATCGCAATTACTGCAAGATATACCTTTGTTTTAGCTTCTATATTTTTAAACATTTGCATGTTATTATTTTGCATATTTCTTATTCTCTCCTTAAAATCTGTAAATCAAAATCATATTTTTAATTATTGTAGTTTATTTAATTATTAAGATCCCTACCATTTAATTTTACCTTAAAATGGCTATTTTGTCAATTTCTTGCCAATATAATCTGATATTTTTGCAAAATCATATAATGATAATTTTTCACCTCTTACCCTTAAATCAAAACCTAAATCTGTTAACATTTTTTCTATTTCTTCTTTAGTTCCTAATTTACCATTAGTAAGTCCATTTAAAAGTGTTTTTCTTTTCTGCATAAATGCAACTTTTATAATTTTAAATAATAATTCTTCGTTTTCTACCTTTACTGATGGTTTGTCTAATATATTTAATTTTATAACACTAGAATTTACTTCTGGTGCAGGTATAAATGAAGTGTTTGGTACATCTATTACTTTATTAGGCTCTGTATAATAATTTACTCCATATGTTATTGCTCCTGAATTTTTTCCACCTGGCTTATCAACTAGTCTATCTGCAACTTCTTTTTGGACCATAACTGTTATACTTTTAATATCCAATCTATCTTCTAATAATTTCATTATTATGGGTGTAGTTATATAATATGGCAAGTTTGCAACTATTTTTGCATTTTTTAAATTATCATTTTTATTTTCTTTTATTAATTTGCACATGTCTACTTTTAATACATCTTGATTGATTATTTTAAAGTTATTATAAAATTTAAAACGTTCATTTAAGATATCTATCATTCTTGTATCTAACTCAATACATATAACTTTCCCACTATTTTCAATAAGTCTTTTTGTAAGAGTTCCGAAGGCCTGGTCCTATTTCTATTACTAAGTCATCTTTATTTACATTTGACGCAGTAATAATATTTTCTATTATATTATCATCTATTAAAAAGTTTTGCCCTAGTCTTTTATTTGCTACAATATTATATTTTTTTAAAATATCTTTTGTTTCAGTATATGCATTCAATATAATCACCTTGTATAATTATACACTAATCATGATACTTTTTACAACCCAATAAATTGTTGTTTGTTTTTTAGGTTCTTTAGGGAAGGTTATAATTATTTGTTTCCAACGCGAATTCCGTTACTGAAACTGTAAGTTGCTAAAAGCAACAACAGTTTCATGTAACGAAAGCTGGATCGCGTAACTGAGAAACATATAATTATTAACCTTTCCTACGAACCAATTAAACATTTCTACAAATAACAATTTATGCATTGATTTTTAAATAATTATGATATAAAATTTATATAGTTTTAAATAGTAGGTGTTTGTATGAAAAGAAAAAAAAGAAAAATTAAAATAGATATAGCAGGGCAAAAAAGGTTGGTTGTATTCCTTTCAGTAAGTTTTATTTTACTACTTTTATTAGTTTTGCGTATAATGTTTTTACAATTTGTTCAAGGTGCAAGCTTAAAAGAAATTGCTACAAAAAATCAATTATCTAGCAAAACTATAAACCCTAATAGAGGAACTTTATATGATTCTACTGGTAAATCTCTTGCAATTAGTGCCAGAGTTGATACTGTTTCTGTGAATCCTTCTGCTTTAGAGTATTCCGATGGTACAGAAGTAAACAAAGAAATTTTGGCTCATGCATTTAGTGACATTTTCAAATTAGATTATTCTGAAACATTAGAAAAATTAAATACAAAAACTTCTTCTTTTGTAATAGCTGAAAAAGTAGAAAATGATAAAATAACATCTTTACAAAATTGGATGGAAAATAATAATGTAACATCTGGTATAAGCATTAAAGAAGACACAAAAAGATATTATCCATATAATAACTTAGCTTCAAATCTTATTGGGTTTACTGGTACTGATAATTCTGGACTTTCTGGTTTAGAGTCAACATTAGATAATATTCTTGCTGGTGTGCCTGGAAAGGTTTTGACTGCTACTGATTCAGTAAATGGAGAAATTCCAAATGGAGAACAAACTTATGTAGAAGTTGAAAACGGAAGTGATGTTACACTTACGCTTGATGTTAATGTACAATCTATAGCAGAAAAGTATCTTGCACAAGCTGTTACGGATAACAAAGCAGATGGTGGAAATGTTATAATAATGAATCCAACCAATGGTGATGTTTTAGCAATGGCTACATATCCTGACTATAATTTAAATGAGCCTTTTACTATAAATAATTCTAAATTAAAGAAAAAATGGGATAAACTTTCTTCTGAAGATAAAAATAATGCTTTGTTCAATATGTGGAAAAATACAGCTGTTCAAACTACTTATGAACCTGGTTCTACCTTTAAAATAATAACTGCTGCCGCTGGATTAGAAGAAGGTCTAATCACTCCTGATAAACATTCTGATTTTTACTGTTCTGGTTCTGAGAATGTGTCTGGTATAAAAATGCGTTGTTGGAAATATTATGAGCCTCATGGATCAGAAAGTTTAAGAGAAGCTCTTGAGAATTCATGTAACCCTGCATTTATACAACTTGGAAAAAAAATAGGTGCTAAAAAATTATATAAATATTATAAAGGATTTGGACTTTTTGACACTACTAATCCATATTTTTATGGAGAATCAAACAGTGTATTTTTTGATGAAAATACTATTAATGAGTTTAATGTAGCTACTATGTCGTTTGGACAAAGATTTACAATTACTCCTATTCAATTAATAACTGCCATTTCTGCAGTAGCAAATGAAGGTGTATTAATGCAACCTCGTATTGTAAAATCAATTAAAAACACCAATACTGGAGCTATAACAACAATTGAACCAAATCCCGTAAGACAAGTTATATCCAAAGAAACTTCTGAAAAATTAATGGATATGTTAGAATCTGTTGTAAATGATGGTACTGGTAAATATGCTAAAATATCTGGCTATTCTGTTGGTGGTAAGACTGGTACATCTGAGCCTTTATCTGGAAACGAAGATGAAGGGTATGTTGCTTCTTTTATAGCTATGTCTCCTACTGTAAATACTCAAGTTGTTGTTTTAGTTACAATTTATGACCCTAAGGGCTATAGTCATCAAGGAAGCCAAGTTGCAGGTCCTGTTATTAAACAAATATTATCAGAGGTTCTTCCATATTTAGGAGTTGCTTCTAATAATAATTCTAATACAATTACTACAACTACTACAACTAAAACAGCTATACTTCCTGATGTAACAAATAAAAAAATTTCAGAGGCAAAATCTATATTAAAATCAGCTGGTTTTAATGTTAAAATAAGTGGAGATGAAGATGAAAATTCTACATTAGTTATAGACCAAGTTCCAAAACCTGGTGTTACACTATTAGAAGACTCAAGTGTTTATCTTTATACATCAAAAAACAATTCGCGTTCTAATACAAAAGTTCCAAATTTAAAAGGTATGTCTTCTGCACAAGTAATAAATTCTATAAAAGCATCTAACTTAAATGTTATTTTAGATGGATCTGGAACAGTTGTTAGTCAAAACATAGCAGCTGGCAAGAAAGTAGAAGAAGGAACTGTTATAACAGTTACAATGCAAACTGAAACTGCTAGTGGGTATTAATATTAATTGCCAATGGAAACGGAGCTTTTTTAGCACCGCACCCATTGCATTGGCAATTATTTTAATTCATCATCTGTTACTACATAAACATACACATAACCATCAGCAATTACATATAACATACTTTCTTCATTCTTAACTACTTCATAATGAATAATATTACTTTGACTTTGTTCAGCTACATCAATCAGGTCATCTAAACTAGAAACGTCCATGACTTTTAAATTAGTTAAATCTGGTTTGTTTGTTACAGTAACAATTAATTCTTTATAATATTTAAGAATTTTGCTAATATTAAATTTATATTTTTCTTCAAATGTCATTTTATTTTTACTTGTTTTTATTATCTTTATTATAATTATTAATAGTGCTCCTAAAATTAATATTCCACCAATTATATAATAAATAATTTCATTAATATTAAATGTTCTGTCTTCTGTCGTTATATCTTTATTTGTTACGTCTTCATAATTTTCCTTAATTTCAGTTACATTATTTGTTATAGGTATATCTAGTTCAATATAATCATCGTCTACTACAGTATCTATGCCTTTATTAGGTATATTAATTTTATGAGAAATATTTAGACGTACTTTTAAAACTGGATCAATTATTATTCCATAATTTTTTTCATAAGAACGTGCAAGATTATTATAATATTCATAATCAATATTAATATTTTCATCAATTAAAAATTCTTGTATATCATCTTGTTTATTACTTTTATTTTCAACAAGAGTAAATACTCTATTCCAAACTTCTTTGCCTTGATCATCATTAGTTTTTGCTGTTCCAACTAATTCTGCAATAATATTATAATTATATTCTATATTTGCATTACTCTTTCCTATAAAATCATATTTTAAATTTATTAAATATTCCTTAACTGATTTTGCAGCATAGTAACCTCCAGATGGAAGAGTTTCAGTTGTATAAAATTCATTTGGTTTTAGCAAAACTTTATAATTACTTGTTTTTTGCGCTGTATAAGTATATATTGGTAATATATTTTGTCTAGAATTAATTCCTAATATTACAAATATAACTCCTATTATTATAATTATCACACTAATTAAAATAATAGGTAAAATTTTTTTATTTCTTTTCATTCTTGTTCTTTTAAAGCTTTTGTATTTTCTTTTATTTTTTACCATAATAACTCCTTTACTTTATTTCTAATCTGGTATGTTTATTATGAAAATAATCATATAACCAAACAGAAGGAAACCCTATATATTTGATATGAAACATATATATACCTTGAATTTGATTTGTTTCTACTAAGTTTGTATCTGCTACGTTATTGCTGTCGCCTTTAGTTCGATAAAATACTTCACCATTATTTTCTATTTTATCTATAATACGATGAACAATGTGCTTATTCTCTAAATTATAAATAATAATAGAATTTTCTGATATTTTATTTAACTCATTTTCACTTAATTTTTTATAAATAATAATATCCCCTCTATTAAATGTGGGAACCATACTGCTAGAGAGTATTGTTATCGGTTCATATTTGAAAAGTCCTAACATAAAGCAAACTAATGTAATAGATAAAACAAGTGTTAATATATAACTGACTTTTGCAAATTGATTTTTGCCCTTTTCTCTTATATCCTTATTTTCTTTAGTAAATTTATATCTAAATAAAAAGTAAATTAATACTGCTGATATTATATCTTTTGAGCCTATAACATACCAATCTAAGTCTGGCAAAATTGGCAGTAATAAAATAAATAATTCTTTAAAAATTCTAAATACTAATGCGAATGAATATGAGCCTTTTAATGCTAAATAAGTATATAAAGCACCAAATGATATTTGTGGTAATATACTAGAACATATAAATTTAAATAACTCTTCTTTATTAGAGAATACGCTTATTAATGTATTGTAGTTTATTTCTACTAATATTAATAAAATTGTTAATATTATCAGTATTATTTTATTGTCTTTATTTCTAATTGCAATAACACTTCTTGTTACTTCAATACTAATTATTGGTAATATTTGTATAATTATATTTTTAATTATTGATATTATCCCATGATTATATGGACTTTTTAAAAATCCAAATATGAAACCCATATAAAAATAAAAAACTATATATATACAGGAAATTACAGTCATATATATAAAATATTTTTTATTTGTGCAAAATCTAATATATCCTTTTTTTATGTCCGATATTAGATAAACTAAAATAGAAATCCAGAATAATGGATTTACAATATTTGTATAAAATATTGTATCTATAATTATAAAGCTTATTGTTATAAATATATAAATAGTTATAATTAATAATAGTCCTTTATTCTTTATATATCTCATAATTTTCACCTTATCTTCATTTCCATTATTTTACTTAAAACTACATTGTTTTATTTTTCATTTAATAGATAATATCTCTAACTTTCTTTGTTTAAAAACAATAGGAAATTAAAATCTCCTATTGTTTTTATAACAATTATCATTCTTGAACATATTCTATGACACCTGTTATTGTTTTTGTTTTTACAGATGGCACTTCACTAGTAGTTGTAGGATATACAATAGCTATTGTAACTGTTGTTTCTTCCCCTGCTTTTAAAGTCTTATCAGGTTCTGTAACTGTATAACGAATTGCTGGTGAGCCATTTACATCATCAGCTTCGAATAATGCTTTATCTAAAGTAGCATCAATAGTTCCAGCATTTTGAATAGTTATTTCATAAATTATTATATCCCCAGGTTTTACTAATTTAGCATTAAATGTGGCAGTCGTGTTGGTATATTGTGGCTCTCCTGGGTCACATCCTATACTAATTTCTTGAGCTTCAATATAGGTTATTTTTACATCCCATATTCCCGTAATTTCAGCTATTCCATTTAAAGTTAATTGAGTAGCAAATGCTGAATAACCTACTGCCATCAGTAATATTACAATTAATAATGCCCCTATTATGATGTTTTTAGTATTCTTCATTTTTCTAGCTCCTCACTGTATAGAATATAATGCCTATACTGTTATATTATATGAATTTAGCATTTTATATGTTAATGTATTACCAAAAACAAAGCGGTCTTTGACCATCCTTTGTTCTTGAATAGGTTGCCTTGGCTACAGTTCTACATAAGAACTGGGTTGATAACAGGCTACATAAATAAAAAGAAAATTCACATCTGTAATTTGGCAATTTAGATGTGAATTTTTACTCTATATCGGCAAAACCACTTTTGTGGAATTGTCATTTCCTATATTTATTATACTTGAGATTTTTGTAAAAGTAAAATAAAAGTCAAGTAATTTTACAAAAAAATACTAATTTTATATTTTTACATTTTTTATATATGTTTTTAAATTATATAACCAACTATAAGGTGCCCCAAAAATCATTGCAGTAACCATTAACATTTTATTTGGTAAAGTTGGATATATCCACTTTACTATTAAAAGGTATATCATTTGATTTGCAGAAAATAATATGCCAAATTATTAATATATAATTTTATCCTGAAATTTTATTTTTCATATTTTCAGAAACCTCCTTAGAGAAAAAGAAAACATTTTCTTTTTAATGTGGTTTATTCATCATTTACTTTTAAACTTAAATAAATAGTAGCTATTACAGAACATATTATTAATCCAAAAATTATCTTTAAATTAATAAGTTCTTGAGTAAATCCAACTAAAAATAATAAAGCTGTATATCCTAATATTCTTCCTGTATTTAAAAATAATTCTCTAAAAACAAAATATTCTGTATTGAATTTTGTTCTAAAAGGTTCTTTATTAGAATAGTCAAATAAATTTACTTCTGTAATTTTTAAAATAATATTCATAAAAACATAATAGGCTATATTATAAATAACAACTGTAATTAAGTTTATTTTATAGAAAACTGCCACAGAACTTATTAATATTGCTACTAATGAACATATTAGTAAATTTCTTTTTTTATTACTTTTATAAAACTTACCAAACAAATACATTGTAAGTATTGTAAATAATGAAAATAACGATGTCCAACTACCAAGTTCTAATTCATTATTGCTTTGATATATTATAAGAAGTGAAACTACTAAACTCATTACTCCATATCTATTAAATCCTTTAAAGAATTCAATTCCATATAATTTTTTTAAAATGGAATCTTTGTAAAAAATATTATAAAATCCCTTTAAGTTCACTTTACTATTTTGAACATTTATATTTTGAATTTTAAAACTCAAAATTAATTTTAAAATAGAAAATATAAATATTAAACTGGCGGCAACTTGATAAGATTCAAATGTTATATAAGCACCTAATAGTATTGGTATTATTAAGCTTATTATCTCTGTTGCTACTGAAGCAAAACCTATATATTTACTTCTTTCTTGACTTGAAACACTTTCAGATTCAATCATATTATATGGGAATCCTGTTGTTGCTGTTGAAATGCCATACATTATTCCAATAATATAAACATAATCAATAATTTTCTCTCCTAATAGCATAATCATAAAAATATATATTGACTTTATAAATGTTCCAAATCTATATAATTTTACTTTGTTTTTTTTCTTTATGATATTTGCAACTAAAAAAGCTCCTATTGTTGCAAATATCCATCCAATTATATTATAAGCTGATAGATAAAAAATATTTTGTTGTGATATTTTATAAAAATAGGCGGCTAGAAAGGTGTCTAAAAAAATGCTTATAATTTTTCCTATGCATTGGTCCACTATTAAAACTTTAGCAATAGTTGATAATTTTGTTTTATTATCTATTTTATTTAAATATGATGTGCAATTATCTATACTTATTTTCACTTTTAGACCTCTTATTTTTATTTTCTAAAAGCATATTATCATAAAAATTGTCTATTTTCAACAAACTCTGGCTAAAAAGCACTAAGTTTCTTGCCTTTTGACACAATTCGATGTATAAAATATGTGTATTCTAATTAGGAATGTAAGAATATTGATGTATTGTTGAAAATTTTACAATTCTTCAATTTTACTGTTTTTTTTGTATCTATCTATTCTATAGTTCGAACAGATACGTCATTTATTGATGTGTTCTTATATGAATTATTTACAAATGCTGATAAAATCTATAAATACACTCCACATAAAAAATACATTTAGATCAAATCACTTTGCATTTTTTCTAATTAAATTTTCCTTTTAAAGCAATATATCTATTAAATAAAATATTGCTTATATTTTTTCCATATTTATAAATATCTTCATCATTTAAATAATTTTGATCTAAAAAATCTTTTATAAAAATAGTTAATATATAATTTCCATATTTTGTAGAAACTATTCCTCCATCATTTCTAACACTTTTATATTTACCGCTTTTTGAAGCTATATAATATAGAATATTATTATTTGTCTTTGTGTATATTTTTGGTATTCCATCTCCTACCATTTCATGATATTTTTGATTTTTCAAAATATTTATTATTTCTTTAGATATTGATTTATTCCATAGTTTTTCTTCATTTATAATCTCATATATATGGCTATAATCTTTAACTGTTGTAATACTAAATACTTTATCTTCACATGATTCAAATTTACAATATAATTCAGTATCTAAACACCCTAAATCTTTTATGGTTTTATTTATATGATCGATTCCTAAATAATCAATCATAACATTAGTAGCCACGTTATCACTTATTATCATCATTAAAGTTGCTATATCTTTAACAGACAATTCTAATCCTTGAGTTAAATATTGTAAAATTCCACTTCCATTAACAAAATTATGTTTTTCATATTTCAATTTTTCATCTAAACTTTTTTCGTTTAAATATACTTGTCTAAATAGTTCAACTAATATAAATATTTTTATACAACTTGCAGCATTGAATTTTTCATTTTCGTTTATTGATATTTTATTTCCTTTGTAGTCATTGGCATAAATTGCATAATTTCCATTGAAATTTATAAATTCATTCTTTAATATTTTTTCTAATTCTTTTTCCATTATAATCCTCCAAAATTCTTTCTATGTTTATAACACAAATCAGAAAAAAATTCTAGTGCTAGGTTTATTATTTATAAATATATAATAATTTAAAAATCTTATATGGAGTCAAGATAAAAGACGATTTTTCCTATACAATAAGAAAAAAGTTCTTACAGAACTATGAAATCCTATAAGAACACCTAGACTGGAGTGGGTAGCGGGAATCGAACCCGCGCGCTGGGGTCGGAAGCACCAGTTTCTACCACTAAATTATACCCACATCTCATTAATATTTTAACATATAAATACACACTCTTTCAAGCATATTAATCTTTTTTTAAATATATATTTATATATTCTTTTATTAATCAATTCCCAAATAAAATATTAACTAAATATAAAGCTATTTCTTCCTTAGAATTAGCTTTTTTAATTACTCCATCATTTGTTATAAATAAGGCTTTATGTAAGTTACCCTTTATATCCGTTAAGTCGTTTCCAATTACTAAATCACATTTGTTTTTTATGCGTAATTTATCAGCAACTTCATATAATTTATCTTTAGACACATTATTTAATAGTTTGAATCCTACTAAATAAGTCTCAGGGCTCATATCTTTTATCATCGAAATTACTTTTGGAGTAGGTTTTAACTTAATAATTAGGTCATTTTCTATAGATGATATTTTATTATTAATATCTAATATATTTTTGTTTTCCCTAATTAATTCTAGAGTACTCTTTTTATCGTTATTTTCTTCAATATATTTTGCAAGTAATGATGCAGTAGTAATATAGTCCGTTGTATAATCAGATACTGCCATACTATGAATAAAATAATCTATTTTATCATTTTTTAATAAATATTGAACTTTTTCTTTTAAGTCATAAGCTCCCTCAATAGAAATAAATTCTATTTTTTTATTTTCCACTGGTTTTTCTGCTGTTCTTGTTGACAAATAATATATTTTATTAATTAAACTTTCTTTATCCTTTAAAAGCTTATTGCATATTAAGGCTCCTAATTTGCCAGTTGCTACATTGGTTATTTTTCTTACATTATCAATATTTTCTTCTGTTCCTCCAGCAGTTATAATTATATTTTTTTTCATAATGTACCTACTTCCATTAATGTATTTATTTTCTCAATTATTATTTTTGGTTCTTCCAATCTTCCTATACCTTTAGTATTACATGCAAGCATTCCTTCGGTTGGATTAATAAAATAGTATCCATATTTTTTTAACTTGTTAATATTGTCTTGTACTATTTGGTTTTTATACATTGCATCATTCATTGCTGGTGCAAATACAACTTTAGACGTTGTTGCCATTATTGTTGTAGATAACATATCATCAGCAATACCATTTGCAACCTTTCCTATAATATTTGCAGTTGCAGGCGCTACTAAAAATAAATCTGCTTTCTTTGCTAATGAAATATGTTCTACATCATAACTGTCTGGTATTTCAAAAGTATCAACTACTACTTTGTTTTTTGATAATGTCATAAATGTTAGTGGTGTTATAAACTCTGTAGCATTTTTAGTCATAATTACATATACATTAGCTCCTTGTTTTCTTAAACCTGATACAATTTCACAAGCTTTGTAAGCTGCTATTCCCCCAGTTACTCCTAAAACTATATTTTTATCTTTTAACATATTATCCCTTCTTAATATTAAATAATCAATCTTTAACTATTATAGTATAACATAATTCAATCATGTTGTATAGACTGCTTTTTAGTTTATAGAAATATTTATAAAAAATGCTATACTTTTTTTAAGTATAGTTAAACACAAATCAGCAAATTATTTTTTGACATTTTATGTAAAATATGGTATACTTAAAGTATTAAAAAGCTTAGGAGGAATTTTAAGATGGGAAAAAATTATACTTATGTTGTTCACTACGAAAAAAGGAATCCGATTTCTAAAAGCGAAAATAGCATTTTAGTATATCGGGATACACCTATTGTAACTGAAGCAGACAAGGAAAGTGTGAAAAAGCTTATAAGAAGAAGGCATATATTTTCAAAATGTACTTTAATTTGGTACAACTTAAAAAATGCTCCTTATAATTCCGAAAGTCAGGTACTTAACTCTGCTAATGTACAAAATCCATTTTAAAAAATGCTTTGTGAGAATCCGCAAAGTAGAAAAGTCTTCATTTAAATGGAGGCTTTTCATTTTGTAAAAATTTGTACAATTATTGAGCTTTTTAATATATTATGATATATTAATTTTTGTAATAAGCATTAATACAAATTGCGAATAATTATTAGGAGTATATAAGTAAATGAAATTGAAAGATAAAATAAAAAATAATAGAAGTATAATAGGATTGACAGGAGCTTGTTTAATAAACAATATTCTATATATGTTTTTAAACACTTTTATGGTAGCTTATTTTATAACATTAACTAATTATGACTATAAATTAATTTCTATCTATTATATATTATCATTTATTGGAATATTAATTACTTTTTTAATTTTTGCAAAAACAATCAAAAATAGAAGACAGGTAATAATATTTAGATGTGGGATAATATTATATTGTGTATATATTTTAATTATAGCTTTATTGAAAGAAAAAATAACAAATTACTATGCATATTTAGGATTTTTTTATGGAATTGTACAAGGATTATTTTGGGTAGCTGGACATCCATTAATTAATGAATATACCCAGAATGTTGAAAATAGTTTCATCTCTATTAAATCAATATTAAGCAAAATTTTAAAAATATTTTTTCCAATTATATTTGGAGCGTCAATAGAACTAACATCTTTTTCTTATATTGCTAAAATTGTACTATTATTATCTTTAATACAATTTTTATTTTCGTTATTAATTAAAGATAAAGAAAAAATAAGTCATAAGAAATATGATTTAAAAGAATATATTAAATATATAAAAAATAATAATAAATTTAAAATAGTATATAAAATAGCTGTATGTGATGGGATTGTAAATTATCTATTAGAAACATTGGTTACAATACTAATTGTAATGACTTTTAAAACAACACTTAGTCTTGGTATATTAACAACTATATTTTCTATATGCTCAATGCTATCAGTTTATGTTTTTCAATATAAACTAAAAAGTAATAAGAAAATTTTAAAGTTCAGCTGTATTGCTATGGTAATAAGTGTATTATTACTTTTACTTAATATTAATAAAATTTCAATAATTATATATAATTTATGCAACAGTATATTCTTAGTTTTATTACTAAATACTGCTGAAACTAAGAATTATGATATTATAAACGAAGATAAAAAAGTAATAAATGACTATATTGTAGAACATCAAACAACTTGGCAAATAATATTAAATATTTCGAGAATAGTAGGATATATAATTCTATTTGTTGCTAGCCTATTTAATAATATGACTGTATTTAAAATATTATTATTTTTAGTAACACTTGTAATTATTATTTATTCAAAGTTAATGATATCTTTTTCTAATAATTACAAGTAACAATATGTAAATATATGTAAGTAGTACAATGTTTTGAAACAATGCTTATAATAGCGATAGCATCAATCTATATAATTTTGATAGGACAATTTTATAAACTATTTACTTTTGAATAAAATGCAATAAAAAAATTGACCTTTTTCAGTCAATTAATAAGTTTTGCCAATGTGCGACGATTTTACTTGACGGAGCAATTAGGGAGTTTATTTGCAAAAGATTTTCTCCTACTCCTGCTAAAAATAATTCGATTAATCAACTGATAAATATATTTTTATTCTATATACAATACTATTTGAATTTCTTGAAATATTTCTTACGTCATAATATAATACTAAATAGTAATATTAGCTTAAATTTTTATATTTTCATCATCTTACAATCTAGATATTAAGCTTATAACTATATTAGTAATTAGTAGCAATAAAAATAATATTATATTTAATGTTAATTTAAAATTAATTAATATTAATTATAGGAGTAAAAAATGTATAAAGAAAAAGAAATAATGAAAAGACAACTTGATTTATCAGTCCCATCAGCTTTTGATTATGTATTAACCACACTAATATCAATGGTAGATGTTTTTGCTATCTCTTTTTTAGGGAGTGAAGCAGTTGCTGCAATTGGTGCAATGACATCAGTAATATTTTTTTATAATCTTATTATAAAATCTATTCAAGTATCAAATAATGTTATAGTAGCTAGAGAAATTGGAAAAAACAACCTAAATGAAATGAAGATTTCTACAGGTAATGCAGTTTTTCTTACTATAATTGCACAGTTTATTTGCATTTTAATAATATTAATTTTTGGCAATCTTCTACCAAGATTATTTAAGGTTAGTTATATTTGTTTAACCTATTTATATATAAGATTAATAGGAAGTATTCCTTATGCAATAACTTTTATTATAACTGGTCATGAACGTGCTAATGGCAGATCTAAACAAATGCTATATATAAGAGTTCTTTCATTAATATTAAATATTGTTTTAGATTATATAGCAATTAAATTAAATTATGGTGTAGCTGGTGTTGCTTGGGCAACTGTTATTATTGAATTTATAAATATGATATTAGTTATGATATCTGCAAATAAAACTATAAAATATAAATACAATAAAATTTCAATTTTAAATATTATTAATTTGGCAAAGCATGCAATTATGGATAGAATATTCGATCGTGGTAGTAAATTAATATTAGATATTATTTTATCAAGATTAGGAACATTTCAATATGCAGCACATGTTATATTAAATCAAATAGAAGCTTTTGCTAACGATTTTTGTTATGGCTTTGGAATAGGCATAACAAACAATGTTGGTATTGAATTAGGTAAAGAAAATAAAGGAGAATTACAAATTATAAAAAAAGTTATTAATAAAGTTATTAATTACTTAACAATAATAATACCATCAATTATATTATTAACTTCTATTTTATTACTACCGATATTATTAAAAGAATCACAGGCACTTAATATTGCATACGAATTATTACCGTTTGTTGTAATATATGCAATATTAATGCCAATAAAATATAAATATTCTAGTATTATGGAAGGTATGAAAGAATTTAAATTTACAGCTCATTTATCATTTTTCGTTAATATTATTAAAATAGTTTTAGCATATATACTATCAAAATATATGGGAATAAAAGGAGTCTGGTTAACATTTATAATTATTTATGGTTTTATAAGTGTGATTTTAAAAAATAGAATTATCAAATCTAAAATATTTGATATTTAATTATAAAAGATTTTAATAATTGTCTTTAGTAAATTTAATAGAAATAGAATACTATTATATATATACGATTTATATCTACTTTAATTTTATATTATGCAGTAGACACATTGTTTTATTTAGAAAGAGAAATCGATAGGAGATTGATGATAATGAGTACTTCGCTTTTTATATTGCTTATGATTGTATTTTTATTTGGCATAGGCGTAGGTATTATTTCATATATCTTTTTGTCAGTTAAAAATACACCAGATGATTTTTTTAGTAGCAATAAGGTTAATCTAAAATTTAGTGACTACGAAATTTCTATTGATGAAGCTTGTAAAAAATTTAAACTTTTAGATATTTAATTAATTTCCTTTAATAAAATTCATTGGGCATATGGAAAATTTTATAATTTTATATTACAATATAGAAGTAATAATATGTGTTCGAGTAACAAAGATATATATTGAATAACTATATTTTAAAAAGGAGAAAGAATAATGAAAGATAATATTATATATTCACAAACGACAAGAACTGTTGGTGAAAAAAATAATGTTAATAATTTTAAATTGGGAATAAAAAGATTGGAAGATTCTAAATTTAATTATGCTAACTTGAATTTTTTTGAAATACAAGAATTACTTGATAAAGATAATTATGAAGAAATATTTAGAGATTTAATTAATTTTTTAAAAGATTCATCTATAACATTTAATATTGCACATGCCCCTATTCATTATCCATTCTTCTTTAATTCGTACTATAAAAGAGACGATATAGATATATTAAAAAATAGAATATTAAAATCTCTTGATATATCAAAAGAAGTTAAAGTAAAAAAAATAGTTATTCATCTAGGTACATATTTAGATGAAGATTATAAATATAATTTTGAAAAATCTATAGAACACAACATAAAATATCTAGAACCTTTTGTAGAAAAAGCAGTCGAAAATAATATTTTAATAGCAATTGAAAATGGTACACAAATGGAAAAGGATGAACCACTATTTAAAAATACAACTCCTTATATAGATGAACTTATTAAAATAGTTGAATACTATAATAAAAAGTACAACAAAGAAATTTTAGGAATTTGTTTTGACTTTGGACACGCTAATGTTGGAAATTTAGATATGTACAACGAAATTGTTAAAATTGGTAACAAATTAATTGTTACTCATATACATGACAATTATGGAACTGATTCTCACAATCAACCATTTAATGGAACAATTGATTGGAATGATGTTAGAAGAGCATTAATAGATATTAACTATAATGGAGAACTGACATCAGAAGTAAGATATACTAAGGAAGAACTTTGTGATTCATCTCATATTAATAAGACTTATGATTTAATAAAAAAAATACATTTAGGTTAATAATATTAAATTTTTGTAACTTTATTAAAACATACCAAATTATTATAGGAGTGACTTTTCATTCACTCCTATAATAATAATTTTTTGTTATCCACATTTCCAATTTTCTTTATTCCTTTGCTATCTTGTAAAATTTCATATTGCCTTTTAGCTATTTCATTTAATCTCTCAAGTCTTTTGTTTTGTTCAATTCCCTGATTTATCATTTCTGCATTCAGATTTTCTAAATTTATTAAAATTACTAATTGAAGAATATTAGCATAATCTCTCATATTACCGTCTAAAGTAGGATTTTTATCTTTCCATTCTTTAGCAGTTCTTCCAAATAATGCAACATTTAATATATCTGCCTCATTAGCATATACATATTGTTTTTGCTTTTCAGTTAATGTAGGAATAATATTCTCTTTTATGCTATCAGTATGTATTCTGTAATTTGTTTTAGCTAGTTCTCTTCTTACAGACCAATCAATTTTATTTTGATATGCTTCATTTTGTTTTAGTCTTTCAAATTCTGTAATTAGATATAGTTTAAATTCAACATTTAACCAACTTGCAAATTCAAAAGCAATATCTGGATGAGCAAATGTTCCTATACTATATTTTCCGCTACTTGGGATAATTCCAATACTGTTGAATTCTCTTTTCCAACGATTTGGAGTCATTGTAAAACGATTATAACCAACTTCATCAATTTTAATTCTGTGGGATTCCACGGAATTAAAATTATCATTGTGTAATTCTTCCCATAAGCTATAAAAAGCAAAAGAATTTTTATTTCACATCCAATTTCTTATAACACCAGATGGATCTTTTGGATTTTCATATTTTGCTAAATCCGTTAATGAAATGTAATCTACATTTCCAACTCTCATTACTCCAACTATATTATCTTTTACTTTCATTTCTGTTTTTATAATATCTTTTTTCATTCATATCACAACCTTATACAATTTTTATTATTGTAAAACATTTGTTTGCATATGTCAATAATTTTATAACTATTTTTACTTTTTTATTTTTGAATCTACACTATTAAACAAAAACAATAATTGTTTTGATGAAATTATATTAGAAAATTATATTTATTGTTAATAAAATCGAGTAGAGAATAAATAATTATTTTATTTATTCCCTCTCACACCACTGTACGTGCCGTTCGGGCATACAGCGGTTCAATTTATATTAAATATGAACTTTTTGATATTGGTCTGATAAAAATATCAGACCTCTTTTTCTTAGCCTGTCATTATTGATAGCAAATTTTATCCAGTCTGTTTTGCATACTAATTGATAACCCTTTCTCGTATTTGCTAAGTTATGTGCTATATCTGCCTTTACTCCTAGTTGCTTTAGTGCTTTTTCTTTTCTTGTTGGTACTTTCCATTGCTTCCAGATAATCGCTCTTATTCTTGTTCTTAGGTGTTCATCTATTTCTGCTATTTTGTTTTTCATATTTGCTATCCTAAAGTAGTTTACCCACCCTCTTACTAGATAGTTTATTTTCTTTATTCTGTTATCTAGGCTTATACTCCAACTTCTTTTGGTTAGTTGCTTTAGTTTCCTTATTAACTTTTGATATGATTTTAGATGTGGCTTTGGTTTCCACTCTCCTTTTGTATTTTTCCAAAAGCTAAATCCTAAATATTTTGTCTTGGTTGGTCTCGTTATTTTACTCTTTTCTGCATTCACTTTTAAGCCTAGTTTCTTTTCAATATACTTTGTTATTGATACTAAAACTCGGTTTGCTGCTTTTTCACTTTTTACAAGTATTATACAGTCATCAGCATATCTAACAAAGTTTAATCCTCTTGCTGTTAGTTCTTTGTCAAGTTCGTTTAACATTATATTGCTTAGCAATGGACTTAAGTTTCCTCCTTGTGGTGTTCCAACTTTCGTTTCTTTCTTTACTCCATTTACCATTACTCCTGCACTTAGATATTTTCTTATTAATGATACTACATCTCCGTCTTTTATTGTCTTTCCTATTATTGTTATTAATTTATCTTGATTCACTGTATCAAAGAATTTCTCTAAGTCAATATCTACTATCCATTCATACCCTTCATTTAAGTACTCTAATGCTCTTATTATTGCTTGTTCACAACTTCTACTTGGTCTAAACCCAAAACTGTTATCATTGAATTGTTCCTCAAATATTGGGCTTATTACTTGTACTATTGCTTGCTGTATTATTCTGTCCATGACTGTTGGTATTCCTAGATTTCTCTTCTGTCCGTTTTCTTTTGGTATTTGAACTCTTTTAACTGGTTGTGGTTTATACCATCTGTTTCTTATTTGCTTTAGTATTTTGTCTTTTCTTTCCTTAATGTATTCTTCTACTTCGTCTACTGTTATACCATCCACTCCAGCTACTCCTTTGTTTGATACTACCTTCTTGTATGCCTTGTTCATGTTTTCTTTTGCTAAGATTTG
>CANQWF010000016.1 GCA_947627485.1 uncultured Clostridia bacterium
TTTTCTTCCATTCTATCTCTATATGGCTCGTATATCTCTAAAAAATATTCATAATTTATAGATTGTCCTGCCTTTATCTTTTTACTTTTTATTAATTCATATATTATTTTTTCTTTTTCTTCTTTTCTATTTTTTAGTACTTTTGCTTTTGTTCCTTTATTTTTCATACTCATATAACTATCATAACTTATTTCTAATAAACCTGCAAATTCTTTTTCTTCCATTCTATCTCTATATGGCTCGTATATCTCTAAAAAATATTCATAATTTATAGATTGTCCTGCCTTTATTTTTTTACTTTTTACTAATTCATCTATTATCTTCTTTTTTTCTTCTTCGCTTATTTCTTTTTTCCTATTTTTTAGCACTTTTGCTTTTGTTCCTTGGTGTTTCATACACATAAAATTACTATAACTTATTTCTAATAAACCTGCAAATTCTTTTTCTTCCATTCTATCTTTATATGGCTTGTATATCTCTAAAAAGTATTCATAGTTTATAGATTGTACTGCCTTTATTTTTTTACTTTTTATTAATTCATCTATTATTTTCTCTTTTTCTTCTTCAATATAATTCACTATTTTAATTCTCCTAAATTAAATATGTAAAATTATATCATATTTTACATAATGTTTCAAGTTTTTTACTTGTTGTCATAACAAGCAAAAAAATAAAAGCACCCACTTTATTTCTAGTGTTGCTTTTATATATATTTATATTACTACATATCCTTTTTCAGAATTAGTAAGTGGTATACAATCTGTTTTTGTTATTAATACTGTATCTTCAATTCTAATTCCATATTTTCCAGGTAAATATATTCCTGGTTCATCAGTAACTACCATACTTTCTTTTAGGAAACTTTCGTTTTTAGAGTTGACATATGGCATCTCATGTATATCTAATCCTACTCCATGTCCTAAAGCATGTATTGGAATATAGTTGTTTAATTTAAAACTATCATCTACACTTCTTGACAGTGTTTTTATATTATAATTGTTTCTCATTACATCCAATACATTTTTTTGATTTTTTAAGACTAAGTCATATATTGGCTTTATTTCTTCAAGTATACATCCCATAAATATAGTTCTTGTCATGTCTGAACAATATCCTTTATATTTACATCCCATATCTATTAGTATTGGATCAGCATTTTTTACTTCTCTATCCGATGGTATCCAATGTGGTATTGAAGAATTTTCTCCGAATAGCTACTATTGGATCAAATGATACTCCATCTGCTCCATGAGTTTTAAAATATATTTCAATTTCTAATGCTATTTGTTTTTCTGTCATTCCTTCTTTTATATATTCTAGTAAATGTTTAAAACAATTATCTGTAATCTCACAAGCCCTTTTTATTTTTTCTATTTCTTCTTCATCTTTAATCATTCTTTGTTTTTCTATTATACCTTCTGTTTCAACCATGTTGTTTATTCTATATCTTCTTTTTAGCTTTTTATATTGTTCATAGGTTACATGGTTTTCTTCAAAACCTATATTTTCACAAAATACAAAGAAATTTTCTGCTTCTTCTGTCGAAACATCTCTTACATCAGCTACAATAATTTCGTCATCTATTGTAAGTGTTCTATTTACATCTTCTAAATACATTGTGTAAGTTAAAAATATATTTTCCTTTCTGGTAATAAGTAAAGTCCCTTCTGACTCTATATTTGTAAGATATCTTATATTAGCAGGATTTGTTACAATCATACCTTCTAAGTTCAAACTTTTTAAATTTTCCCTTAAAGCACGTATTTTATGATTCATATCTTACACCTCCTTAGATATATATTAATACATACCCAATGTAAAGATTTCCATTAAAATAGTAAATAAAATATTAAATGGTACAAATATTGTGATAAATGATGATATTACAATAAATGGTCCAAATGGTATGTATGTATTTGTGCTTTTTCTTTTTATTATCATATATATTATACTTACTACTGCTCCTATTAAGAAAGACATTACTGATATTACTATAATATTTTGGAATCCAAAATATAGTCCAATAGCTCCCATTAGTTTTACATCGCCCATTCCCATTGCTTCTTTTCCAGCGATAAGACCTCCTAGTAATGTAATAATTAAGAATATTCCTCCACCTGCTAACATTCCTAGTAACATATTTATAGCTATATTAATATTACTGAATCCGTGTAGAAATACCAAAATTAATCCTATTTCAAAAATTAATAAATTTAACCTGTTTGGTATTATCTGTGCTCTTAAATCAACAACAAATGCACATAATAGCATAGGTGTTAATATTATATATTTTATTATGTTTAAGTTACTATATAGATTTGTATTAAGTCCAAATTTATATAATATAGAAATATATATAACTGCATTAACTAAAATTAATATGTAATTTGGAAGCACTGCTTTTTTATATCTAAAAAAACTATCTTTTGAAAATATCTTTTGTTCTTTTAAAAAACATCTACTACAATAATCGACAAACTGTCCTATTATTCCACCAATTATTGCAAATAAAACATAGTATAATATATGTACATCATTAAAATACATTTTTATCTCTCGCTTTCTTTTTTACCTTATTCAAATATCTTTTTATTATTATATTCTCTAAAGGTCTTTTTACTCTTGTAATAAATATATCCTTTTTACCGAAGTGGTTTTGTAAGTATTGTAAACATTCCCATTCTATTTCCGCCAAGAACATCTGTCATTATTTGGTCTCCAACTGTTGCTATATTTTTTGCATCTAATTCTAATAAAACCATTGCTTTTTTAAAACCTTTTTTAAAGGGTTTCTTTGCAAAGTTTATATATTGTAATTCTAACTCATTTGCTACTTTTTTTACTTTTTCTATTTTATTAGTATTCGATAATATACATATCTTTATCCCTTTACTTTTTAAAGCTTCACACCACTTCTTTGCACCTTCTAATATTTTTAAGTCAAAATCTATAAGTGTATTATCTACATCTAATAAAAGTCCTTTTATATTGTTTTTTTTTAGTAATTCTATTGTTATTTCTTTTACATTATTTAAATATATATCAGGATAAAAAATCATCTGCTCCTCCATTTATGCTTATATATTATCAATATCTTTAATTAATGTCAAGATTTTTAGTTTTACAAATTTTGTTAAATTATTTTTATATACTCTTGATAAATTAATTTCATTCATATATAATATTTTAAATTATTGTAGGAGAAAAATAATGAATGAACAAATGATGAAAAAAAATAATATGAGAATATTCCCATTATACAAGATGTTTAGTTGGGATTTGTTGTTTTATTATGCAATATCGTTTTTATTTTTAACCCAAGTAAAGAAATTTACTGCATCACAAGTATTGCTTACAGATTCTTTTTATGCTATTTTTCGTGTTGGATTTCAAATATTTTGTATAAATATAACTGATTTATTAGGAAAACAAAAATCATTATTGATTGGAAATCTTCTTGTTTCTATAAGTATCTTAATGATAATCCTTGGTAATGAATTTTACATATTAATACTATATAGTTTAATTCAAGCAATTGGATATGGACTCAAAGGCATTTGTGAACCTACACTTTTATCTGATTCTATACCAAAATCATCTTTCTCATCTAAAATATATTCAAAAATTGATGCAAAAGGAAGTAGCTTATATTATATATTTGATGCAATTTCTTCTGCTACTACTGGTTTTTTATATGTAGTTAATCCATATATTCCAATGATTATATGTTTTACTTGTTGTTTAATCTCAACTATACTATCTCTTGCATTTGAAGAACCTAATAAACATACTAATAAGAAATCAGTAAGTTTTATTTCATATTATAAAGATATATTAACTACCTTTAAACAAATAGCAAAATCTAATCGTTTAAAATCACTACTTACTTTTTCATTATGTTTTGGAGCAATTTTATCTGTTTTTGTAACACTAAGAAGTAGTATTTTAGTAGATATTGGTGTGTCTGAGCAATATTTTGGTTTAATACTAGCTGGTATGCAAATAATTTCATCATTAACAGCAAGCAAACAATATTTATTTCATAATATATTACGAAATAGAGTTCTTACATCGTTTTCTCTTTCAATAGTTACTACTTTCATAATTACAGGTTTGTTAGTAACTTGCAACATTAGTTTCGTAGTTTCGCTTGTAAGTGTATTATTTACCATTTTATTAGTAGGAATTATAAAAGGTCCTTATTATACACTAATTCAAAAATACCTTAATAGTTTCTCAAATCCAAATGTAAATACCAAAATATTTGCTATTCAATCTTTACTTGATAACTTTGGCCGTGTTATACTATCATTTTTTGCATCGTTTTTGCTTGGCATAACAACTACTTCCTATACTTTTATAATTATAGGCTCTATATTCTTTGTAATATTTATTTTTCTTTTAAACTATATGAAAACAAAAGTAGGTTTAAGACCTGATGAATATTCTAAAGAAGATTTAATTTTTTGGAATCAAAACTAAATTTATTTACAAAATCTATGATTTCCTATTACTACTGTTAATGGTCTTGACCAAATCCATGGACTAGTTGCTGTATTTGGATTAAAATAGTATATTGCACCATATGAAGGATCCCATCCATTTATTGCATCTTGTGTTGCTTTTTTTGCTGTTGCATTTGGTGATAGATTTATTTGCCCATCGCTTACTACCGAGAATGCTCCCGGTTGATATACAACTCCTGCTACACTATTTGGAAATGATGAGCTTTTTACTCTGTTTAATACAACAGATGCAACTGCAACTTGTCCTGTATATGGCTCACCTCTTGCTTCTGCATATACTAACTTTGAAAGTAAATTTGAATCTATGGTTGAATTAGTTGTTGTACTAGTATTAGTTGATGAATTTATCCCCATCGCCTCAAGTGTTTTTGGACCTGCTACCCCATCTACTGAAAGTCCATTTTTAGATTGAAACCATTTTACTGCAGATAAAGTTTGAGAGCCATAAATACCATCTACTGAGCCATTATAATATCCCCATCTTTTTAGTTTTGTTTGAATCTGTTTTACTTCATCACTTCTAGACCCATATTTTGAAAGTGCATAACTAGTATTCGCATCTTCTCTTAAAAATATATTATATGATAAATATAATATTACTGAAATAATCAGTATCATTATAGCTATTATATTTTTTTTATTCTTTAAAATTTGTTTCATAAAAAACCACCTTTGGAAATTATTTTTTCCAAAAATGGTTTTTTTATGCGTTTTTAAATAATTATCCCCCAGTTATACTGGGGGATAATTATAAATTAAAAAATTCCTACTATTTCGCCATTTTCATTGATATCTATTTTTTCTGATGCTGGTACCTTTGGAAGCCCTGGCATTGTAAATATATTTCCTGTAAGAATTACTATAAATCCTGCTCCAGATTTTAGTATAACATCTCTTACATGTATTTTAAATGGATTTTCACACAATAAATCTTTTGCATCATCTGATAAAGAATATTGTGTTTTTGCAATACATACTGGCATATCTCCATATCCATTTTTCTCTAAATTATCTATTATATTTGATGCTTCATCTGTATATTCTACTCCGCTCTGCTCCATATATTTTGGTAGCAATTTTTTCTATTTTTTGTTTAATACTGTCTTTTAACTCATAACAATATTTAAAGTTTGATTGTTTTTCACATAATGTAGCTACTTTTTCTGCTAAGTCTATTGCTCCTTTTCCACCTTTTGCCCATGCTTCTACTAGACTTATATTAACACCTTTTTCTTCAAGTTTTGTTCTTAAGTAATCTATTTCTTTGTCTGTATCTGTTGTGTATTTGTTTATTCCAACTATTACATTTAATCCAAATACATTCTTTAAATTATCTATATGTTTTAGTAAATTATGAATTCCTTTTTCTAGATATTCTATGTTTTCTTCTTTTATATTTTCTATTGGCATTCCGCCATGATATTTAAGTGCTTTAATTGTAGCAACACAAACAACTGCATCTGGAGTTTTTGGAAGATTTCTACTTTTAATATCTAAGAATTTCTCTGCCCCTAAATCTGCTCCAAATCCTGCTTCTGTTATGCAATAATCAGCAAGTTTTAATCCCATTTTAGTTGCAATTACACTATTACATCCATGTGCTATATTTGCAAATGGACCGCCATGAATTATTGCTGGTGTGTTTTCTAATGTTTGAACTAAATTTGGTTTAAATGCATCTTTTAATAAAACTGTCATTGCACCTTCTGCTTTTAAATCTCTTGCTCTTATCTCTTTACCTTTTTTATTGTATCCAATAACTATATTTCCAATTCTTTTTTTCAAATCATTTAAATCTTCTGCTAAGCAAAAGATTGCCATAATCTCAGATGCAACTGTTATATCAAAGCCATCTTCTCTTGGAACAGCATTTTTTTCTCCTGATAAACATATTTGTACTTTTCTTAATGCTCTATCGTTTAAATCTACACATCTTTTCCATATTACCTTATCTATTTCTAATTCATTACCTTGAAAAATATGATTATCAATTATTGCTGATAGTAAATTGTTTGCTGATGTTATTGCATGTATATCACCAGTAAAATGAAGATTTATTTCGTCCATAGGAGCAACTTGTACATATCCTCCTCCTGTAGCACCTCCTTTTATTCCAAAAACAGGTCCGAAGTGAAGGCTCTCTTAGTGCTAAGATTGGTTTTTTTCCTATTTGAGAAAGCCCATCTGCAAGTCCTATAGAAATAGTTGTTTTTCCTTCTCCTAAAGGTGTTGGATTAATTGATGTTACAAGTATAAGTTTTCCATCTTTATCATTCTTTTTCTCTTCATAAAGTTTATTAGATATTTTTGCTTTATACTTTCCGTATTGTTCAATATATTCTTCATCTACTCCTAATTTTTTTGCTATTTCAGTTATATTTTTTAGTTTTGCATTTCTTGCTATTTCAATGTCTTCCATAAATACCTCCTAATTTTATTTTATTAATTTGTTGTTTGTTTCAAATTATTAAAATAGTAATAAAATTAATTTTCTCATAATTGTTATAATCTCTAGAATTCTTCTTCCTTTAATTTTCCATCCTTATCCTGTACTAAAATAGTAATCTTTTTTTCTGCCTCTTCTAAATATTTACTTGCACTTTTTGAAAGTTCCATTCCTTTTTCAAATTCTTTAATGGATTCGTCTAAATTTAATTCTCCATTTTCTAATTTTTGTACTACTTCTTCAAGTTCTTTCATTGTTTCTTCAAAATTAACTTTATCCATAATTTTATCACTCCTAATCTTTTATTGTAAAAGTTCCTGTATTGATATTTATTATGTAAGTTCTTATTGTATATGTTGTTGAATTATTCCTTACACATACTCTATAATTTCCATCAGAATCTATACCATCAAACGAAAAATAAACATTGTTACTATTTCCCCAGTCTTTTTTTGCAATATTCATAGCTTTTTTTTGATTATTCTCTTGATTTTGAATTGTTTCTTCATCCACTTCTTGTGTTGAATCATCTGAATTATTAGGTTCTGTTACTTCTGGAGTTTCATCATCAATTAATATATTATCATCTTCGTTATTTTCTATCTCATTATCTATTTCTATTTCATTATCTATTATGTTATCATCTATGACATTATTATCTATTTCATTTTCTTCTATATTATTTTCATTAATAGGTTCAATTGTTTGGTTGTTTTTTCTTAAATTTATTAATCTAAATGTTAGAAATATTATTAATAATATTATAACTATTACTATTACTGATATGGATATTATCTTTTTTTTATTCATAAAAGCCTCCGTTTTTTTATATTACTTTTGTTTCTATTTTACCATCTATAAATCTCAAATTAATTATATCATCTTTTTTTAAATCTCTTATACTTTTTATGTTTTTTTTGTTTTTTTCTGCTATTGTATATCCTCTTGTAAGAGTTTTTAATGGACTAAGAGCATCTAATCTGGATATTACTTCAATTGTGCTTGTTTTTATATCTTTTATTATATTAATTGTTGTATTTTCTAGTGTTTTTATCTTATTATCTAAATCTATATATAATTCCTTTATTTTAGATGTTGGATCAGTAAATACTTTTGATGCCATACATTTTTCATATCTTAAATTCATTAATTCAATTTTCTTTTTTAATGCATTTTTATATCTATTTCTATATGTTTCTAATTTATTATTTACTTCTTCTATATCTGGAACTGCAAGCTCTGCTCCTGCAGATGGCGTAGGTGCTCTCAAGTCTGCTACAAAATCTGCTATTGTAAAATCTGTTTCATGCCCTATAGCTGATATTATTGGTATTTTAGAATTATAAATTGCCCTTGCTGTTATTTCCTCATTAAATGGCCATAAATCCTCAATACTTCCTCCTCCTCTTGCCAGTATTAACACATCTGCTAAATTTTTTTCATTCATTATTCTTATGCTATCAGCAATTTCTAACTCTGCTCCTTTACCTTGTACTGGTATAGGAAATATCCTTATATGTACATTTGGATTTCTTCTTGTAGATACATTTATTATATCTCTTACTACTGAACCTGTTTTAGATGTTAATACTCCTATTGTTTCAGGCATAAAAGGAATTTTTTTCTTGTGTTGTATATCAAAATACCCTTCTTTTTCTAATTTATTTTTTAATTCTTCATATTGTTTATATAAATCTCCTACTCCATCTTCTTGCATTGCTTTTACATAAATTTGATATACTCCATCTCTTTCAAATACTGCAACACTTCCTAAAACAAAAACTTTCATTCCATCTTTTGGTACAAAATTCAAAGTAGCAGTAGATGATTTAAACATAATACACTTTATCAAAGAGTTTTCATCTTTAAGTGTAAAATACATGTGCCCTGTATAATGGTGTTTAAAATTAGATATTTCACCTTTTACAAAAACACTTTTTAAGTATTCATCCTCCGCCACTTTATCTTTTATATATTTATTTAAGCATGATACAGTAATTGGTTCTGGTTTCATTTATTTCTCCTTAACAACACTTGCAAGAATTCCATTTATAAAAGAATGAGATGTATCTTCTCCATATTTTTTTGCAAGTTCCACAACCTCATTTATTACAACTTTATATGGTAATTCCTTATATTTAATTTCGTATATTGCTAATTTTAAAAGTGCTAGATTTACTTTAGAAATTCTTTCTATTTCCCAATCTTGTTTTAAGTTTTTAGATATTTGCTCTAATATTTCTTTTGAATATTTGTTAATTCCAGATATCATATCGTTTATATATTCTTTTGCCTCTTTAGAATTAACTTCATTATTTTCAAAAAATATTTCTAAATCTTCATTATTTATTTCTTTTTGTATTTCTATTTGGTATAGTAATTTGAATGCTAGTTCTCTAATTTTAGATCTGTTCATTATTTCTCCCCACATTTTATAGCTTATCTATATATGATTTTAGTTTATCTTTTACAAATTCTTTGTTATGTTGAATATAATTGCCAAGTAGTATTCCTGCTATTATAATTATAAACCATATCAATATCTTATGAAGATTTAGTAATAGTGCAACTAATGCTATTAGTCCACCAATTATAGCACCTCTATATTTAATTAAAAAATTTTTAAATTCTTCCATAATTACATCCTTTTTATTCTTTAATATTTGGTTCTTTTTTTGTACTTATATTTTTTATTCTAATATTTACTTCAGTTACATCTAAATCTAAAGATTTCTTTATTGTATCTTTTACATTTACTTGTAATTTATTTGATAGTTCTTTTATAATTGCATCTTGATATACAAATAAAGTTATATAAATTTTTACATGACTCTCACTATCTACTTCTACTTTTGTCATTACATTTTCTGCACTTTCGTAAGATTTAACAACTGCATTAGTTAAACTTTCTATTGTGTCTTTTGAAACCAATAATTTACCATTATCATTTTCTAATAATATCCCCTCTTTACTTTCTGTTTTTTCTTTTGAAAATGAATTAAAAAATATTGATTTAACTGCAAGCAATATTAAAACAATTGATATTCCCAATAGTGTATTACTTGCAACTGTATTTGTTGTTAAATTTAATCCCCATGATAAAAATTGATTTACATCTAACCATCCAAATATTAATACACATGTTACTAATGATATTATTAAAATTATTGTTGAAAATAATACTAAATTAATTTTATCTAAAATTTTCATATTTACTTTTCTCCTTTTATTCTTCCTCTACTTCCTCTTTTTCTTCAATTGTTTTTACTCCTTGCACATGAACATTTACGTTTAATACTGTTAATCCAGTCATTGTTTCAATAGCTTTTTTTACTCTGTTTTGTATTTCAAAAGCTACATCTGGTATTCTAACTCCATACTCTACAATTATATTAATGTCTATTTTTACTTCTTTCTCTTCAATATCAACTTTTATACCTTTAGATAAATTTTTCTTTCCACTTAATACCTCTGTAATTCCTCCTGCAAATCCTCCTGCCATTCCAGCAACGCCACTTACTTCTGATACTGCTTTGCCTGCAATTACTGCAACAACATCATCTGCAATTTGTATTCCTTCGCTAGTTGTCTCTACCTTTTCATTTATTTCTTCATTATTAATATTTTGTTCATCCATTTTACTACCCCCTCTAAAAAATTATAAAATTATATTAATACTGTTATAAGTATATCAATTAACTTGTTTTTTTACAACCTTTTTTTTAAAATTATTTAACCTAATTTTGGGGACAGGTCGTTTTTCCCTGGAAAAAACGACCTGTCCCCAAAATTCTGATTTATTTGCATACTTCTTCAAATATATTTGCTAAACACTGCATGCTTAATATGCATTGATCTAATGTATTGCCTGTTGCACCTACTTCTATTATTGAAGATCCCGTTGTTAGATGTTGATTATATCTAGAATTTCTTATTATTATTGGTCTAAATAATCCGGGATACATTTCATTTGCTTTTTGTTGAATCTTTACTGCTATTTTTAGGTTTTGTTTCCAATTTGGATGTTCTAGACCTCCTCCATCTGTTCCAATTACAAACATCATTTGTGCTGCATATTTATCATTTATTTTTACAGTCGGTGCATAACTGCTACTACTTCCAACCGCGTCTCTATGTAAATCTATTACAATTTGTGTATCTTCTGTAGATAATATATTTTGAATTGTTTCTAGTGACCTTGAATATGAACCCGAATATGCAGGAT
Source organism: uncultured Clostridia bacterium (assembly GCA_947627485.1). Taxonomy (GTDB): domain Bacteria; phylum Bacillota; class Clostridia; order TANB77; family CAG-508; genus CAG-452. The sequence continues at coordinate 11,198 of CANQWF010000016.1, forward strand.
AATCATGATAAGTTGTATTATGTGTAACATTAAATCCTTTATCTTTTAAATAATTTGTTAGTTCAGTCCCAACTCTTGCTACACTTTTATCTAAGTCTGTTGTTCTGTAATTTCCACTTGATACATATTCATAACCGTTTACTTGGAGTATAACTTTCACAAGTATGTGTATGATAAATTAACACGTCTTTTTTATTTTTTATTTCTGCATCTGGCTTTAATATTTCTTCTGTAATTTCATATTTACTTTGATTATTAACTTTTATACTTCCATAAGTTGTTGTATATTTTGCAGTTATATTATTCTCTTCCACCGCTTCTGTAGTTGCATCTTTTGGAATCTGTTCTATTTGACTTGCAAGTTCTTCTGCATCGTCAATTGTTAATTGATCTTCGTCTATTACTAAATCTGTATCTTCAAAAATTGATTTATCAAAAATCCCAGCCCCCATTGCTAGTATATCTTTATTTGTTAATATATTATTTGTATTTGTATCCGTTTTTTTATAAGAAAATAAAGACATAGATATATCTAAGCAATCTAAGAATGTGTATTTATTTATTCTATTTACTTCTCTTTCTAAATTCTCTTTAATCTTTCCCTGCTTTTCATTTGAACTATTATTAATTACTTGAATACATATATATATTAAACAAATTATAATACCCAGTTTAAATACATACTTAAAAATATCTTTAATGTTTATTACCGTAATATTCATATGTAACTCTCCTTTATATGATCATTATTAATATTTATTCTATTTATTATTTTATATGAATAAGAAAATCTTCGATTTTTTCTATACAACAAAAAAAGAATAGAAAATCTCTATTCTTCTTTTATTGTATCTACAACATTTGCAACAAATTAAATTATATAATTTTAAATTTATCTATAATCTTTTCTATTTCTAGCTTTTCTTGTGTACCTTCTTGCATGTTTTTTATAGTTAATAGTCCTGATTTTATTTCGTCTTCTCCAATTACAATAACATATGGTATATTTAATCTATCTGCATACTTAAATTTAGCTTTTATCTTTTTATTGTCAAAATATATCTCTGTTTTTATTCCAGCATTTCTTAGTTCATTTGCTACTTCTATTGCCTTATTTAAATCTTCGACCATTGATATAACTAAAACATCTGATATTGATTTTTTATCTGCAGTAATTAATCCTATATCATTCAATATAAAAAATAGTCTTGTAAGTCCTATAGACATTCCTACACCTGGAAGTTCTTTATCTGTATAATATTCAGCTAAATCGTTATATCTTCCGCCAGAACATATACTACCAATTGATTTATAATCATTTAAAAATGTTTCATATACTGTTCCTGTATAATAATCAAGTCCTCTTGCTATGCTTAAATCTATTTCAAATGCTTCATCTGGGATGTTAAATAATCTTATATATTTAACAACTTCTTTTAATTCTTCAACACCTTTTTTATATAATTCATTATCTATTTTCAAGTTTTCTAATTTTTCTAACTTTTCGTCAGTAGTTCCATTTATTTCTATAAAATTGATAATTGTATTTATACTTTCATCTTGTATTTTATAATCATCTTTAAAAATTGCAATTAAAGTTTCTTTTCCTATCTTTTCAATTTTATCTATTGTTCTCATTATATCAACTGATTTTTCTTTTACATTTACTGATTCAAATAAGCCATTTAAAATTTTTCTATTATTAATATGTATTGAAAAATTTTCTAATCCTAAACTTTTAAATGTTTCATACATTACTGCAGGAATTTCTGCATCATTTATTATATTTAGTGTGCCATCTCCAATTATATCTATATCACATTGATAAAATTCACGATACCTTCCACGTTGAGCTCTTTCACCTCTATATACTTTTCCTATTTGATATCTTCTAAATGGAAATGTAATTTGATTGTAATATTCTGCTACATATTTTGCAAGTGGTACTGTTAAGTCAAATCTCAATGTTAGATTACTATCTCCTTTTGTAAAATTATATACTTGTTTTTCCGTTTCGCCACCTGCTTTTGCAAGTAAAACTTCCGAAGACTCGATTACAGGTGTATCTATAGGAAGAAATCCAAATTTTTCGTATGAACTTCTAATTTTATCTACCATTTGATTAAATAGAACCTGTTCATTTGGCAATAGTTCCATAAAACCAGATAATGTTTTTGGTTGTACTTTATTCATTATATTCATTCTCCTTTCAGATTTAATTTACATATTATGCGTGCTTTCTTTTTAATTCATAAAGTTTAAGATATAAATCTCGGTATGAAATGCATTTTAAATAGTTTTAAAATAGTTCTCTTCGTTTAGTATTCTTTTGGTCGTAGTTCTAAATATATTGGTTCTTCTTCTTTTATCATGGTTGGTTTTCCGGTGCCCTGGATAAATTATTGTATCTTCTGGAAGTACCATAATTTTATCTGTTATGGATTTTATAATATTTGCAAAGTTTCCTGTAGGTAAATCTGTTCTTCCCCATGAACCTTTAAATATGGTGTCTCCACTAAAAAGTATTTTTTTATCATCTTGATATAAACAAATTCCACCTTTTGTATGACCTGGTGTGTGAATAATTTTAAATTCTATATCTCCTATATGTATTAAATCATTATCATTTAATCTAGAATCCGCTTCTAAACTAATATTTCCAACTCCAATATAATCTGACAAATTAATTGCTGGGTCTTCTAATCCTGGTTCCTCCTCTATGTGAATCAATATTTTCCCACCATATTTTTCTCTTAATTCCTTTACCCCTGATATATGATCACCATGGCAATGTGTAAGTACTATATATTTTACATTTGCATGTAAAGCATCCAACATTTCTGATATCTTATCTACTTCTCCACCTGGATCAATTACCATTGTTTCTTTTGTTTCTTCGTCTTGAATTATATAACAATTTGTTTCTCCAACCATTGGTATATCTAATTTAATTCTTTTTAATATCATTTGTAAATTATTTCCTTTCCTTAAATTTATCAAATAAATCAAAAACGAGTAATACTAGGCAAATTGAAGTAAAAAACCGGAGGTGTGCGTGTGCACATTGAGGATTTTTTATCTTCAATTTAACGACGTAGTACGAAGTTTTTCATTTATTTGAACTTATTTTTTACGCTTAACCTCATATACACTATCGACTTTTCTAATAGCCTTAATAACTTTTGCCAGCTGTTCGACATTTTCTACTTCTATTGTTACCTCAATTGTAGCAATTCTTTCTTTACTTGTTTTTGTATTTACTCCCATTATATTAATTTTTAATGAAGTTATTTCTTTTACAACATCTGAAAGAAGACCTTTTCTATCATTAGACAATATTTCTATATCAACGTTATATGAACCCTGTGTTTCTTCATCATACCATGATACATCTATTATCCTATTATCATCCTTAAGTAAATCTTGTACATTTACGCAGTCAGTTCTATGAATAGAAACTCCTCTTCCTTTTGTGATATATCCAATTATGTCATCACCTGGAACTGGATTGCAACATCTAGAAAATTTAACTAAACAATTGTCTATTCCTTTTACAATTACACCTGATTTTGGTGGTTTTTTCACTGTTGTTTTCTTAGATTTTAATTTCTGAAGCTTTTCTTCTATTATTTCTTCTTGGTGTTCTTTTTTATATTCTTCTAATAATTTAGCAATTATTTTTCCTGGTGTTATTGCTCCAAACCCAATACTAGCAAACATATCATCTGTATTTGAATAATGATATCTCTCTAGTACATTATTTACCCATTCAGTTTTAAATAAATCACTATGTGACATTCCTATTCTTTTTATTTCTTTATCAAGGATTTCCTTTCCTCTTATAATGTTTTCTTCTCTTTCAGCTTTTTTAAACCATTGTGAAATTTTTGTTTTTGCACTTGAACTTTTTACAAATTTTAGCCAGTCTCTACTTGGTCCTTTTGGAGTATCTGATGTTATTATTTCTACAATATCCCCACTTTTTAATTTTGTAACTATTGGCATCATTTTACTATTTATTTTGCATCCAATCATTCTATGTCCAACTTCTGCATGTATAGAGTATGCAAAATCTATTGGAGTTGCATCTCTTGGAAGTGTTTTTATTTCTCCTTTTGGAGTAAACACATATACTTCATCCTCAAAAAGTTCTGTTTTTAATGTTTTTAAGAACTCGTCTGGATCTTGCATATCTTTTTGCCATTCTAATGTTTCTCTAAGCCATGCAAGCTTATCATCTGTTACAACAACATTAGATTTTTTCCCTGTAGTATTATTTGCTTCTTTATATGCCCAGTGAGCAGCAATACCAAATTCTGCAACTTGATGCATATCCCATGTACGTACTTGTACTTCAAATGGTGTTCCATTTGGTCCTAAAAGAGTAGTATGTATTGATTGATACATATTTGGTTTCGGTACAGCTATATAGTCTTTAAAACGCCCTGGCATTGGTGTATATAAATCATGTACTACACCAAGTGCTGAATAACAATCTTTTACAGAATTTACAATTATTCTAAGTGCAAATAAATCATATACCTGATCAAGTGTTATATTATCTCTTTTCATTTTTCTATATATACTATATAAATGTTTTGCTCTTCCTTTTATTTCGGCTTCTATTTTTTCTTTCTGTAATGCTAATTTTATTTCATCCATAATTTTTTCTATGAATTCTAAGCGTTCTTCTCTTTTCTTTTCTATACCTTCAACTAATTCCCTATATTCTTCTGGATGTAAATATCTAAAGCCTAAATCTTCTAATTCCCATTTTAAAGAATATATACCTAATCTATTTGCAAGAGGTGCATATAATTCCATAGTTTCTTTAGCATTTGCAATTTGTCTATCTCTTTTTAAATATTTTAGCGTTCTCATATTATGTAATCTATCTGCAAGTTTTATAAGTATAACTCTTATATCTTTACCCATTGCTAAAAACATTTTTCTGTAATTTTCTACTTGTTGTTCTTCTATACTAGAATATTGAATCTTTCCAAGTTTTGTAACACCTTCTACCATATCAGCAATTTCTTCTCCGAATTCATTTATTAGGTCTTCATGTGTAATTTCTGTATCTTCTACAACATCGTGAAGAAGTGCTGATGCAATTGTACTGTCATCTAATTCTAAATCTGCTAAAATATATGCTACTGATAATGGATGTATAATATAATCTTCCCCTGACATTCTTTTTTGCTTTTTATGATATTCATTAGCAAAATTATATGCCTTTTTTATAAGATCGACATTTGTTTTAGGATTATTTTCTTTCATTTTTTCAATAATATTCTCTATAGAAATATCTTCTTTGTTTTGCATAAATCGTTCCTTCCTTTTAGATTGATTTCATTATATCTTTAATATTTATTTGAACAATCTCTTGATGTCCAAAGTTATTTATCTCTAATTCCCCTGCTACATCTATTTTATCACCTATTGTGTATTCTTCTGATAAATATCCTAAATTAAAGCCTATTGCATTAATTAATAAATTATCATCTTTTAAGATAAGTTTTAAATGTTTACCTTCTGACAATGCTCTTATTGAGTCTATTTTTAAATTTTTATACACAAAAATTGGTGTTTTATTTTTTTCTCCAAATGGTTCTAATTTTTCTATTTCTTTTACTGTTTCTTTACTTATATCTTTCGAAGTAATTATTCCATCTATGTTCAAAACCTGAACAAAATTTTTTATATCCTGAGAAATAGCAATTTCTTCGAACTTTTTCTTAAAGTCATTATACTTATCTTTTTTTACTGAAACTCCTACTGCCATTTCGTGGCCACCATATTTTTCTAAATATTCGCTAGATTTTACTAATGCATCATGTAAGTCAAATCCCGGAAGACTTCTGCCCGAACCTTTTCCTTCATCCCCATCAAAACATATTAATATTGTTGGTTTGAAAAACTTTTCTGATATCTTTGATGCAACTATACCTATTACTCCATGATGCCAATTATCCCCACATAACACTATACTACTTAAATTATTTATATCTTCTTTTTCTAACTTTTCAATTGCTTGTTTAAATATTTCCTTTTCCTTTTCTTGTCTTTGAGTATTATATCTGTTTAATTCTGCTGTAATTTTTCTTGCTTCTTCAATATTATCTGTTAAAAATAATTTTAAGGCTTCATTTTGATATCCCATTCTACCACATGCATTTATTCTTGGTGCTACTCCAAATGAAATAGTATTAGAATCTATTTTTTTATATCCTGATTCATGTATAAGTGTTTTAAGTCCAATATTTTTAGTCTGTTTAACTAACATTAATCCTAATTTTGCAATTACACGATTTTCATCAACTAATGGAACTATATCAGATATTGTTCCAACACATACTATATCTAAATATTTTAAATATTCTTTATCATCTAATCCTAATTTTATTGATATTGCTTGAATAAGTTTAAATACAACTCCACATCCAGCAAGATTTCTAAATGGATATGTACTATCTTTTCTTTTTGCATCAATTACTGCAAGAGCTTTTGGAAGCTCTTCTAATTGTTCATGATGATCTGTTATAATAGTATCTATTCCAAGTTTATTGCAAATCTCTATTTCTTCTATTCCAGATATACCACAATCTACTGTTATCATTAGAGTATACTTTTCATCAATTATTTCTTTAATTGCCTCTTTGTTTAGACCATATCCCTCTTCTAATCTATTTGGAATATAATAGCCTACATCTAAGCCTCTTTCTGCTAAAAACTTTTTTAATACAGTTGTACTTGTAATTCCATCTACATCATAATCTCCATATATAACTACTTTTTCATTTTTTTCTATGGCTTTAATTATTCTATTTACTGCAATTTCCATATCTGGCATTAGAAAAGGATCATAAAAATCATTCCTTGTTGGACTTAGAAATACTTTAATTTGTTCATCATCTACTACTTCTCTATTTACCAATACTTTTGCAAGTAACTTAGATATATTAAATTTATTTGATATTTCATTAATTTTTAAATTATCTGATCCATAATATTCCCATTTTTTATTCATAAATTCTCCCTAAAATAAACATTTGTAACATTATATATCTTTTTATTATTTTTTTAAAGGGGTTTTTTAAATATTTTATCAATTACAAGAACAAAGCGACGTAGTCGCCCTTTGTTCTCGCCGATTTGAGTTTGCGACTATAAGGAGCAAATCTCAAAGGCGATAGCGATTATAGCATTTTTGTTGTATAGAAAAATCTTTGATTTTTCCTATACAATAAAAAATATCTCGGCTTAGGCTAAGCCGAGATATTTTTATTTGTTTTAACTAGTTTCTTGCTCTTTTTTCAAAACATTATTTTTTACTATATCACATACATATGTTATTACTATACAACAGGCTGTTATGCCTAATAATATCATCAAATATTTAGGTGTAAAGTTTGTTGCTGTTGGAATTAATATCTCTCTTAAAAGATTAATTGAATAGGTCATAGGCAAGTATGCGCTTATTGCTCTAAATCCTGAAGAAATTGTTTCAATTGGAAATGTTCCTCCAGATGCTGCAAGTTGTAGTACTAAAATTATAAGTGCAATAAATTTTCCAATGTCTCCTAAGTTTCTAATTAAAAATTGTATAATACTCATAAATGTTATTCCAATTAGAATTGCTGATGAATAATACAAGAAATAATTTTCAATATTGAATTTTAATCCTACTTTTAATAATAATGCTGTTATAAATCCTTGTATTGCTCCAAATAATATATAAATTAAATTTTGCAAGTATTTATTTTTGTAATCATGACAGAATATTCCAAATCGTTTTCTTTGATCATAATATAGAACAACATAGCACATTAGGCTTCCTACCCATAATCCTATACATAAGAACAATGGCGTAAATGCAATTCCATAACTATTAACTTCTCCATAAGATTCTTCATTAAAATCTACAGGATTTTCTGCAAACTCATCCAATTTATCTAATTTTTTTATTTCGTTATTTGTATTTATAATTCCATCATCTACTCCAGTTTTAAGTGTTTGAACACCTTCTGTTAATTCTTTGCTTCCATTATATGCAGTTACTGATCCATCCATCAAATCCCTTAGTGCTATTTTTATTGTTGTAGAGTTTGACTTTAATGTTCCTAGTCCATTATCTAATGTTTTACTTCCTTCTTCTACTTCTTGAGAACCTTGCTTTAACTTATCTACTCCAGTTGTCATTGAACTTGTTCCTTGTTTTATTTGATTTAATCCTGATTGTAATTCTGTAATTCCTGATGTCATAGAATTAAGCTGGCTAGAATTGTCACTTAATGTTGCTACACCATCTGTTAATGATTTACCACCATTTTCAATTCCATCACTTGCTGAAATAAGTTCACTTGCTGAAGTACTTAATAGACTACTTTTATTTGTTAAATTTTTTGCTGCTGTTTTTAAAGCAGAACCAGAAGTATTTATGGCACTTGCATAACCTTCTATCGCAAGAGCACCATTATATAATTCATTTATCGTTTGATTTGCTTTCAATACATCTTGATTTGCTTTGCCATAAGCAATTATTCCATTTATTAATCCATCTACACTTGTATTAAATTTACTTGCTTTGTCTACATACTCATCTAAATTATCTACTAATTTATCTGTTCCTTGTGTATACTCTATTGTTCCACTTGCTAATCCTTTTACCCCTGTAGTATATTCATTTAAACTACTATTGAAGGAATTAGCTCCATTATTTAAATCAGATATACCAGTTTGGAGCTTGCTAATACCTATACTGCCTTTTTTTGCAAGTTCTGCTGTACCAGCATTTACTTTATCTATTGCATTATCTAAATTATATGCTCCATTTTGTATTGTACCAATTCCTAAATTTAATTCAGATATACCTGAATTTAGTGTTGTACTTCCTGCTTTTGCAGAAGATACACCTTCATCAAATGTAGAATATTTATTGCTTAGTGTACTGTTTCCATCACTTATTTTTCCTATTCCATCTTCTAGGTTTTTACTTCCTTCTAAAAGTTTTCCTGACCCTTGTGAAATATCATTTAGGCTACTTGGTACCTCTTTAATATTATCTGCAAGCGTTGTTACCACTTGATTATCTATTTTCCCTTGCAAGTTTGTTTCTATTGTTTTTATAGCACTACCTATTATTTGTGTTGCTAAATAATTTTTCTCTTTGTTTGGCGTATACGATATCTGTGCTATTTGTTTATCTTCTGTTTTTGCACTATTTAATGATTTTGTAAAATCTTCTGGAAGAGTTATTACTGCATAATACTTTCCTTCTTCTAGACCTTTTGTTGCTTCATCTGATGTAATATCACATATGTTAAATGTATTACTATCTATTAGTTCTTTTAAAAATTCTTTTCCTTGGTTTTCTCCATCCTCTCCAACATCTAGATTTACAACTGCTACCTTCATATCTGTTAGGTTTCCATATGGATCCCAATATGATTTTAGATAGAAGAAACTATAGATAATTGGAATTAGCATTACTACAATAAATATAATTGCGTTAAATACTTTGTTATTCATTTTTACCATCCTTTCTTACTAATCCATACTTTAGAATATTTAAAATTTGATTGGCAACAACAGTTTCATCCAATTTTGAATTATCTTCATTCCAATCAAATATTAAAGCAATATACATTTTGTATATCAAGAAGGCTGTTACTTCTGGATTTTCTACTTGTGCATAGCCTTTTTCTATTGCTAAATTTAATCTTTGAAGTATATAATTTTGAATCTTTTTATCAATTATTTTTAAATCCTTTATAAGTATAGGATTATTAAATATATCTATTTCTTCTATTATTCTATTTAGGAATACATGTTCTTTTTTATATTTTAGTAGTTTATATAGAGCTTGATGAATACTATCTAAAAATTCTAAATTTTGTGCCTCTATATCTTTTATCATAGATTCCATTTTTTCTAGTTCTTCATTTATAAAGTATTCTAGAATTTCTTCTTTACTCTTAAAGTACTTATATAAAGTTCTTTTTGTAATTTTTGCTTCTTTAGCAATTTCATCTACTGACACTCGTTTAAATCCATATTTATAGAATAATTTCCTTGCTGCTTCTATTATTTGTTTTTGTTTCATAACATCCTCCTTTGCACAAGTATACTAAAATCGTATATCAGTATACTATATATATTCAGTTTTGTCAATAAAATGCTACTAAATATTAATTTATTTATCGTTCACACTTTTCATTTATTTGAATATCATATGGTATTAATACATATATTTAAAGTAGGGATGATAGTTATAGGAGGTTTTTATGAATACTAATAATATTGATATGGCAAAAATGATGGAAATGTTATCTAAAATGGATAAAAAAGAGTTAGAGGCTGGTATTGCAAAAGCTAATCAAATTTTACAGACTAAAAGTAAGGATGAAATATTAAGAGAAATAAATAAGAATAGATAAGGAGATTGATTGTTTTGAATAATGAAGATATGTCAGATGTTTTTGATAAATTAAATAATATTGCTGGTCAAAATAATATTTCACCAGAAATGATGAATAATTTATTTAATATGCTCAATAATTCTAAAAACAATAGTAATAATAAAAATGGTCAATCATCTGATAATTCTTCGAATCAAAATTATAACTCTACATCCGATTCTACTAATAATTACGATAATCCTTTTGAGAATTCTGGAATTGATTTTGAGACTATAATGAGAATGAAAACTATTATAGATAAAATAAATACAAAAGATGATCCACGATCTAAGTTATTACAATCTTTAAAACCCTACCTAAAAGATAGTAGAAAATCTAAAGTGGATCAATACATACAACTTATGAATATGAGTAAAGTGATGGAAGTCTTTCCTTTTATGGGTGGTGACCAGAAGAAGTGATGGATAATTTTTACAGTGCATTACCTTTTGGAAATGACAATAATTACTTTGAAATATTTGGTATTAAGCTTTATTTTGATGATATACTTTTAATATGCCTTTTACTTTTTTTATATAATGAAGGTGTTAAAGATCAACTTTTATTTGTATCGCTAATTATG
>CANQWF010000017.1 GCA_947627485.1 uncultured Clostridia bacterium
ACAAACCTCGGTCACAGGTATTCCTCATAGTTCGAGGAATGTCCCTCGTTTTAGTTTACTTTTCCAAACTTATTAAATGGCCAAAATCTAATTAACACTTTACTTTCTATTTTATTTACTGGTATACAACCAAAAACTCTGCTGTCTGTGCTATGTGGTCTATTATCTCCCATAACAAATACATAACCTTCTGGAACTATTATATCATTATAGTTTTCCCCATTTGTAGTTATTCCTTCCCTTAAATATGGCTCATCTAGTTCTTGATCATTTAAAAATACTTTACCATCTTCTATTTTTATATGATCTCCTGCTACACCAATTACTCGTTTTATATAACTTGTTTTAGTAAATTCTAATATATAATATGAAAATTTTGAAAATATCCCTTTAGGCTCATAGTTATATTCTGCAACTGGATTATTAGTATCAATCTCAAATATTGATGGCACAGGATTACTTGGTGCTTCAAATGTAATTATATCTCCCCTATTATATTTACCATGTACAGTTCTAACCCATCTATTAAGTATTAATCTTTGTCCTTCTTCTAAAGTGTTATACATTGAAGGTTGTTGTACAATAGTTGGAGTTCCAACATAATACCTAAATACTAATGCCAATACAATTGCAATTATAATACAATAAGTCCATTCTAATATATTTTTTGCCTTAGGGCTTATATTTATTTTCAATATTATTCCTTCTTTCTAATAAACGTATGTTAATTATTATACATTAAAATAATACATATTTCAATTATTTTAGTTAAATAAATTGTAGTTTGTGTTATGTTTGGAGAATTCAGGACAGTCCCAAAAATCCCCAAATTTGGTGATTTTGTAGGGACAGTCCCTAGAATTCCCCTAACACAAACTACAATTTATTTTGTTGGTATTGTTATTACTACTTCTGTTCCCTCATGTACTTTACTTTTTATATCTATTCTTCCATCATTTTTATCTAATATCTCTTTAGCTATAGAAAGTCCGAAGTCCTGTTCCTCCCATTGCCCTAGTTCTTGCTTTATCTACTCTATAAAATCTTTCAAAGATTCTATTTAAATCTTCTTCTGGAATACCTATTCCATTATCAATAACTTTTATATAAGCATCATTATATACAAATCCAACATATATTTTTATTGTCCCACCTTCTCCAGTATATTTAATGCTATTTGTTAAAATGTTTAATATAACTCTTTCTATTCCATCTTTGTCTGCATATACTTCTGGTACGTTCGCAGTAACAAAACATTCTACTTTTTGTTTCTTTTTATCCATTTCTATTTGTAGACTTTCTTGACATTGTTTTACAAGCTCTCCTAAGTCAAATTTTGTTTTTACACATTTACTATTATCGTTATCAAATTTTGATAATGTTAATAAGTCATTAACAAGTTTTGTCATTCTTACTGCTTCAGATGTAATTACATTCAAAAACTTTTCTTGCAAGTCTTTATCATATTCTGTTACAGCAAGTGTTTCCGCATATCCCATAATAGAAGTAAGTGGTGTTTTTAATTCATGAGATACATCAGCAACAAATTCTTTTCTCATATTGTCCAATTTAACATGTTCTGTTATATCTTGAATAAGTACCATAACTCCTGATGGTCTATCATTTTCATCCTTAAAAGGAGCAAAAAATATATTTAAATATGTTTCATCAATATTTACTTTTTGTTCCGTAGATGTCCAATTTTCCAAATATACTATTTTTTCCATGTTAATATCTAATTTTAGCTTTTCAAAAATTTTATCAAATGTATTATCTTGTGAGTTTATTTTTAAAAGTCTAGTAGCTGCTGGATTTATGTGTATTATACTTCCATCCATGTTAAAAGCTATAATTCCATCTGTCATATGAAGCAGAATTGTTTCTATTTGTTTTTTTTGTCTAGTTACTTCATTTAAATTTTCCCTTAATCCAGAAGTCATTAAATTAAATGCTTCTGCTAAATCTCCTATTTCTGTTTTAGAAGAAGCATCTTGTAAATATTTAATTTCGCCCTCAATATCTTCACCTTCTGCTATCTTTTTTGCACTTTTTATTAGTTTTTTTAATGGATTTATAACTATTTTCGATGCAAATAAAATAACAATACAACAGATTAGTATATATGCTATAGTTAAAATTAATAGTACTATATTACCTTTATATATTTCATTATTTAATGCTTCTGTACTAGGTGTTAACGATATTAGTTGATTAATATAAATATATCCAGGAACGACAAACATTATTATTGCTAACAAAATTACTATTAGTATTATTTTTAATTGAACACTTTTAAACATTTTTACCTCACAAAAAATAAATTGTTGTTTGTTCCGCATTCGGAAAATTCAGGACAGTCCCAAAAATCCCCAAAATTGGTGATTTTTAGGGACAGTCCCTAGAATTTTCCTCTTACAAACTACAATTTATCTATTTTAATTTGCTCTTATATAATATCCTACTCCTCTTTTTGTTATAAGAATTTTAGGATTTGCTGTATCTTTTTCTATTTTTCCTCTTATTCTTCTAACTGTAACATCTACTGTTCTAATATCTCCATAATATTCATAACCCCAAACTTTTTCAAGTAATACTTCCCTAGTAATTACTTGTCCTGCTTGGCTTGCTAAAAATTTTAGAACTTCAAATTCTCTTAAAGTTAAATCAATAACTTCTCCATTTACTCTAGCTTCAAATTTATCTAAATCTAATTCTAAATCTCCAACTACTATTTTCTTTGTTTTTAAATCTTCACTAGGAACTCTATTTGTTTCCTTAATTTCTGATTTTCTAAGATTTGCTTTAATTCTTGCCATTAGTTCTCTTACACTAAATGGTTTTGTTATATAATCGTCTGCTCCAAGTTCTAGACCTAAAATTTTATCTATTTCTTCATCTTTTGCTGTAAGCATAAGAATTGGAACATTTAAAGAAGATCTAATTTTTTTACAAACTGTAAGTCCATCCATTTTAGGAAGCATAATATCAAGTAAAATTAAATCTGGATTTTTTGTTGTTGCTATTTCTACTGCAGTTATACCATCGTTTGCTTCTAAAGTATTATATCCTTCCTTTTCAAGATTATATACTAAAATATCCACTATAGGTTTTTCATCGTCTACAATTAATATTGTTTTTTTATCTTCATTTTCTTCCACAAAAGTCCCACCTTTCCTAATTACGACTTTTATTATTTTATTTATATCATATAACAAAAATTTAGACAAGTTTTTTTTACAAATTTATTACAAAAATATGACACAATATTTTATAAATATTACATTTATTATTTCCCTAATATTTATAATTTATTATTTGATTTTAATATATGCATTTAAAAAATATCAGTATTATAAACTAATACTGATATTTTTTGAATAAAATTTTGGTTTTTACTTATCTAATTTTTATATTATATATTTATACAACTTCTTCTCCATCGAACTGACTATTATATAAATCTGCATAAAATCCATTTCTTGCAAGCAAGTCTTCGTGTGTGCCTTGTTCTACAATGTCTCCATGATTCATTACTAAAATTAAATCTGCATTTTTTATTGTAGATAGTCTATGCGCAATTATAAAGCTAGTTCTTCCTTTCATTAGATTATCCATTGCTGCTTGAATTTGAAGTTCTGTTCTTGTATCTATTGAACTTGTTGCTTCATCTAAAATCAAAATTTTAGGATTTGCTAGTATTACTCTTGCTATTGTAAGTAATTGCTTTTGTCCTGCTGATACATTACTTGATTCCTCATTTAATACAGAATTATATCCTTTTGGTAGTGTTTTTATAAAATGATTAACATGTGCTGCTTTTGCCGCTTCTATAACTTCACTATCACTTGCATCTGGTTTTCCATATTTGATATTTTCTTTTACTGTTCCTCCAAATAGCCATGTGTCTTGAAGTACCATTCCGAACATTTTTCTTAAATCTCCTCGTTTGAAATCCTTTATATTATGCCCATCTACTAAAATCTCTCCACTATTTACATCATAAAATCTCATTAGTAATTTTACCATAGTTGTTTTTCCTGCACCTGTTGGTCCAACTATTGCAATCTTTTGTCCCTCTTTAATTTTACTATTAAAATTATTTATTATTATTTTATCTTCATCATATCCGAATTTAACATTTTTAAATTCTACGTTTCCTTTTAATTTTGTTGTATCAATGTTATTGTCTACATCCTTAATTTCTTCTGGTTCTTCTAAAAACTCAAATATTCTTTCTGCAGCTGCAACCATTGCTTGTAACATTGCGGATACTTGTGATATCTGTTCAATAGGCTGTGTGAATCTCTTATTATATTGTATAAAACTTTGAATGTTACCTACTGTAATCGTTCCTTGTATTGCTAAATATCCACCCACTACTGATACAGCAACATACCCTAAATTTCCAATAAACATTAATAATGGATGCATAATTCCAGACAAAAATTGCGATTTCCACCCTGATATATATAGTTCCTTATTAGCTTTTTTAAATCTTTTTATTGCTTCTTCTTCTCCATTAAATGCCTTTACAATAGTATGCCCTCCATATATTTCTTCTACTTGACCATTAACATGACCTAAATATTCTTGTTGTCTTTTAAAGTATTTCTGAGATTTTCCTACTACCATTTTTACAATGAATACTGATATAGGAAAGATAATAAATGAAATAAGTGTCATAACTGGACTTATAGATAACATCATTATTATTATACCTATTAATGTACATATTGATGTTATAATTTGCGTAATGCTTTGATTAAGATTTTGAGATAAGGTATCTATATCATTTGTAATTATAGATAATACTTCTCCATTTGTTTTTTTATCAAAGTATTTCATTGGTAATCTATTTAATTTAATTGCTATATCATTACGCAATTTATATGTTAATTTTTGTGAAACTGATGTCATAGTAAAACCTTGTACTAATCCAAATAACGCACTCATTATATAAAATCCAAGTAAAGTAAGTAATATTCTTGCGATTTTTTCAAAATTAATTCCTGAAGTACCAGATAATTTTCCAATAATTCCATTGAAAACTTCTGTAGTTGCATTTCCTAATATTTTTGGTCCAACAATGTTGAAAATTGTACTGCCTATAGCAAATATTATAACTATTAATATTGCTATTTTATATTTAAACAGGTAATCTTTAATAAGTTTTTTAGTTGTCTTTTTAAAATTTTTAGCTTTATGTGTTACACCTTTTGGTGCTCTCATTGGCCCTGGCATAAATAAACCTCCTTTTTATTCGGGTGAGGGATAAGCCTCATTTGGATGAGGGACAAGCCTCACTCATAGGTATTCCTCATAGATTGAGGCATTTCCCTCGTTTTATAGTTCTTCTTCTGATAATTGAGACATTGCTATTTCTTTGTACTCTTCACAATTTTTCATTAATTCTTTATGTGTTCCTTTTCCTACAATCTTTCCTTCATCTAATACTATTATTTGATTTGCATTTAAAATTGTACTAATTCTTTGGGCAACAATTATAACTGTTTTTCCTTTGGTTTGCTTTGCTAATTCTTCTCTTAATTTACTATCTGTTTTAAAATCTAATGCTGAAAAGCTATCATCAAATACTATAATCTCTGGATCTATTGCTAAAGCTCTTGCTATAGATAAACGTTGTTTTTGTCCTCCTGATACATTATTTCCACCTTGTGCTATTTCAGATTTATATCCTTTTTCTTTTCTTTCTATAAAATCAGTTGCTTGAGCAATTTCTGCTGCTTTTTTCATTTGTTCTTCTGACATATTAATATTTCCATATTTAATATTGGATTCAATTGTACCTGAAAATAATATACCTTTTTGTGGAACAAACCCTATTCTTTTTCTTAATTCCTTTTGAGGAACATCTTTTACATTAACACCATTTATTAAAAGTTCTCCTCCTGTTACATCATAAAAACGTGGTATTAAATTTACTACTGTTGATTTACCGCTTCCTGTACTACCAATTAATGCCGTAGTTTCTCCAGGTTTCGCAGTAAATGTTATATCTTGTAATATCTCCGTGTCAGCATCAGGATATCTAAAGGAAACATTCTTAAATTCTACATATCCTTTCTTTTCTTCTATAAATTCTTTTGTTTGTTCTTTATCTTTTATAGATGGTTCTGTTTCTAAAACCTCATTAATACGTTTTGCTGATACTGCTGCACGAGGAAGCATTATAGATATCATAGATATCATTAAGAAAGATATTACTATTTGCATTGTGTATTGTATAAATGCCATCATGTTTCCTACTTGAAGAACACCTTCATCTACTTTGTGTCCACCTACCCATATTATTAATAACATAACTCCATTCATTACAAACATTAACGCCGGCATCATTATACTCATTGCTCTATTTACAAATATATTTGTGTCCATTAAATCTTTATTTGCTTTTTCAAATCTATCTTCTTCCCTCTTTTCTGTATTAAATGCTCTAATTACAGGAAGCCCTGTTAATATTTCTCTTGATACTAAATTTAATTTATCAATTAAATCCTGCAATTTTTTAAATTTAGGCATTGATATAATAAATAGGATTAATACAATTGAAATTACACACACAATTGCAAAACCAATTACCCATGCCATTGAATTATTGCTATTAGCTAAAACTCGTAAAAATCCCCCTATTCCCATAATAGGAGCATAAACTACAGTTCTAAATAACATAGCAATTAACATTTGAATTTGTTGTATGTCATTAGTATTTCTCGTAATTAAAGAAGCTGTAGAAAATTCTGAAAATTCTTTTCTTGTAAATTGCAGAACTTTTTTAAACACTTTATCTCTTAAAGTTCTTCCTAGATATGCTGCTACTCTTGAAGATAAAAACATAATTGTAACAGCAGCACACATACTAATCAATGCAATCCCTATCATTTGAAGTCCAGTCATTAATATATACTTATTTTGTATATTATCTGTATTTACCCCAATTGCAGTATATTCTGCTTTTGTTGCTTGAACTGCTACTTGGCTAAGCATTGTACCTAACTTATCATCAATTTGTTTATTTATCTCTTTTACTATTTGTTCACTCTGTTCTTGTGGCATATTCTTTATTATATCTATCAAAGACATATTGCTAATTATTTGTGGGTCGCCTAATGTACCAAGAGTTCCTACAGCATTTTGCATCATTTGTTCTTTAATTTCATTTGATGTTTCTTTATTTTGCATAAAATAACTTACTATAAATGGTTTTGTTATGATTTCATCTAATCTTTCTTTATCATTTTTATTTAATTTTTTTAATTCATATAAATTCTCATCTTTAAATATTGGATACTTTTCTTTTAAATTATTATATTCACTTTCAGACAAATTATCTTTAGTAATTAAAGTATAAAAATTAAGTATTTCTTCATCATCTTCAGTAAATATTAATAAATTATCCATTTGTGATTTTCTAATTACTTGTGGCGCTATATATTCTATTCCACCAGCTTGTATTCCAGTATTTACAATCTTAGAAGTATAATCTGGAAGTGTTAAATCTGTCCAAGCTTGAAGGCACAAAAGTAAAATAATTATCACTACTGATATCCAAGTCTTCTTTAAATGTTTTAATATTTTAAGCATATTTCCTCCTTATTCTAAATCTAAATTTGGGGACAGGTCGTTTTTTCCTGGTTTTTGGGGACAGGTCAAAAAAACCAGGAAAAAACGACCTGTCCCCAAATTTAGGTTTGTAAAATTCCATATTTAATATATTCTAATTGTTTTAAAAAATCTTCTTTTGCTTTTTGTTTTGATTCATAATTAAAACTAGATACAACTGCTTTTTTTGTTACTGCATGTAATAATCTTATTAATAAAGCAAGTTCTTCTTCACTTTTTATTTTTAATTTATTTTTATCTACTTTATTATAATATTCTTCTATTTTTTTTGGTTTATACTTTTTTATATCAATTGCAAATATATCATCTTGACTTGTTTTTAATTCTTCAAATATTTTTTTGAAAAAATCTACTTCTCCTTTATTAATACATTCATCTACCATATAATCATATATAGATATAAAAACCTCAAATATGTCCCCTTTCGTTGTTTTTAATGTGTTTTCAAGATTTTTATTCATCTCTTCTGCATGTTCTTTTAGTAAATATTGCAATAAATCTTCTTTGCTATCAAAATACTGATAGAAGCTACCTCTTGCAATTCCAGCATCTTCTACTATGTTTTTTATTGATGCTTCTCTTAAACTTGCTCGTGCAAATTCTTTTTTGGCAGCAAATACAATTTTTGATTTTTTCTCTTCTGGAAGCTTATTAAAAGTATCTGTTGGCACTTTTATCATCTCCTTTATATTGCGATATAGATTAAATATATACTAAAATGACACTATGTCATATATTATATGTGACACAGTGTCATTTGTCAATATAATTTTATTATTTTCTTGCAAAATATATATTTTATATTGTATAATTTTGTGTATAAGGAGAGATGTGTTATGTTTGGATTACGATCAGATGGAAGAAAAATAAAATCTCTTGGTCCTATATTTAGAGTTATACCACATGTAATGAAAGAAAGAGTAGATGGCCATGTATATTATACTCAGGATTTACCACTAAAATATTTAGATATATATATTGATAAAAAAGAACAAGATGGTATTAAAATGTCTTACATGAATATTATTTATGCAGCATTAATCAGATTACTTGCAGAAAAGCCCGCATTAAATAGATTTATAATGGATGGTAGAACATATGCAAGAAAAGGTATTCATATTTCACTTGCAATAAAAAAGGAAATGTCCGAAGAATCAGAAGAAACAACTATAAAAATTCCTTTTACTGGTTCTGAAAATATATTTGAAATAAAAGAAATACTAGATAATGTAATTGCTAAAAATAAAGATATAGAAACTGAAAACAGTACAGATAAAGTTGCAAAATTTTTATCGCATGTACCTGATTGGTTGTTTAAGTTTATTGTAAATATTTTAATGTTCTTGGACAAACATGGAATGATGCCAAAAATAATTATTGAGGCGAGTCCTTTTCATACAAGTGCATTTTTAACAAATGTTGGATCACTTGGAATTGATGGTATTTATCATCATCTATATAATTTTGGAACAACTGGTGTATTTTTATCAATGGGAAAAAAGAAAAAAAGCTATATTTATGAAGATGATAATATTCGCGAAGAAAAAGCAATTTCACTTAAATGGGTTGCAGATGAAAGAATATGTGATGGATTTTATTATGCAAATGCATTAAAATCTTTTTATAGATATATGAAAAAGCCTGAATTATTAGAAGAAAATATAACACCTAAAGAAGATATTAGATAAATTAAACAAAAGGGGACAGACCCCAATAGTTGAATTTGTAAATTCAACTATTGGGGTCTGTCCCCTTTTGTTTAATTTATCTCCTAAAAATTCTGAGTGCATTTAATACTGTTATAAATGTTACTCCTACATCTGCAAAAACTGCTTCCCACATTGTGGATATCCCTAATGCTCCAAGTATGAGTACTAATACCTTTATTCCAATCGCAAAGTATATGTTTTGCATAACTATTTTCTTTGTTTTTTTAGATGTTTTTATTAGTTTATTTATGTTTGATAATTTTCCATCCATTATTACCATATCTGATGTTTCTATTGCTAAATCTGAGCCAGTATTTCCAATTGATATTCCTATATCTGCTAAACTAAGAAGAGGCGAATCATTTATACCATCTCCAACTGCAATTGTCGTTCCAACTTTTTCTTTTATCTCTTTTATTTTTTCTTGCTTTTCATTTGGTAATAAATTAGAATAAACTTCTTCTATTCCAACATTTTTTGCAACACTTTCTGCAACTTTTTTATTATCTCCTGTTAGCATATATATTTTTTCTATTCCATTTTTCTTAAGATTTTCTATAGCATCTTTACTATCTTCCTTAATTATATCTGAAATAACTATTGTGCCTAAATATTTTTTGTTTTTTACTACATATACAATTGCTCCTACTTCTTCACATGCATGATATTCAATGTTTTCACTTTTGAGTAATTTAGAATTTCCTGCTAAAAATTCGTCTTCTTTATATTTTACTTTAACACCCATACCTGCTATTTCGTTATATTCTGTAATTTCTTGTGTATCAACTGTACTATTTACTTTATTTAATATGCTTTTTGCTATTGGATGATTAGACATACTTTCTGCAATTAATGCACTCTCTAATAACTCCTTCTCTTCAACTCCTTCTTCTAGAATAATCTTTGTTACTTCGAAACTTCCTTTAGTAATTGTACCAGTCTTATCTAAAACAATAGCTTTTGCTTTTGCAACAACATCTAGATATGTAGATCCTTTAACAAGTATTCCTTCTTTTCCGGCTTTTCCAATCCCTGCAAAATATCCAAGTGGTATTGATAACACTAAAGCACATGGACATGATGTAACTAAAAATACTAATGCTCTTCTTATCCACTCACTTATGTTTTCAAATCCTACAAATATAGGTGGTACAAATGCTAAAACAACTGCAAGTAAAACTACTATTGGAGTATAAATTTTTGCAAATTTTGTTATAAATAACTCTGTTTTAGATTTGTTTTTATTAGAATCTTTTACTAATTCAATAATTTCATTTATCGCAGTATCTTTAAATTCTTTTATAACTTTTAATTCTATTGCATTATTCTCATTTATTGATCCAGCCAAGACTTCGTCATTAACATTTACTCTCCTTGGAACAGGTTCTCCTGTTATGCTAGATGTATTTACAAAACTTTCTCCACTTATTACAATACCATCTACTGGTACTTTTTCTCCAGGTTTAACTATAATAATATCATTTATTTTTA
This sequence comes from uncultured Clostridia bacterium, assembly GCA_947627485.1. GTDB lineage: Bacteria > Bacillota > Clostridia > TANB77 > CAG-508 > CAG-452. Next base: position 10,842 of record CANQWF010000017.1, read on the forward strand.
ATTCCTCTGGATCTACTATTTTTATTTGGTTATCTACTTTTAAATTAGCAATTTTAGGTTTTATATTCATTAATGAGATTATAGATTTTTTTGACTTGTTAGTTGCAATGTCTTGAAATAATTCTCCTAGATTATAAAAAATCATTACAGCTACTGCTTCTATAGGTTCATTTATTGCAAATGCTCCAATTGTTGCAATTGACATTAGAAAATTTTCGTCAAAAATTTCGCCCTTAAATATATTTTTTAATGATTTTATTAATACCCCATATCCAGACAATAAATATGCTATAACATATAACCAAATAATTATTTTTTCTGGAACTATTTTTACAATAGCTATTATAAACATCAATAATGCTATAACTAATTTTATTATTTCTAATTTTATATTCTCTTCTTGTTCTTCTTTATTACAATCTCTACAATTTTCCATTTTAGCTTCTCCTTTTAATTATATAAATTGTAGTTTGTAGTTTTGAATTTATTTAGGTATTTCTCTTGGAAACGGGTCGCCGAAGGCGGCGACCCCTACAAATATTAACGTGTATTGTAGGGGACGCACCCTTGGGCGTCCCGCCCTCAAAATTTTTCATTCTACAAACTACAATTTACATTTCTTGTATATGTTCTAGTGCCATGTTAAATATAATTTCAACATGCCTATCAGAAAGTGAATAATATACAACCTTGCCTTCTTTTCTATATTTAACTAACTTTGCCTGTTTCAAAACTCTTAATTGATGTGAAACTGCAGATTGCGTTGCATTTATTAATTCTGCTATATCACATACACACATTTCTGACTCAAATAAACAACAAACTATTTTCATTCTTGTTGTATCACCAAATACTTTAAATAGCTCTGCTATATCAAAAAGTGTTTCTTCTTTTGGCATTTTAGTTTTTACTCTTTCGATAATATCTTGATGTTTGACTGTACACTTTAATTCTTCTTCCATTTTTTCTCCTTATATATGAATAATTGTTCATATATTCATTATATGCTTTTAGAATATTTTTTGTCAATAGTTTTATAAAATATTTTATTTTCCATACAATAAAAATTTGTAAAATAGGGAAAAAGGGGCCTGGCCCCTTTTTCCCTATTTTTATATAAATTTGAAATTATATGTTTATTTTTTTTAAATTAGTGATATACTTTTATTATATAAAATGAAAGAAGGAATACATATGTCAAATGTTAAAAAAGAAGAATTCGATGTCAAAGATGTTTATGGAGAAGATTGTGTATTAGATTCCGAAAAATTTAAAGAAAAATATAATGTATCAGAAAATGGTATTACTTCTTCAAAAGCATCAGAAAATCTTAAAAATTATGGATTAAATCAAGTTAAACAATCCAAACCAAAAAAATGGTACAATTACTTCTTTTCAAGTCTTTTTAGTCCTTTTAACAGTATTTTACTTGGTATTAGTTTTATATTAGTTTATACAGATATTATTTTGCCTGAACGTCCAAGTCCCGCTAATATTATAGTTATAGCTGTTTTGATTATTGTAAGTACACTTCTTGAATTTATAGAAGAGTTCCGTTCCAATAATGCAGCTGAGAAATTAAAAGAACTGGTTGAAACAACAGCTACAGTTATAAGAAATGGTAAAAAGAAAAAGATTTCTTTAAAAGAAGTAACATTAGGTGATACTGTAATTCTATCTGCAGGTGATATGATTCCAGCAGATCTTCGTCTAATTGAATCAAAAGATTTATATGTTGGACAATCCTCAATTACTGGTGAATCTGATGCTGTTAGAAAAATTACAAATACAGAACTTAAATCAATAGATGATATTGACAGTATAACCGATTTAGATACTATATGCTTTATGGGTACTAATGTTATTAGTGGTTCAGCAAAAGCTGTAGTTATAAAAACTGGCGATAGTACTTATTTTGGAAAAGTAGCACATACTTTAACTTCAGGTAAACCTAAAACCAGTTTTCAAAAAGGAATTGAAAGTATTAGTAAACTATTAATACGTTTTATGATTGTTTTAATACCTATAGTTTTTATTCTGAATGCATGGAAACATGAAACTATCCTTGCGTTTACATTTGCAGTAGCTATAGCAATTACTATTACTCCACTTTTGCTACCTGTTATTTTATCCTCATGTCTATCCAAAGGTGCAATTAGAATGTCCAAAAAGAAAACTATTGTAAAAAAATTAGATTCTATACAAAACTTTGGTGCTATGGATATCTTATGTACAGATAAAACTGGTACGCTTACTGAAGATAAAATAGTATTAGAAAAATATTTAGATGTATATGGAAATGAAGATATTAGAGTATTAAAACATGCTTTCTTAAATTCATATTTTCAAACTGGTTTAAAAGGAAGTATTGATGAAGCAGTTATAAATAGAGCACTAAAAAGCAATTTAGGAAACCTAACGAATGAATATAAAAAATTTGATGAAATTCCTTTTGACTTTAGTAGAAGAAGACTTTCTGTTATAGTTGAAAACAATAATGAAAAACTTTTAATTACTAAAGGTGCAGTTGAAGAAATATTAAACATTTGTAATACAATTGATTACAATCACGAACTTCTTCCAATTACCAAGGATATTAAAGAAAATATTAGGAATATAGCTAATAAATTAAATGAAGACGGATTAAGAGTTGTTGCAGTATGTCAAAAGAAAAATATAAATAATATTGATACCTTTAGTGTTCAAGATGAATCTCAAATGTCTTTAGTTGGATTTGTTGGATTTTTAGATCCTCCAAAAGAAAGTGCAAAACTTGCTATTGAAAAATTAAACAATGCTGGTATTAGAGTAATTGTTTTAACTGGTGATAATGCTGCTGTTACAAAATGTATTTGTAAAAAGGTAAATATAAATACAAAAAAAATTATAACTGGTTCACAAATTGATAAATTATCAGATGCTGGAGTCCTTCGTGTATTAAAAAAATCTAATGTGTTTGTTAAATTATCACCAATTCAAAAAGCTAGAATTGTGAGATTGCTTAAAGAATCTGGCAATACTGTTGGTTACATGGGAGATGGTATAAATGATGCTCCATCTTTAACAAATTCTGATGTTGGTGTGTCTGTAGACACTGCTGTAGATATTGCAAAAGAAACTGCAGATATTATACTTTTGGAAAAAGACTTAAATGTATTATTAGATGGTGTAACTGAAGGAAGACGTACATTTGGTAATTTAATGAAATATATAAAAATGGCAGTAAGTTTTAATTTTGGCGAAGTTGTTTCAGTAATTATAGCAAGTATATTGCTTCCATTTTTACCAGAAACACCTATACAGTTACTAGTCGAAAGTCTACTATATGATTTTGGTCAAATGACTATACCATTTGACAATGTAGATAAAGAATATCTCGAACAACCTAAAAGGCTCGACATTAAAGATCTAAAAAACTTTATGCTATTTATGGGACCCCTAAGTTCAGCATTTGATATGTTAGTATTTGCTTCATTATGGTTTACATTTGGACTTAGAGAAGCTGCAGTATTCCAAACAATTTGGTTTAGTTATAGTATAGTTTCAAACCTAATGGGAATGCATATTATTAGAACTGCAAAAATGCCATTTACTCAAAGTAATGCAAGCAAAAAAGTATATTTCTCTTCTATATTATTAAGTATTATTGGAATTTTAGTACCATATACTTTCTTAGGCAAAGTAATTGGTCTTGTTCCTATAACACTAAACTACTTAAGTGTTATACTTGGTGTTAGTGTATTATACTGTATTGTAGCAATATTTGCTAAGAAAATATACATCAAAAAATATGGAAATTGGATTTAAAAATTTTTATTTAGTAATTTTTCCATTCAAGAACAAAGCGACGTAGTCGCCCTTTGTTCTCGCCGATTTGAGTTTGCGACTATAAGGAGCAAATCTCAAAGGCGATAGCGATTATAGCATTTTTGTTGTATAGAAAAATCTTTGATTTTTCCTATACAACAAAAAAACATGACAGATTTAAAAATTAAATCTGTCATGTTTTTATCTATTCTTTTTTATATATTCAATTATAACATTGATTAACTCTTTATCTTTTATATCCAGTTCTTGAAAATCATTGTATAATTTGTTATCTAATATCTCATTCTTTTTATTCAATAAATCAGAAAATATATAGTCTAATGTAATATCCAATATATTACAAATATTTATTAATGATTCTACACTTCCAACACTTCTCCCATTTTCAATACCTCTATATGTGTCAATTGATTTTTCTATTTTCTCCGCTACATATTCTTGTGTGTAGCCTTTTTCTCTTCTGGCCTTTTGTATTCTTTTTCCAATTGTATTTAATATAGCTTTATTTTTTATAATAGTCAATTTAACACCTACTTTCTTACTGTAATTTTACTCCTAGAAAAAGTATATCATTTACACAATTCTACAAAAAGTGACTAAAATTAATATAAAAAAAATGTTGTATTTATATCATTTATGTATTAAAATTAATTGTAGTGTTAATATAATTAATAGTATGTGCTATATTAATATATCTATTCATCAAATTTTGGAAATGTGTAACATGATTTGTGAATAAAAGTTATAATAATTAAATTAATGTATTTAAAGGAGGTAAAAATGAAAGAAAGAATTGCAAATAGAAAAATCGATGAACTTCGGAAGAATAGTTATTCCAATAGATTTTAGAAATAAGCTTGGGATTAAGGAAAAAGATTCAGTTAATGTCTATATTAAGGGATCATATATAGTGATTGAAAAAGCTGAAGAACAAAGCGGTCTTTGACCGCCCTTTGAAACTTTTTGCCCCGAGCAAAAAGTTTCATTTTAATCTATTAAATATTTCTAAATGTGTTTGTTCATCTAAAATTATCCTTTCTAATAGTTCTTTAATACTTTTATTCTGTGTATATTTTATTACTTCTTTATATCCTTCTATTGATTCTTTCTCTAATGTAATATTGAACATTAGCATGTCATATATATTATTAAAATGATATTTTATATTTTCCGTGTTCCAATAGCATTGATTTTTGTCTATAAAATATGCTTTCTTGCCTAGTTTTCTTATCAATTCGCCCAACAATTCTAGATGATACATCTCTTCTATTGCAATACTACGCAAAATTTTACTAAAGCTTTCATATCTTTTTAATTCAATATGCTCATAAATATATTGTATAACTGCAGTAAGTTCTCCTGCACTTCCTGCAAAATTATCGTATAATAGATTAGCATACCTTTGATTTTGTCTTATGTTCATAAGTTTAGGATATGGGATATTTCTCTTTGAGCCGAAGTATTTCTTCTACTTCTTCATATGTCATATATAAAAACCTCCATTTAAACGATGTAATTATTCTTAATATATTATGAAAAAAATAGTATTTAAGAGACTGTCCCCTCAATACTATTTATTTCCACAATTACAATCAGGTCTTTTATATGGACATCTTGAGCATATATCATCATCCTTTTTTATAAAGTTAAAATATACTATTAACCCTAGTAATACTAATACTATTATTAAAATCACAAAATCTATAAAATTCATAATTTCGCTTCCTTTTATTCTTTTTTAGCATAAATTATTTATAAATGTTCCTATATTAAATACTAAGCTTGCTAAAATCCATGCTAGTGTCGTTTGAAATATTATTGCTTTAAACATCTTTTTTGTGCTTCCTAATTCTCTTCTCATTGCTCCTATTGCTCCAAAACATGGCGCACTAAATAAGTTGAATACCATAAATGCATAAGCATTTATACTTGTAAAAAAGCTAAATGCTGATGATTGAAATATCATTGAACCTTCTTCTACAGCTTCACTCAATCCTGCTATTATGCTCATTGATGATATTACTTGTTCTTTTGCAACTAATCCTTGTATAGCAGATACTGCCGCTTCCCAACTAAATGTTCCCAGTATAGGGTAAAATATCCAAGAAATTTTATTCCCTATTGATGCTAATATACTATTTTCTATTGCTACTCCATATTCTAATTTCCATGAAAATGATAGTAAAAACCATATTATAACAGAACAGAATAGTATAATAGTTCCTGCTCTTTTTATAAACTCTTTTACTTTATCTGCTACATCTCTTATTACATATTTTATACTTGGCAATTTGTATTCTGGAAGTTCTGATATAAAAGCTGTCCCACTATTTTTCATAAATATATTTTTAATAATTATTGCAGATACTAGTATTATAATTATTGCTAAAAAATACAATGATGCGGATACAAGTCCTGATTTATCTGAGAAAAAATATCCAGAAAACATTGCTATTATTGGAAGTTTTGCACTACAAGGAATAAATGGTGTTAGCATTATAGATAAATCTCTTTCTTTATTATCTTTTATTATCCTTGTTGCCATTATTCCTGGAACACTACATCCGAAGTCCTACTATAAATGGTACTAATGTTTCTCCACTTAATCCAAACTTTTTAAATAACTTGTCTAACAAAAATGTAACTCTAGACATATATCCTGTAGTTTCTAATATAGAAATACATAAAAACAAAATAATTAATTGAGGTACAAATCCTAATACTGCTCCACAACCAGCTATAATTCCGTCTACTACTAAACTTACTGACCAGTCCGATGCTCCCATACTTACCAAAATATTTTCTACCATCTGACCAAAATTATCTATGATATCTGATATCCAATCTACTGCATTACTTCCCACTACTCCAACAGATAAATAATATACAAGGAACATTATTGCTATAAACATTGGAAATGCTACAAATTTATTTAAAAATATTTTATCTAATTTATCTGATGTGCTCTCTTTTACAACTTTTATCGTTATAACTCTATTTTTTATATTAACAATATAATCATATCTAGCATTAGCTATTATTTCTTCTATATCCATTTTGTATATTTCTTCTAGCCTTTGTCTGCTGTTTTTTACTTGCCCTGTTTGATAATTTTGATACATTTTATCATTTTCTAATATCTTTACAGCTACAAACCTATTTACACCATATAAGCTTTCAATTTGCAAAATTTGATTTTCTATATCTGATTGAAATATTTCTTGGTTTATAACTTTTTTTCCTCTATTTTTATTTATTAAGTCTTTAAGTTCGTTTATCCCTGTTCCTTTTAGTGCAGATATTATTACAACATCTGTCCCTATTTCTCTTGCTAGCTTTTTTTTATCTATATGTATTCCTTTTGCTTCCAATCTATCTGCCATATTTAGAACTATTATTACCTTTGTATTCAATTCCATTAATTGAGTTGTAAGATATAGGCTTCTTTCAATTGATGTACTATCTACAATATTAATTATCATATCAGGCTTTTCTTCTAATACAAATTTTCTCGACACCTCTTCTTCAATCGTATATGGACTTAATGAATAGATTCCTGGCAAATCTACTAAATCGTCTCCTAAATCTTTTATTTTACCTATCTTTCTTTCTATAGTTACACCAGGCCAATTTCCAATTTTTTGATTAGTACCTGTAAGTAAATTAAAAAGTGTAGTTTTTCCTGAATTTTGATTACCCACTAAAGCTATTTTCATTCCTATTTCCCCTCTATTTAAAATTAAATAATTTCTACGAGAATATACTTCATCTCTTGCTTTCTAATACAAAGCTCGTATCCTCTAAGTTCTATATCTACGGGGTCTCCCATTGGTGCAACTTTTTTTATTAAGATTTCTGTTCCTTTTGTTATACCCATATCTAGTAAATGCCTTCTTACTTCTGGTTTATCTAGATTTAATCCTATCACTCTTCCCCTTTGTCCTACTTTTAAATTACTTAAGTATGTGTTTTTTTCAAAATTTTCTAATCTATTCTTTTGCATATACTCTCCCTAATAAATATATTTGTATTTAATTATATTAAACAAAAAGGACAAGTATGAATAAAAAATGAATTTAGGAAACTTCCTAAATTCATTTTTAGTATATTAAATATCATAAAAATACGTTGCCTCTAAGTCTGCTTCATGTGTAAGTAGTGCTAGTGGATATTTTTTATATGCTTGTCCAATGGCTCCATATAATTCTTTTGGTTCTGTAAATCCCATGTGCCATCTTATTGCATATTTTTCCTCTGGCGTCAGTTTTATAAATTCGCTAATCATCATTACTGATTTTTCACCATGTCCGTAGGGAATTGTATCTTCTACTGTATAATATGGTACTTGCTCCCACACTCCATTTTTCTTTACATTTCTAAAATCTGTTTTATAATAATTAACTTTGCATATATCGTGTAATAATGCAACTATTTTTGTAGAATCATTGTCTTCAGTTTTTGTTTTTAGTATTTCATATACTTTCATACTATGTGCAAGAAGTCCTCCCGCCCATGCTCCATGATATCTTGTACTTGCTGGTGCCTCAAAAAAATCTGAATTTTCTAAAAATTCTATTAGCTTGTCCATACCTTCTCTATTAATACCTTTTAATAAATTTATACATTCTTCTTTCATAATCTTACTCCTTTTTTTGTCTGTAATAGTTTAATTATATCAAATTATTAAATTTTTACAAATACTTTTTAAATTTTAATTCTTTTCAATTTTGTTTGACAAATATAAAAATAATACTATACTAATAGTAGCTTAAGTAAATCATAGGATGTCACGAGATTTGCATCGAGATATGTACGCGGATATCTCTTTTTTTATGCAGAATAAAGGAGATTTCTTTAATAATTATTAAGTTATAAAACATCTATTTATAGAGCAATTTTGGGAGTTAAAAATTTTTAATACATTTTCTCCAAAAAAATGACACTATCACTCAGCGAATATGATTTGAAAAATTATGTAAAATATGGTATAATTGTATTGAGTATGAGGATTTCCTTGTATTTGTAGGTACCATTTACTATAATTTATTTAAGGAGGACTTATCATGAAAAAAGAAGTAATTACCGTACCGATGGACAAATGCCCACTGGATGTGCTGGCAGAAATGGAAGAGCGGACAAAAGATGCATGGATTTTCTTGCATAGCAATGCTGTAGAGCACTTACAGCACAGCGATGGTGTATCCAGCAAAGAAGGAAGAAAACAGGGAACACTGGTCTTGACATGGGAAGCAACAGAAGAATATCCTGAAACAAGAGTTCTCGTTGATATCTGCAGTTTGAATGCAGATTGGAAACCTATTATTCTTATTTCAGCTTCTGACATTGCCTTTACCCTTATGCCAGTTGATCCCGAAGACATCTACTTCTTGAAGATGGCAGAATAATTTGTCTAAAAAGTCATAGCACAATGTGTTTTTCACATTGTGCTTCTTTCTAATTTTAATAATTTTCTATATCTTTTATTCCAAAACATTTTATCTACTCTTTTTATAAATTATCCACATATATTTTCTAAAGGACTTTGACCTTGCCCTAATCCTACCCCCCCTATGGGTTTTGACCAACAGCACAAAACTCGGAGGATGATTCAGTACATATTGAAAATAAAACTAATAAAAAATACCATCCTTTTTCAGAATGGTATTAGTCTGTTCTATTAGTTCGAACAGATACGTCGTTGGTGCAGATGGCCGGAGTCGAACCGGCACGAGGTTTAACCCTCGCAGGATTTTAAGTTATGCTATCATTTTATTAATTAGTGGTAGTTACTACTTTTTAATCCTATTATTTTTGTTCTC
>CANQWF010000018.1 GCA_947627485.1 uncultured Clostridia bacterium
ACAAAGAAATATAAGTGTCGCAATTTTTCATGGCACTTTGTGCCGAGCGAAGCGATGGAATGGAGGTTATTATGGAAAAAACCTTAAGTCCTGATGAAAGAATAAGAAGGGCAGAAGAAATATATTATAGAAGAAAGATGCAAAATATAAATAGAAAATCAGCCAGAGTAAATGTATCTGATAACAAAGAATTTGGAATGCTTAGAAAAATGATTCTGCAAATAATAATATGTATTTTAATATATATAATTTTTTATATGATTCAAAATACTAATTATATTTTTTCAGAAGATGTAATAAATAAAACAAAAGAAATATTATCTTATGATATTAATATTAAAAATCTATATGAACAAGGAATGAATTATTTAAATAGTTTTATAGACAATAATCAAACAGAAGAATCAAATAATTTAGATGAATTAGAAGATAACAGCCAAAATGTAAATAGCGAAGATAGTAATAATCAACAGGAAGAAAATATTGGAGGAGAGAGCGTAGAAATAAAAAAAGAAGAAAATGAGAATTTATCTCAAATGGAACAAGATGCGAAGGATATATTAGCAAGTAAATCTTTAATAATACCATTAAAAGGAACAATCACATCTAGATATGGACCAAGAAATCCAGAAGATCCAAAAGTACCAAAGAATCATACAGGGATTGATATAGCTGTAAATGAAGGAACAGTTTTTAATGCATCCATGGCTGGCGTAGTAGAAGAAGTATCAAGCAAACGGAGATTTAGGAAATCATATAAAAATTGTAAGTGATGATGTTATGACAGTTTATGCTCATTGTAAAACAATATATGTTAAAGAATCGGATAAAATAAAGCAAGGTCAAGCTTTAGGAGAAGTAGGGTCTACTGGTAATGCAACAGGACCACATCTACATTTCGAAATAAGAAAGAAAAATAGATACGTTAATCCAGATTTAATATTACAGTTTAATTAGTATAGCTCAAAGGAAGTGATAATATTGCAAATAAAGATAAATTTGCAAATATTTTTATTTATAGTAATATTTGCATTAACACATCAAATTGAAATATATGGTTGGATAATGTTATTTGCATTTATTCATGAATTAGGTCATATGATAACTGGAATACTATTAAAATTAAAACCAAAATCATTAAACTTTATGCCTTTTGGAATAAGCATAACTTTTGAAACGTATGAATACAAAAAATTAATTGAAATTAAAAAAATAATTATTGCTCTTGCAGGACCATTATTAAATTTAATAATTTGTATTATAGCTTCATTTTTACATATTGATACAAGAACAAAAGAACTTATAATATACTCAAATATTTTAATTGCATTATTTAATTTAATTCCAATATATCCATTAGATGGTGGAAGAATTTTAAAAGGAATAATTAAACTAAAATGTAATGAAACAAAAGCATATAAAATAATAAATAAGATTTCAAATATTTTGATAGTAATTTTAACAGCAATATCTAGTATAGTGATTTTATATTTTAAAAATATAGCAATATTATTTATTATAATATACTTATGGATAATGGTTGTAAGAGAAAATAAAAAATATAATATGAAATTAAGAATTGAAAAAATGTTACAAAAAAAGGATGAATGTATTGACATTTAAGGAATTAAGTGTAAAATAAAAGTAATAAAAACTTATGGAGGAACAAATGATAAATTTAAAAACAAATAAAGGTATTACTATAATCTCATTAGTAATAACAATAGTTATATTGACAATATTAACTGGCACAGTAATCAGTAATATGAAAGTATCTAATGGAGCAGACAATTATAACAAGATGGTAGCAGATGTTAGATTACTTAAAGATAAGGCATTAATCTACTATAATAAATATGGTGAAATTCCTAAAACAAATAGGTCAATAAACATAGATGGTGAAGATTACTATGAAATTGATTTATCAAAATTAGATGATGTCACACTTAACTTTGGAAAAGATCATGCAAAGGAAGGAAATCTAACAAATTCATCTGATGCGTATGTTATAAATAATTCATTAAATGTTTATTATTTAAAAGGTGTACAAAATTCAGGACAAATGTATCATTAGCATTTGAAACAAAAGTAAACTATACATATATAAATCAATTGGATTTTAGGCATTATCAGTTTAAAAAATTTTACTTGCAATTCTTATAAATGTATGATAAAATAGCAATGTTTGGAAATAGCATTGCTATTTTTCCTTACTCATGCATATAGTATGGGTTATAATCCAAAAGGAGGTGAAAGAATAATGAATAAATACGAAAGTGTTATCATTATTAATCCAAATTTAGAGTCAGAAAGCATAAAAGCTTTAATAGAAAAATTCTCAAATTTAATTAATAATAATGGTAAAGTAAATTCAGTAGAAGAAGTTGGTAAAAAGAAACTAGCTTATGAAATTAAAAAGAACAAAGAAGGATATTACATAATATTTAAGTTTGAATCTAAACCAGACGCTATTGCTGAATTAGAAAGAATGTATAGAATTACAGACGAAGTAATAAAATTTATAGTAGTTAAAGAGGAGGAATAAAATTATGAACAAAGTAATTTTAATGGGGCGACTAACAAGAGATCCAGAAGTTAGATATACTCAAACTAATAATACATTAGTAGCATCCTTCTCATTAGCAGTAAATAGAAGATTTGTAAGACAAGGAGAAGAAAGACAAGCAGATTTTATTAATATTGTAGCTTGGAGTAAAACAGGAGAATTTTGTAGTAAATATTTTAAAAAAGGGCAACAAGTTGGAATAATTGGTAGAATCCAAACAAGAAATTGGGAAGATGATCAAGGACAAAAACACTATGTAACAGAAGTTGTAGCAGAAGAAGCATATTTTGCAGACAGCAAAAGGGATGGAGACACAACAAATTTTGAAAATACATTTGGAAATACAACATCTGCAGATTCAGAATTTATGACATCTTCTGATGATGAGTTACCATTCTAGAGATTAGAGGTTAGAAATTAGAAATATGAAGATTACTATATTAAGTAATTATGTATTATTTAATGTAGTGAAAAGCTAAAAAAACAAAATGTGCTTTAGCAAATTTTGAAAGGGGGAAAACTAAATGGCAGACAGAAAGCAAAACACAAAAAACAATAGAAGAAAAAACGGTAGTGATGATGATTACAATCCAAGATTTAGAAAAGTAAGAAAAAAAGTATGTGTAATGTGTAGTAATAAAGATTTTGTATTAGATTATAAAAATGCAGATCAATTAAAGAAATTTATAAATGAAAAAGGTAAAATATTACCAAGAAGAGCAACTGGTGCTTGTGCAAAACATCAAAGAGATATAACACAAGCTATAAAAAGAGCAAGACATATAGCCGTATTACCATATACACAAAACTAATATTCGAAGAACAGATTTTATTCTGTTCTTTTTTTAAAAGGAGTGATTTTATTGAAAATTACGGATATAACTGAATTACAAGAAATAGCAAAAAGAGTAAGAATCGGAATTATAGAAGCTGTATATAGTGCAAAATCCGGACATCCAGGAGGTTCATTATCTGTAGCAGATATATTAACCGTACTATATTTTAATCAAATGAATATAGATGAAAAAAATCCTAAATCCAAATCAAGAGATAGATTAGTGTTATCAAAAGGACATGTGGCACCTGCTTTATACAGCGTTTTAGCAGAAAAAGGATATTTTGATAAAGCAGAACTAAAAAAATTAAGAACACTAGAAGGAATGCTTCAAGGACATCCAGACATGAAAAATATACCAGGAGTAGATATGTCTACAGGTTCCCTTCGGACAAGGATTATCAGTTGCAAACGGAATGGCAATAGCATCTAAAGTAAACCATGAGGGAGTTAGAGTATATTGTATATGTGGAGACGGAGAATTGCAAGAAGGACAGATTTGGGAAGCAGCAATGACTTCTAGCCACTATAAATTAGATAATTTGTGCTTAATAGTTGATAATAATAATCTGCAGATAGATGGAAAAGTAGATGAAGTAATGAGTATTTATCCTATAGATGAAAAATTTAGAAGTTTTGGATTTGAAGTAATAAATATAGATGGACATGATATAAATCAAATTATAAATGCATTAAATAAAGCCAAAACTATTAAAGGAAAACCAACTGCAATTATTGCAAAAACTATAAAAGGGAAAGGTGTTTCTTTTATGGAAAATATAGCAGATTGGCATGGAAAAGCTCCGAACGAAGAAGAATACAATTTAGCGATGAAAGAATTAGGAAGGGATGAATAATATGAATGTTGAAATTACTAAAGCTACAAGGCAAAGTTACGGCGAAAAACTAGCTGAACTAGGAGAAAAAAATGAAAATATATTAGTTTTAGATGCAGATTTATCAGGAGCAACTAAGACTTCAATATTTGCAAAAAAATTTCCAGAAAGATTTTTTGATATGGGAATATCAGAACAAGATATGATGTCAACATCCGCAGGACTTGCAACATTTGGTAAAATCCCATATGTGAGTTCTTTTGCTGTTTTTGCATGTGGAAGAGCGTATGACCAAATAAGGAATAGTATTGCATATCCAAATTTAAATGTAAAGATATGTGCTACACATGCAGGAGTTACAGTAGGCGAAGATGGTGCAACACACCAAATGATTGAAGATTTAGGAATGATGAGAGGAATGCCCAATATGCGTGTTATGTGCACATCTGACGACACAGAAACAAGATGGGCAGTAGAAGAAATTTCTAAAATAGATGGACCAGTATACTTAAGACTATGTAGATATGGTACACCTTTAATATATGATAAAACACATAAATTTGAATTTGGAAAAGGAGTCCAAATAGGAGAAGGAACTTATGCAACTATATTTGCAACTGGTGTAACTGTTGCGGAAGCAATCAAAGCAAAAGAAGAATTATCAAAAGAAGGAATCGATATAAGAGTAGTTGATATTCATACAATAAAACCTATAGATGAGGAATTAATTGTAAAGTGTGCAAAGGAAACTAAAAAATTAATATCAATAGAAGACCACAATATAATTGGAGGCCTACGGAAGTGCTATTTCTGAAGTTTTAACAGAAAGATATCCAGCAAAACTTATAAGGATGGGCATAAAAGATAGATTTGGCAAATCTGCACCTGCAAAAGAATTACTAGAGTATTTTGAATTAACATCAAAAGATATAATAAACAGAGTAAAAAATGTATAAATATTTCAAATATTACAGAAATATTAAATTTACATGATATTTAGAAAATTCTATTGCAATTGTTACATATTATTATTATAATAAAATATATAATTTTAAAAAAATTGAGGTAATTACATGATAGAATTTAAGAATGTATATAAAAAATATTCAACAGGAACAGAAGCAGTAAACAATGCAAATTTTAAAATAGAAAAAGGAGAATTTGCATTTTTAGTTGGAGCTTCAGGTTCTGGAAAATCAACACTTATAAAACTAATATTAAAAGAAGAAGAGCCTACTTCTGGAAATATAATTATAAATGGTAAAGACACAACTTTTTTAAAACCTAAAAGAATACCATATCTAAGAAGAAGTATGGGAGTAGTTTTTCAAGATTTTAGACTATTATCGGATAAAACTGTTTACGAAAATGTAGCATTCGCAATGAATATAGTAAAAGCTACGCCAAAACATATAAGAAGACAAGTCCCAATGGTACTTTCTCTTGTAGGATTAAGTGGAAAAGCAAAAGTTTATCCAGATGAATTATCAGGTGGTGAGCAACAAAGAGTTGCACTTGCTAGAGCTTTAGTCAATAACCCAGCGATGATAATAGCAGATGAACCTACGGGAAATCTAGATCCAGAAACAGCTTGGGATATTATGAATTTATTAAATGAAATTAATTTAAGAGGTACAACAGTTGTTATTGCTACACACGCAAAAGATATAGTAGATAAAATGAAAAAAAGAGTTATCGAAATAGAAAAAGGTGTAATTATAAGAGATGATAGAAAAGGTGGTTATAATAAGTGAAATATAATGTTATAGGATATTTTTTATCTGAAGGTTTTAGAAATGTTTTTAAAAATAAAAAATCTGCATTTTCTTGTTTAGGAGTTATGTGTGCTACAATGCTTATATTTGGACTTTTCTTTACAATAGGCAGAAATTTAAATCATGCAATACAAAGTTTAGAAAAAGAACAAGGGATGCAAGTATTTATGTATCCAGAAGCAACAGAAGATCAAGTAGATAAATTAAAAGAAGATTTAAGCAAAATAGAAGGTATAAATACCGTTACTTTTGTATCAAAAGAAGAAGGATACAATATAATGAAAAAAAGACTTGGAAAGAACTCAAAAGCAATGGACGGATTTGATATAGACGTATTTGAAGTTTCATATATAGTCACATTAACAGACTTATCAATGAATAACCAAGTTTATGATGCAATAAGCAAATTAGATAATGTAAAAGAAATACAAAATAAAAGTGATACAATTGAAACTCTATCTAATGTAGGTAATACAATACAGTTTGTAACATTTAGTATGTTTGTAATATTAATTTTAATATCATTATTTATTATATCTAATACAATAAAACTTACAGTTCATGCAAGAAGAAAAGAAATATCTATAATGAAATATGTTGGAGCAACAAATGGATTTATAAGAACACCATTTATTATCGAAGGTATAATTATAGGATTACTTTCTGGAATAATTTCAATTCTAGTAGTAGGTGGTGGATATAATTATATTGCTACACAACTTTCACAATCTGACACATGGCAAAGATTATCTATAAACTTGTTAAGTTTTGGAGATATGCTTGGACAAATAATATTTGTTTATATGTTATTGGGAGTTGGAATAGGTATAGTTGGTAGTACAATATCTATGAAAAAGTACCTTGAAGTTTAAGAAGGTGGCTAAAATGAATAAAAAAATAAGCCTAATAATCTTAGCATTTACAATAATATTACTATTGTCATTTGGTGGAATAGTTGGGGCAGAAAATATAAATGATTTACAAAACAAAAAAAATGAACTACAAGAACAAATAACTCAGTCAAATGAGAAAATAGAAGATATACAAATTGAACTCACAGAAAACTTAGAACAATTAAATAACTTAAATTTAAAAATCAATACATATGAAAAAGAAATTTCTACGCTAGAAAAAAATTTAGACGACATATCAAAAGAAATTAAAAATGTAACACTGCAACTAGGTACCATAGAGAAAAATTATGAGATTCAAAAAACTACATTAGAAAATAGAATATTAGCGTTATATGAAGCAGGGGACATTTATTATTTAGATGTATTATTAAAATCAAATAGTTTTTCAGATTTTATTTCTAACTATTATTTAATAGGCGAAATAACAAAATATGATAATGATTTACTAGAAAACATAGAAAGACAAAAATCACAGATAGAAACTATACAAAATACTTTAACACAAAGAAAAGAAAATTTAGAAACATTAAAGAAAAATAAAGAAAAAACTGCAATTTCATTAGAAAATTCTAAAATAATTAGGAATAGCTATATTGCAAAGCTTTCGGATGATGAGAAAGCAACTCAAGAAAAAATAGATAAATATCAATCAGAACTAGATAATTTAGAAGAACAAATAATAGCATTAACAGCATTAAATATTGGTGAAGATTATATAGGTGGAGAATTTATCTGGCCAGCACCAGGTTATTCTACAATAACATCTAGATATGGAATGAGATTTCATCCAGTACTTAAAGTAAACAGAGTACATACAGGAACAGATATAGCAATGCCAACAGGAAGTTATGTAATAGCTTCGAATGACGGGGTAGTTATACAATCATCGTATGTAACAGGATATGGAAACATGATAATGATTGACCATGGAGGAGGTATAACAACTTTATATGGTCATGGTTCAGAACTAATTGCACAAATTGGACAAACTGTTAAAAAAGGTGACTTAATAATGAAATCTGGTTCAACGGGATGGTCTACTGGTCCACATTTACATTTTGAAGTAAGAATTAATGGAACAGCAATAGACTCGATGGAGTTTTTAAGTAATCAATCAAATTATTTAGGAGAAGAAGAATCAGACAATAATAATGAAACAAATGAAATAACCAATCAGGTAGATGGAGGAGAAAATTAATGAAGAAAAAAATAGCAGTTACTTTATGTTTAATAATATTAATGCTATCAACAAATATTATGATATCATTTGCAGTAACACAGTCAGACATACAAAATAAAATAAATGAACAAAAAGAAAATGAGAAAAAAATAGATGAAGCAAAAGAAAAACAAGATGAAGTTGGTGAACAAATAAACGAAACCAACAAACAAATACAAACATTAAATAATCAAATTAGTGAGTATCAAAATCAAATAGAAAAGTTGGATGTACAATTATCAGATTTAAAAGATTCAATTTCAGAAGCAGAAGACAACTTAGAAGAAGCAGAAAAAAAATATAATGAGCAACTAGAAATGCTTCAAGATAGAATTATAGCACAGTATGAAGCTGGAGAAACCACATATTTAGATGTAATATTAGGTGGAGAGTCATTATGGGATATGATTTCTAATTGGTACATAGTTTCTGAAATAGCGGATAAAGACAATGAGTTATTAGAGAAAATTGAAAGTAATAGAAAACAAATAGAAAATACAAAAAAAAGTTTAGAAACAAGTAAAACTCAGGTAGAAACTTTAAAGAGCAGTAAAGAAAAAACAACTAAAGCATTAGAAGATTCACAAGCACAAAAAGAAAAACAAGTATCTGAATTAAATGAACAAGATAAATTATTACAAGAAGAAATTGACAAATTAACTGAGGAAAACGAAAAAGCAAGCAGAGAAGAAGAGATGTTAAGACAAAAATATCAAGCACAAATTGATGCACTTAAAAATGGAACAGTTAAACCATCTGGAGGTGGAAGTTCTGTAGATTTTGGTGGAAGCGGAATTTTTCAAAGACCAGTTTCATCAGGAGTAATTACAGCAACAATGTATTACAGTAGTGGTGCATACCATGGAGCTATTGACTATGGGGTTCCAGTAGGAACAACAGTATATGCTGCAGGAGATGGTGTTGTACTTAGTGCTAATTATAGAGCTGGAGGACTTGGAAATTGTATAGTTATTCAACATGCAAATGGTTTAAGAACATATTATGGACATGGAAATGGGGCATTTTATGTTTCAGCTGGTGCAGTTGTTGCAAAAGGTCAACCAATAATGCAAAGTGGAAATACTGGTAATTCTTCTGGACCACACTTGCACTTCGAAGTAAGAGTTTCACCATATAATTGGTCTTATGGCGGAGGAGATAGCAGAAGAGATCCAAGAAATTATTTATAATTATCAAAGTATAAAAATTTAAGGACGGCAATATTTTAATATTAGTCGTCCACATTTCATATTTTAACAAATATGTAATATAATATTTTGGGAGGCAAGATTAATGAATTTTGAGAAAAAAAATAATATATATAAAACAGCTATGATAATTATAGTAACTGCGATAATAACATTTATAGCTACATCAGTTTTATTATACAATTATTATTTAAAAACAGAAAACGGTTTGACAAAAACTTTAGTAACTAGCGAAACAACTAAATTAGATACAAAAGTACAATTAATAAAAACATATTTAGATAAATTTTACTTAGGTGATATTAATGAAGACGATATGATGGAATCAGCTATTAAAGGTTATGTAGCAGGTCTAGGTGATGAATATACAGAGTATTTAACCAAAGACGAATATGAAGAATTAATGGTAGATGTAAATGGAAGTTATGTTGGAATAGGAATATATATGACAAAAGATAGGTATGGAAATACGGTTGTATTATTACCTATTAAAGGTTCACCAGCAGAACAAGTGGGAATAAAAACAGGAGACATTATTAAAAAAGTCAATGGCGAAGATGTTTCAGATATGGATTTAAGCATTATAGCAAATAAGGTAAAGGGAGAAGAAGGAAGTACTGTAGATATTGAAATACAAAGAGATGAAGAAATAATAACTAAAACTATAGAAAGAAGAAAAGTTGATATAAATGATATAGATTCAAAAGTATTAGATAATAATATAGGATATATACAAGTATTATCATTTGACGAAGGATGTGCAGACAAATTTGAATCAAGTTTAAATGATTTAATCAATAAAGGAGTTAAATCAATAATCATTGATGTTAGAGATAATGGTGGTGGACTTGTATCAGAAGCCACAGATATAGCAGATATGTTTTTAGATAAAGATAAAAATATAATGATAGAAGTTGATAAAGAAGGTAAAGAAGAAATTACTACTGCAGAAAAAGATGCTATAGTAAAGCCAGAAATTAAAGTAGTAATTCTTGCAAACGAGAATAGTGCTAGTGCATCGGAAATTTTAATTGGAGCATTAAAAGATAACAATATAGCAAAAGTAGTAGGAGTAAAATCATTTGGTAAAGGAGTAATGCAAGAAGTTGTAGAAGTATCATCAGGTGGTGCCTTAAAAGTAACTGTAAAAGAATTCCGTACACCAAATGGAAACAAAATTAATAAAGAAGGAATTAAACCAGATTCTGAAGTTAAAGAAATAGAAGATAATGATACAGACGAGCAATTACAAGCAGCAATAAAATTGTGTAAATAAACTGAATTTGGGGACAGGTCGTTTTTCCCTGGTGTTTGGGGACAGGTCAGTTTTTTCTGGAAAAACTGACCTGTCCCCAAACACCAGGGAAAAACGACCTGTCCCCAAATTCAGTTTTAAATTCCTAAAATTTTTTTTGCTTTGCTAATATCTTCACTTGTTGCTGTAGGAATACCATCTAATTCATATTTTAGTTCAAGATTTTCCCATTTAAATTTCCCAAGTTCGTGATATGGTATTAATTCTACTTTTTTTACATTATTTAATGTAGATAAAAATTTTTTTAGTTCTAATAAATCTTCTTTGCTGTCTGTAATTCCAGGTATTATAACTTGTCTTATCCAAACAGGTATATTATTATCACTTAAATATCTTGCGAAATTTAATTCTTTCTTATTAGAAAATCCAACTAAATCTTTACACTTTTCATCATTAATGTGTTTGATATCTAGCAAAACTAAGTCAGTAAATTTAAGTAATTCTTTTATATCATCTGTTATATCAAACATTCCAGAAGTATCTATTGCTGTTGGAATTTTACGTTTTTTAAGCTCATTAAAAAAATTTATTAAAAATTTAGGTTGCAGTAAAGGCTCTCCACCAGTAACAGTAACTCCACCACCTGAAGGAAGTATATAAGATTTGTATCGCTCAATTTTATCCAAAAGTTCATCTAAAGAGATTAAAGTACCAGCATTTGTATCCCAAGTATCTCTATTATGACAATACTTGCATTTTAAAGCACAGCCTTGCATAAATATAACAAACCTTATTCCAGGTCCATCTACTGTACCAAAAGATTCTATAGAATGTATTCTTGCATATTTATTTCTGTCATATTCTAGCATATTTTTACTCCTTTAAATAAATTGTAGTTTGTAGTATTGAATTTATTTAGGTATTTCTCTTGGAAACGGGTCGCCGAAGGCGGCGACCCCTACAAATATTAACGTGTATTGTAGGGGACGCACCCCTGGGCGTCCCGCCCTCAAAATTTTTCATTCTACAAACAACAATTTATACATTTATTCACATATTCACAAATTTTAAAGACATGATATTACACATAATATCATGTCTTTTGTTCAGTATCATTAAATTCTATCTTGTATAGTTCTATTAATTACATCTAATTGTTGTTCTCTTGTTAATTTTATAAAGTTAACAGCATATCCAGATACTCTTATAGTTAGTTGAGGATATTTTTCTGGATGTTCCATAGCATCTTCTAATAATGATCTATCAAATACATTTACATTAATATGATGCCCTGTTTTTTCAAAATATCCATCAAGCATATTTACTAAGTTAGTAATTCTTATATCTTCTTCTTTACCAAGTGCTGCTGGTGTAATTGCAAATGTATATGAAATACCATCTTCTGCGTATTCATAAGGAAGTTTTGCAATTGTATTTAATACTGCAAGTGAACCATTTGTATCTCTACCATGTAATGGATTTGCACCAGGACCGAAAGGCTCTCCAGATCTTCTTCCATCTGGTGTATTACCAGTATTTTTACCATATACAACATTTGATGTAATAGTAAGAATAGATAGAGTATGTTTTGAATCTCTGTAAGTATAATGCTTTTGTAATTTATTTAAGAATGTTTTTACCAAGTCTACAGCTATTTGGTCAACTCTATCATCATCGTTTCCGTATTTTGGGAAATCACCTTCAACTTGGTAGTCAACAACTAATCCATCATCATTTCTAATTGCTTTAACTTTAGCATATTTAATTGCAGAAAGTGAATCAGCAACAACTGAAATTCCTGCTATTCCACATGCCATTGTTCTTAATATATCTTCTTCTCTATCATGAAGAGCCATTTCTAAAGCTTCATAAGAATATTTATCATGCATATAATGAATTGCATTTAATGCTTTGATATATATTTTTGCAACATATTCCATCATAAAATCGTATTTTTCCATTACTTCATCATAATCTAAATATTCTGATGTTATTCCTTCAAATTTTGGAGCTACTTGTTTTCCAGAAAGTTCATCTCTACCACCATTGATAGCATAAAGTAATGCTTTAGCAAGATTTGCCCTTGCTCCAAAGAATTGCATTTGTTTACCAATTCTCATAGCAGATACACAACAAGCTATTCCATAATCATCACCTAGAGTTATTCTCATTAAATCATCATTTTCATATTGAATAGAAGATGTTTTAATTGATAATTTTGTAGCAAATCTTTTAAATCCATCTGGTAATCTTGTTGACCATAGAACTGTTAAATTTGGCTCTGGAGCAGGTCCTAGAGTTGTTAAAGTATGAAGTACTCTAAATGAGTTTTTAGTAACTAATGTTCTTCCATCAATTCCCATTCCACCTATACTTTCTGTAACCCATACAGGATCTCCACTAAATAAAGCATTATATTCAGGAGCTCTTAAAAATCTTACTAATCTTAATTTCATAACGAAATGATCCATTATTTCTTGAGCTTCTTCTTCTGTAATTATACCTTCTGCTAAATCTCTTTCAAAATATATATCTAAGAATGTAGAAGTTCTACCAATGCTCATTGCAGCACCATTTTGATCCTTTATAGCTCCTAAGTATCCAAAATATAGCCATTGAACTGCTTCTTTAGCATTTTTAGCAGGAACAGAAATATCAAATCCATATTTTGCAGCCATTGCTTTTAAATCATTTAATGCTTTTATTTGATCAGAAACTTCTTCACGCTCACGAATTACTTTTTCTGTAAATTCATCAACATTAAGAACATTTAGTTCATCTTTCTTTTCTTCTATTAATGCATCTACACCATATAGTGCAACTCTTCTATAGTCACCTATAATTCTTCCTCGACCATATCCATCAGGAAGACCTGTAATTAAGTGAGAACTTCTAGCTGCTCTAATATCAGGTGTATAAACACTAAACACACCATCATTATGTGTTTTCCTTAGATTTTTATAAATATAATCAGTTTCAGGATCAACCTTAAATCCATAACTTTCAGCTGATTTTTCAACTATTCTAATACCTCCAGCAGGCATAATAGCTCTTTTTAATGGGGCATCAGTTTGAAGACCTACTATTTGCTCTAGATCTTTGTCAATATATCCTGCTTCATAAGCGTTAACTGCAGATGGAGTTTTAGTATCTGCATCAAGAACTCCACCATTTTCTCTTTCTTTTTTGTAAAGCTCTAAAACATCATCCCATAATTTTTTTGTTCTGTCTGTTGCATCAGCTAAAAAGCTGTCATCACCTTCATAAGGTGTATAATTTCTTTGGATAAAGTCTCTTACATTGATTTCTTTTTTCCAACTGCCATCTTTAAAATTTTTCCATTCTTTAAAATCCATTTTGAATGCTCCTTTCTATTTTATATTATTATATTATTATTAATATTATATCCGCGCATATAAATTTAAAATTTATTGACACGACAACTATTATCTTATCATATTTACACAGAAATATCAATATATAAAACAATAAAAAATAAAAAAACAAAAAAATATATTTTAGTATGTTTTATATAATAATTTTATGATATACTAATTACAATGTAATATTTAAGGAGTAAAATAATGAAACGAAAAAAAAGAAATGAACTAAAATTTGTTAGAAATATAATCATAGGGATAGCATCATTATTGATTGTAGCATTTATAATTAATATAGCTCCACGGATATAAAAGAGATAAATATACAAATGTAATAAATTTAATAATAAATGAAGAAAATAAAACTGAGGAATTAAAAAACAATATATATGTAAATGGCAATGGAACAATATACATATCTGTAGATGATGTAAGAAATTTATTTGATTCTACCATTTATTATGATGACAAGTATAAACAAATTATAACAACTTCAAATACTAAAGTTGCCAATATAGCAGTTAATAAAAAACAAATTAGTATCAATAATTCTAATATTAGTATGTTAGATTTGATAATTAGAATAAATGATGTAATTTATTTACCAATTTCAGATATGTCAATAGTTTATAATATAAAAATAGATTATATAGAAAATACAAACAGAGTAATTATAGATAAGTTAGATACAGGAATGATAAGAGCAATTGCAGTAGATAATACCGATATAAAATTTAGACCAAGAAGATTATCAAAAAACATAGGTAAATTAAAGCAAGGAGAAACAGTTAATTGCTTCTATACTACAAGTAAAGGTTGGAGACAAATTAGAACATCAGATGGAACAATAGGATATGTTAAAGCTAACAAACTTGGAGAAGAACATATAATAAGACAAGATATGCAATCAAAAGATGAAGCAATAAAAGTTCAAAAGAGTGAGTATGATACAAAATCTTTTGGAATATCAGATGATTTAGGAGAAAAAAATATCAGTTTAAAAAATGTGTTTAGTATAAATAAAAGTGATGATAAAATCTTAGACGTAACAAAAAGTGATAGTTCAAATAATAAAGTATGGGCAACAATAACAAATGATTCTATAGATAGTAAAATATTACAGGACTATAAGTCTAGAACAGATTTGATTGATTTAATTGTAAATAGAGCAATAAAAAGCGGTGTAAATGGCGTAAGTATAGAGTTTACAGGAATAGAAGATAATGAAAGTATGATTAGATTTATAATAGAAATGTCACCAAAATTAAGAGAAGTAGGTATAAGTACTTGTATTGTATTAAATGAAAATATAGAAGAACAAGATTATATTAATGTAGTAGATTATATAGTAGAATAGGAGAAAATAAATGAAAGAATTATTTAATAAATTAGGAAAGAAAAATTTAATTATTATTGGAGTAGTTGCAGTTATATTATTAATTTTAATTTTTAGTATAATATGGTATTTTGTATCAATATCACCCGTAAGTAAAAAGAGTGAAGAAGAAATACAAGTTACTGTACCACTTGGAAGTGGGACAAGTAAAATTGCAGAAATATTAAAAGAAAATCGTGTTATTAGAAGCAAATTTGCATTTAAAATATATGTTAAATTGAATAATGTAACAGACTTTCAAGCAGGAAATTACTATTTAAAAAAGAACATGAATTTAAAAGAAATTACAGAAATGCTAAAAACAGGAATTATGCATGATCCAAATCAACTAAATATAACATATATAGAAGGAAAAAATATTAGATGGCTTGCAAAAGAAATAGCAAGATTAACTAACAATACAGAAGAAGATGTATACAATGTACTTCAAAATGAAGAATATATCAATTCTTTAATTGAAAAGTATTGGTTTTTAAATGACGAAATAAAAGATAAAAATATATATTATCCATTAGAAGGATATTTATTCCCAGACACATATACAATAGAAAATCAGGATGCTAAAATAGAAGATATTTTTGAGAAAATGCTAGATAGAATGGAAGAAGTTTTAAGTGAATATAAAGAAGTTATAGAAAGTAAAGGATATAGTGTACACAAAATATTAACAACAGCTTCAATTATAGAAATGGAATCAATGAGTGACGAAGGAAGAAAAGATGTATCTAGTGTAATATATAATAGACTAAATAAAGGTATTGCAATACAAAGTGATGTTACAACATATTATGCATTTAAAATTGATGTAGGGGAAAGAGATTTATATCAAAAAGAAATAGACACATATAATCCATATAATACCAGAGGACCTAATATGGGAGGAAAACTACCTATAGGACCAATATCATCTGTAAGTAAAGATAGTATAGAGGCTGCTTTAAATCCCAATAGCACAGATTACCTATTTTTTGTAGCAGATAAAAATGGAAAACTTTATTTTAGCATTACAGACGAAGAACATAACAAAATAATTAATCAATTAAAGGAAGAAGGATTATGGCTTGAATATTAGTTAAATATGTACTAAAAAATGTATGGGAGGTGCTAATTTTAGTACTCCCATAATTTAGATAATTAACTATTAAAAATAAAAATAACAAAAATATTAAACGAGAATATGACAACGCTTTTTAGAAAAAAAGTTGTTGCATTGGGAACGAAAAATTTGTCTTCTAGAAAATTTTTATGAATATTTTAAAAAAAATTGACATATAATAAAAAATGTAGTATACTATATTTAGCTTAAGCAAGAGAATAAATCGAAGAACTCGAATGTTCACAGAGATATGTTGACCACATATCTCATTTTTTTTTGCAAAAAAATAAAGGCAGTTGACCAGACTGCCTTTGATTAACTTGGTCATATTTTTTGCAAGGCTCAACAGAAATTAGTAAATATTCTTCTTCCTTTCCTAATATTTCAGTTCCTATTGATAAATTTTTTGCTTTTACTTTCATAGTAAATCACACTCACATAATTTTTGTTATGTGTCCTTTCTTTTTATTTTTATTAAATTTTCAATGTACATTGTTCAGTTGCAACCTCTATACATATTAAAACATCTTTTTTTAGTTCCTAGAATAACACTCAAAGTTAGACTTAAAAGTATTGAAAAAAGCCCACTTTACGTATTTTATCTTTTTTAGATAAACGCAAAATAGGCTTTTTTAAGCATTTTATAACTTTTAAAGTTAATAAGTTATAAAAAATAACCATAAATGTTAAAAATTTATGGCATTTTTTAATATTTTAATTATTTTTTTGAATTTTCTCTTAATAAAAATTTTTCTTCTATTCCTATTTTTCTTAATAGATCATTACATTCACTTATAGGCTTTCCACCATAATGTGATATAAGATACATATAAGCATAATGTACAGGGTCTGTATCATTAAATGCTCTTCCATATGCACGTCTTAATGTTATGGCATTGGGTAAATCAATTTCATAACCTATACAAAAAGCAACAAATGTATTTAATTTTGGCAAATATTTTGATTTACTATTAGGTTTTACAAGACATCTAAAACGTGAAAATGTCATTTCTGTAAGTTCTGTCTTTGCACAAAAATTATAAGTATTTGTTCTTTCAATAATAGGTCTTATCATTTCTGCAAATGTTTTATTATTCTCTCGTGAAATATTAAATTGTCTATTAAATTCTTCAATCCATTTTTCTTCGTCTGTTATCTCTAAACCTTTCATAAATTTGTACCTCCATTTATTAGGCAAATTATAACATATTCCTAATTAGTTGTAAATATGAGCAAATTGGTTATTCTGCAAGTGATTGTTCTGTATGTGTTCAAGCTATTATCTATACTTTTTTAATTTAATTACTTAAATAATAAAATAAATTAATAATATACAACAGCGACCAATCCTATTAAGAATTAGTCGCTATTGACAGAACTATGAAGTTCCTGAGGTGATGTTACCAAGAAATATAGGTATCACACTCGTTGTAACGTCCGCCGGTTTCTACTTTGTAGCCGTTAGCTTCTAAGGTCTTTACAAGGGCTTTAGGGAGCGTACCACTAATAAAACAATTTGTTTCCATCTTGTCGATAGCTTCTTTGATAGCCTCTGCAACCTCAGCCTGCTTTTTCTGTCCAAGAGCGGACTGCATTTCGTCTACCTGTTTCCGTGCTTCCTCAGCTGTTGGGATTGATAACATAATGATTCCTCCTTATTTTTTGGCTATTGCCATAGTATAATTAAATTATACAACATTTTACATAAAATTGCAATAGTCTTATGTTTTTTAGTAATCAACTATTTTTGCATAATAAAAAACGATTAAGAGTTTATTTCCTAATCGTTTTTCGTTTCTCATTCAAATACAAGCCTTTTAATTTTTTATTTTAATAAATCGTGTACAAAGCGTGTATGATTGAATTTTATTTTTTGTAAGTGACTATTTCAAGCCATTTTTTAAATCTTGGTGCAGATGGCCGGAGTCGAACCGGCACGAGGTTTAACCCTCGCAGGATTTTAAGAATTATTATTCATTTGTTTTTTAATTCTATTTAACATTTTTTCTTAGTATTTAATGATCTTGAAAATGTTAATTTTACAATCATTACATACAAAAATGCTTAAAATTCAGTTTATTTTTCAAAATTAATTTTAATCAAGAAATTTTACATCTCTGTTAGGAAAGTGTTAGGAAATAAATTGCTTACTACAGAGTTAGTTAAAAATTTTCAAGAAGACACACATATATTTATTAATCCAGTAAAACAGTTAGATTTTGAAGAAAAACAAAAAGAGTCAGAATGGAATTTAGAAAGATAACATCAAAATTTTAATACAGTTTCAGAACTGATAAGAGGGCTTTATCCAAGCCCTCTATCATTAGTTAACAGTCGTCATCAGCTTTTTAGTTTGTTCCAGTATTTCTTGTACCCTTTGAGTATATTTTTGACTCAGTAAGTTGTTAGAAATAGCACGTTCTCCTGCTTCTAACATAGCTGTTCCATATCTTTCAATTTCTGCAGAGTATTCTTCAACTTTTTCTTTACTTTCCGTAAAATAAAGTTTATACCGTTCTTTATGAACAGCTTTCAGATATGTCAGTCCATCAGTATATGTTTTATATAGTATGTAAGACATTATAAATTTAACAATTTTAAGAACTATACTTAAAATTAATTCTAAAGCCAATACAGAGTAACATAAAAACATACATACAGTACTGAAAGTATCTGCTTTACCAAGTAAAAATTTTGCCGTGATGAGGGAAAGCCATAACCAGAAGAATACCGACCAAACCTTCCGTAAAACTTCTTTTTTTGTCATAATGAAAATCCTCCTAAAAAATTATTTTTAATATTTTGCTAACCCCTGATGAAAAACGGAGTTGCAAAGTGTAACTTATCTTTATTATATCATAGTTTAACATAATTTGCAAATTCCACGCCTATTTCGCGTTTTCTCCTTAATTTTTATTTTAAAATCCACTCTTAAAAAAAGTGGATTTTAAAATAAAAATTAAGGAATCATTAAAAAATCTTAAAAATATATTGACAATTAATATAAATAAGTAGTATAATTCATTTTGCCAGTAAAAATGCAGATGTGGCGGAACTGGCAGACGCACAGGACTTAAAATCCTGCGGTTGAATAAACCGTGCCGGTTCGATTCCGGCCATCTGCACCATTAGAACCT
>CANQWF010000019.1 GCA_947627485.1 uncultured Clostridia bacterium
GAGTTTTTCTTACAACTGTCTACTGTTCATTTACTTTTTTATGAAATTTTTGTTGCATTTCAAATGAAATTTCCGGACTTTTTTTAAATTAATGTTTACAAATGAAAGTAACTAATATAAAATATGTTTATAAATATTCTTAGATAATAATATTACTCGTGTGGAGGTTTGTATGTTTGAATTTATATCCCATAATGAAACAGAAACTAAAAGAATTGCTTCTACTTTAGCAAGTAAATTAGAACATGGGGATATTGTTGTTCTATCTGGTGAATTAGGATCTGGTAAAACTAAATTTACTGAGGGATTTCTTTCTTATTGGGGATTAGAGGATGAAATTTCTAGTCCAACATTTACAATAGTTAATGAGCATAAAAAAGATAATACAAACATTTATCATTTAGATGTATATAGATTAGCCGACATGGGTGAATTTTATTCTATTGGTGGAACAGAATATTTTAATACTGGAATTTGTGTAATTGAATGGGGTGAATTAATCGAAGATATCTTACCTCAAAATTATATAAAAATAAGTTTTTCAAAAGATGAAAATAACGATAGTATTAGATACTTAAACTTTAAAGCTTATGGAGAAAGATTAAATGATGTAATTAAGGAGCTTGAGCAATGAAAATACTAAGTATTTCAACATCTAGTAATATTGCATCTGTTTCTATTTCAGAAAATGAAGATTGCATATTAGAATTAAATATAAATAATAATAAAACACACTCAGAAACATTAATTCCTTTAATAGATAAATTGTTTCATGAGTCAAATTTAAAATTGTCTGATATTGGGCTTATGGCATGCGATATAGGACCTGGTTCATTTACTGGAATTAGAATAGGAATATCTTCAGTAAAGGCTATAGCACAATCTTTAGATATTCCTATAGTAGATGTATCTTCTTTAGAAGCTCTAGCATATAACATCCAAAACGAAAACTTTAAAACAATTTGTTCACTTATAGATGCAAGAAATAATCAAGTATACTGTGGGATATTTGACAATAACTATGATTTATTAGAAAACTATTTAGCAGATGATATTATTGCAGTACAAAAAACACTGCAAAAATATGAAAACATTATATATGTTGGCGATGGAGCAATTGTACATAAAGATTTGCTGAACATTAATGGTTTTATATATGAAAATGATATTCACGCAAAAAATATTGGAAAATGTGCATATAATAAATATAAAAATAATAAAACTAAAACTGCAGATTCACTTACGCCTTTATATTTAAGAAAATCTCAAGCCGAAAGGATGAAACAGAAAAATGGATAATGTTCAAATTTTTAAAATGACTCTATCCGACTTAGAAGAAATCAAAGACATTCTTTTTTCTGATTTTAATGATTTTTGGAATATTAATGTATTTAAAAATGAATTATTAAACCCCAATTCACAATATATCGTTGCAAAAATCAATAATAAGGTTGTAGGCTATGCCGGTTTGTGGAAAGCTGTAGATGATATGCATATAACAAATATAGTTACAGCAAAAAATTTTAGGAGACAAAATATTGGAAGCATTCTACTCTCAAAATTAATAGAAATAGCAATGGCAGATAAAGATATAGATTCTATCACATTAGAAGTTAATTCTAATAATGTTGCAGCACAAAAATTATACGAAAAATTCAATTTTAAAATAGTAGGATTAAGAAAAAAGTATTATAATAATGTAGATGATGCTATAATAATGACACTAAATATGAGAGATATATCTCAATCTATAAAAAATCAAATTATAAACATATGAAGGGAGAAAAACAAATGAAAAAAAATGAATTAAACTACAAAGAGCTTAAAAATATTTGTAATCCAAATACATTTAAATTTGAAACAACAGACGAATTAGATGGTTTGGATTCTATTTATGGACAAGATAGAGGAATTAAAGCATTAGAGTTTGGTCTTAGTGTTGATGCTAAAGGATATAATTTATATATAGAAGGTCCATCCGGTGTCGGCAAAACAATGTATGCAAAAAAATATATAACAAAACTTGCATCTAAAAAGAAAGTCCCTGATGATTGGTGTTATATATATAATTTTAAAGTTCCAAATGAGCCTATTGCAGTATCTTTACCTGCAGGTTTAGGAAAAGAATTCAAATCTGATATGGATATCTTTATTGAAGATATAAATAAAGATATAAAATTAACTTTTAAAAATGAAGATTTTGAAAAGCAAAAGGCTTTAATGCAAAATAAATTTGAACAAAAAAAATCATCTCTATTAGAAAAATTGAATAAATCTTCTTTAAAGAGTGGCTTTGAAGTTAAGGCTACAAATAATGGTGTATATATGATGCCAGTTATTGATGGAAAAGCTATTGAAGAAGAAGAATTTAATAAATTAGATGATGATGTAAAGAAAACGTTTGAAGAAAATTCAGCTGTTGTTCAAAATCAAATAATTGAGGCAATAAATCAAATTAAAGTATTAGAAAAAGAAAATGATAAAAAAATAGCTGAATGGCAATCTAATATTGCATTAATTACAATTAATGCACATATTAATCCATTAAAAGCTAAATATAAAAAGAATAAAAAAATAGTTGACTTTTTAGATAATATAAAAACTGATATATTAAAAAATATAGCTTTATTTATTGCAGATGAACCTAAAAATATAAAACAACCACAAGGCGCTACTAAACAAGAAGATATAAAACCATGGCTTAATTATAGAGTTAATTTATTTGTAGATAACAGTAATTTAGAAGGTGCTCCTGTTATTATGGATTCTAATTATCAATATCATAATTTATTTGGTAAATTAGAATATGAAAATCAATTTGGAATGCTTAAAACTGATTATACTATGCTTCAGCCAGGTCTTTTGCACAAAGCAAATGGAGGATATATTATTCTTCAGGCAGGAGATTTATTAGCAAATCAAATCTGTTATGATACATTAAAAAAAGCTCTTCTTGTAAAAGAATTAAATATTGAAAACAATATGGAACAACGTTCATATATGGTTATGATATCATTAAAGCCTGAGCCTATTCCTTTAAATGTAAAAGTATTATTATTAGGGGATGCAAATATTTATCACACACTACTCGCTTTAGATCCAGAATTTAAAAAACTATTTAAAATAAAAGCTGAATTTGAAGAATCAGCACCAAGAACAGATAGTAATATATTAAAACTTGCTAATTTCGTTCATAGTTTTTCTAAAAAAGAAGGTATGCTTCCTTTAGATAAAGGTGCGATGGCAAAAGTTGTAGAATATGCTTCTAGAGTAGCTGATGATAAGGAAAAGCTTTCAACAAAATTTAATGAGATTGGTGAAATTATCGCAGAAAGTTCTACATGGGCAAAGATTTCTAAAAAGAAAATAGTAACTGCTGACTTTATTGATAAAACATTAGCCGAAAGAATTGAAAGAGTTAAAAAATATGATTCTAGATATCTAGAAATGATTAAAGAAGATACTTTATTAATAAATACTTCTGGATATGAAACAGGTGTTATAAACGGCCTTACAGTAATGACAATAGGTGATTATTGTTTTGGTAAACCTTCTAAAATAACAGCAAATACCTATATGGGAAAAAACGGTGTAATAAATGTAGAACGCGAAACAGATATGTCTGGTCCTACACATTCAAAAGGTGTTTTAATACTTTCTGGATATTTAGGAGAAACTTTTGCACAAGACTTTCCACTTTCACTTACTGCTAGCTTATGTTTTGAACAATTATACAATGGTGTTGATGGTGATAGTGCATCTAGCACAGAAGCTTATGCAATACTTTCAAGTTTATCAGGAATTCCAATTAATCAGTCACTAGCAGTTACTGGCTCTGTTAATCAAAAGGGATTAATACAACCAATTGGTGGTGTAAATGAAAAAATAGAAGGATTTTACCAAGTGTGTAAAGAAAGAGGTCTTAATGGAGAACATGGTGTAATTATACCAATCCAAAATGTTAGAAATCTTCACTTATCTGATGAAGTAATATCTAGTGTAAAAGAAGGTAAATTCCATATTTACGCAATTTCAAGTTTAGACGAAGGTATAGAGATTCTAACAGGTGTTCCTGCTGGTAAGAAAAATAAAGATGGAAAATATCCTGCTGGAACTATTAAATACTTAGCTTATGAAAAATTAAAACAATATGCTGAAAACAGTAAAAGGAAATAAGAAAGGCATTTCGTTAAGTTAGTCGTTGGAGCAAATACGAAATACATGCCACTCGCTTTGCTCGGGCGAATTATAGGTTGCCTAACCTTGTTGTATACGGAAAAATCTTATATAAGATCAAAATAAAATTCGATTTTTCCTATACAATAACAAAAGTGAAACTAAGTTTCACTTTTGTTATTTTTGGTCAGATTATTTTTTGTACTGTATAATTCTTAGTATTACAATATAACAAATACCGAATAGAATTATATATATACACAGTATAACAAATGAATATAAAAATATTGAATATGTCTTGTTTTCCATCTGCGCTTTAAAATTAGCATAGTGTTCATGTTTTACATTATTCAAATCTATATCAGATTTAATAATTACATTTTCACTATTAATTGTAGAATTTAATATTGGATATGCTGATTTCACTCCATATCCATAATTCTTAGATACTACATTTACAATCAAACTATCGCTTGTATTTTCGTATGTAATTAAAGCATCTTCGTCTAATATCTCTTCTGTATTAAGATCTTTTGCTACAGTTAAGGAATATTCCTCAAACTTCTTATAATCATCTTCAGTAGGATGATTGGTTACAATTGTTTTTATTGTCTTGAATTGTGTGAAGCTAAGACCAATTACAATTGACATACCAGTAGCTAAAATTATTGCTAAAATCATTGCTATTTTCCGGTTTTTATCCATAAGATCATGTCCTTTCTTAATTATAAGTTTTTTTGTGTCTTATGCTTAACTATTGTCCTGACCTAACATATAGTTAAATATATAGTACTATAACAGTACAGTTATTATATTATATCATGATTTTATGTATATTACAATTTCTTAAACAAAAAAACTCTCCTTTTTAGGAAAGTTTTTTCACATTTATTTATTATTCAGCTTTTGGTTCTTCTGCTTCTTTTGCTGGTTCTACTTTCTCAGCTTCTTCAGTAGTTTCTTCTTTAGCTGGTACTTCTTCTTTTACTTCTTTAGCTTCTTCAACTACTGGTTTTTCTTCAGCTACAGTTTCTACTGTTTCTACTGCTTCTACTGTTTCTGCAACTTCATTTGATGCAGTTTCTTCACTTACTGGTTCTTCTGCTAATTCTTCTTTGATTGTGATTTCTTTTGTTTCAATTCTTGCACCAATCTTTTCTTTAGTCTTAGCAGATTTACCAAGTCTATCTCTTAAGTAGAAAAGTTTTGCTCTTCTTGCTTTACCTACTCTTGTAACTTCAACTTTTTCTACTGCAGGTGAATGAACTAAAAATGTTTTTTCAACACCTACGCCATAAGATATTTTTCTTACTGTAAATGTTTGATTTACTCCTCCACCTTGTACTTTTATAATTATTCCTTCAAATACTTGTATTCTTTCTCTATTGCCTTCTTTTACTCTTACATGAACTCTTACTGTATTTCCAACATTTAATACTGGAATTTTATTTTTCATTTGTTCATGTTCGATTGATTTTATTATGTCCATTAAATTTTACCTCCTTTTTAATCAAATGAAAACCTACGCAATATTTCATCAATCTTTGCAAAATATTTTTCAATATATAACATATAGTTTCAAAGTATTTTGCTCGTTTTCCTTTGTCTTGCTTGATTTTGATTTGATTTACTTTGTTTTTTAAATTCTATTTATTAAATCTGGTCTTTTTTGTTTTGTTATTTCTATGGATTTTTGTTTTCTCCATTTTTCAATCTCTTTATGGTTTCCGAGATTTTAAGACTTCTGGTACACTTCTATTTAAAAATATTTCCGGTCTTGTGTATTGTGGATACTCTAATAATCCTTCTGAAAACGATTCTTCTTTGGCAGATTCACTATTAATTACCCCTTCTATGTATCTTGCAACTGAATCTATAAGAACCATAGCAGGTAATTCTCCACCTGTTAATATATAATCTCCAATTGATATTTCTTCATCTACTATCTCATCTATTACTCTTTGATCTATTCCTTCATAATGACCACACAATAATATAAGATGAGTATCTTTAGATAATTCTTTTACTTTATTTTGATTAAGTACGCTTCCTTGTGGTGATAAATATATTGTTTTTGCATTTTGGTGTCCTTTAATAGACTTGTATGCATCATACACAACATCAGGTTTTATTAACATTCCTGCGCCACCACCATATATGGTGTCATCCACTTTTTTATGTTTGTCTTTAGAAAAATCTCTAATATTAATTAAATTAATTTCTATTAAATTATTTTCTATTGCCTTCCCAATAATACTTTCATTTAAACTAGAAAACATTTCTGGGAAAAGTGTAAGTATATCAATTTTCATTATAGTAACCCTTCTAATAAATGAACTGTTATAGTTTTATTATCAATATCAACATTTTTTATTACATCTTTAATTGCAGGTAAAAGGATTTGCCTACCATTTTCATCTTTTACAACATACACATCATTACTTCCAGTAGAGAATACATCATCTATTTTTCCTAAATGTTTATTCTCATCTGTATAAACTTCGCAACCAATAATATCTACAATATAATAAGTTCCTTTTTCCAATATTTCTTCTTTATCTCTTTTAACTTTTAAATAAAGATTTCTGTATTCTTCGGCTTTTTCTATGGTATCTATCCCTTCTAATTTAAGAAATACCATATTTTTGTTGAACCTTACTTGCTCTATTTTAAATTCCTTAAGTTCATTTTTTATTGATATATATATTGTTTTAAAATTTTTAAATTTTTCAATATCGTCTGTAAATGGTTTTACCTTTATAACACCTTTTAATCCAGATGTATTTACAATTTGACCTATTTCAAAATATTTTTCCATTATTAAATACCTTAATCAATAAATTCTACTGAAACTTTCTTTCCTTCTTTAGCAGCTAGGGCTTTCATAATTGTTCTTATAGCTTTTGCTATTCTTCCTTCTTTACCAATTACTCTTCCCATATCACTTTCTGCCACTTTTACTTCAAATACAACTGATTTCTCTCCATCTATTTCATTAATAGAAACTCCAGACAAATCATCTACTAAACTTTTTATAATTGTTTCCAATGAATCTTTCATTTAAATCTATGCCTCCTTCTTAATTAAACGTTTTACTGTATCTGTAGGTTTAGCTCCATTTTTTATCCATTCAGCTACTTTTTCTTTATCTAATTTTAACTCAGATGGTTCTACCATAGGATTGTATGTTCCTATCTGTTCGATTATTTTTCCATCTCTTGGTGATCTAGAATCAGCAACAACTATATGATAAAAAGGTGCTTTCTTTTTTCCTGCTCTTTGTAGTCTTATTTTTACCATTGTTTTTCCCCCTTTCAAAGTGTGAAGCATCTTGTACTATTTACTATTAATTTTTCATTATTCACTTTTCACTAAAGCTTTTCGTAAATAATTTAAATTCAAAGCATTTAATACAAACTTCTTATATTTATTAAATTTTAAAAATTAAAATCAATTAAAATTTCATTCCTTTTAATGAATTTACATCTAAGTTTTTCATCATGTTTTTCATTCCGCCCTTATTATTTTGCATTTTCTTCATTAACTTTCTTGTCATTTCATAAGAATTTATAAATTTATTTATATCTTGTACAGTAGTTCCACTACCGTTTTGCAATTCTTTGTCTTCTACTTGCATTTAATAATTTAGTATTTTGTTTTTCTTTTTTAGTCATTGAGCATATTATTGCTTCAATTTTTACAAATTCTTTATCATCAACTTTTATATCGCCAAATTTATTCATTCCAGGAATCATTTTAAGTATAGATGAAAATGAACCCATTTTTTTCATTTGTCTTAATTGTATTAAATAATCATCTAAATCAAGTTCCTGTTTCTTTAATTTCTTTTCTAACTTTTCTGCTTCTTCTAAATCAAATGCCTCTTCTGCTTTTTCTATTACAGAAAGCATATCCCCCATTCCAAGTATTCTTGATGTCATTCTATCTGGATGAAATTCTTCAATATCACTAAGTTTTTCACCGATTGCTGCATATTTTATAGGTCTTCCTGTAATTTTTTTAACTGATAGTGCAGCACCACCACGAGAATCTCCATCTAGTTTTGTAAGTATAATTCCGTCTATTCCAAGGTTTTGATTAAAACTATCTGCAACATTTACTGCATCTTGACCTGTCATAGAATCAACAACTAAAAGTATTTCATGTGGTTTTACATTTGATTTAATATTTTTTAATTCTTGCATTAATTCTTCATCAATATGAAGTCTTCCTGCTGTATCTAATATTACTACATCATTTAATTTTGACATTGCCTGACTAATTGCCTGTTTTGCAATTAAAACTACATCTTTTGTATTTTCATTTGCAAAAACTGGTATGTTTAGACTACTTCCTACTACTTGTAACTGTTTTATAGCAGCTGGTCTATATACATCACATGCAACAAGTAGTGGCTTTTTACCTTGCTTTCTTAATAAATTAGCAAGTTTTCCAGCTGTAGTTGTTTTCCCGAGAACCTTGAAGTCCTACTAGCATTATTATTGTTGGAGGATTTGGTGTGAAATTAATTTTACTTAAAGTACCACCTAAAAGTTCAGTCATTTCATCTCTTACTATTTTTATAACTTGTTGTCCTGGAGTAAGTGATTTTAATACATCTTGACCTAAAGCTTTTTCTTGTACAGTAGTTACAAAATCTTTAACTATTTTATAGTTAACATCTGCTTCTAAAAGAGCAAGCTTTACTTCACGCATAACATCTTTTAAATCACTTTCTGTTATTCTTGCTTTTCCACCTAATTTTCTTGTAATTGATTGTAATCTTGAAGATAGCCCCTCGAATGCCATATATCCCCCTCCTAAACAAATCATAAGCTTCGTCTAACTGTGTTATACTCGCTTCTTATTTGTTTTCATATTTTAAACTAAACAGTTTAATTCTTTTTTTACATGAGTTAGAATTTGTGCTACTTGCTTGTCTGTAGATTTTTTCTCAATTCTCGTAAGCTCTGATAAAATAACTGCTATTTTTTCTTCCTGTTTAAACGTCCTTTTCATAATTTCAAGCTTTTCCTCTAATTCGAAAAGTTTATTCTCTCCTTTCTTTATTATATCTCTAACTGCCTGTCTAGTTATATTTTGATTTTCTGCTATTTCAGATAGAGATAAATCTTTGTCATAGTAATCTTCTAAGATTGCTAATTGTTTTTCAGTTAATAGTTTACCATAAATCTGGCAAAGCATACTTATCTTAACATTCTTTTCCATATTACCATTCCTATCTATTATTCGTTTAAAAAACGTAATGCTATATTACTTTACACTATTTTTTTGATTTTGTCAAGTATTTCCGTAAGAAAAATTGGTGCAAAAGGGGCCAGGCCCCTTTTGCACCAATTAATATTCACCCTAAAATGCCAATTTTAAACATTACTTTTCCCATTTTTTCTGCAGAAAGACCAAAAGGCATTCCTGCAGAGTTTTATTGCTTTATGAACAATATCTTTCATTTAATCAAAAAAAGGAGGCGAACCTCCTTTTTTCCAATATATACTATATAATAATTTTTTATTCATTTCCTACATAACTATATCCATGCCATTGATCACTAAGTCTGCCACCGGAATGCGCCTCAAGACTAAAAGTTACACCTGTATCTGTTGTGAATCTTAAGCCATCAAAATATTCCATAGAATTCTCTATCTTATCTGTTTTGTATGTTCCATCACAGTCTAATGTTTTATATGGATATCCTCCTTCGCAATTTGCCTTTATATGAAACTTACCATTTGGTCTTAATAATATAGTTCCATACATTGAACTATCCATTTGAGATACGTCAGAAACATATTTACCATATTTTAATGTAACACTTCCTACTTTTAAACCTTTAGCAAGTTCTTCTGCTGCTTTTCTTTCTTCCTCCTTTTTAATTTCTTCCTTTGCTTGCTCTATAGATTTTTTTGTTTCTTCCATTTCTTTTACTTCAGCTTCAGTTTCAGATTTTACTTCATCTGTTATTATCTCAGTTTGTGGTTTATATTCTTCAACAGCATTTTCTATGTTTTCCCTTAAATCTTTTGATTCTAATTCTGTTGAAAACTCAACTTTTTCGCCAGTTTCTACTTCTGGTTCTACAAATGTTTCATCAAATTTTGATAGTGTAATTGTATCTCCTGATACTGTTTTTTGTGTTGTTTCTTCTCCTTTTTTTATTGTATAATCAGCTTTGTTATTATCTGGTTGTTGCAATAAGCCATTTAATGATTTATATGAGTCATCCTTGTTTGTTTCTGTATGTAAATACCATGAATATGTTTCGTTTTCGATATTATATAAAAATTCTACAGTTGCTGGCTCAGTATATATAACTTTATCTACATTGCCACTTCCACTTGTTTTATATAAATTTACATATTGATTATTATCTTTGTTATAAGTCATAACCATTACTGGGTATTGTTCCTCAGTTTCTATAAATTGTAATTCTATATCATTCATTCCATTTTGTAACCCGTAATCCTCTTTATTGCTTTCTTCTGATATAGCTTCTTTTAAATATGCATAATATGTATCTCCCCATTCAGTTCCAACTGTTTTGTTTTCTTGTACATACTTATATCCAAAATATGCACCTACTACAATTGCTACAATAAGTATAATACCTAAAACTATGCATGTAATTATTATTGGTAACTTATTATTTTTAGGTTCTTTTGTTTCTTGTTTTTCTTGTACATCTTTTGTATCTTGTGGCTCTTTAATTTCATGTGTTTCTTGTGCCTCTTGCACTTCTTGTTCTTCTTGTATTTTTTCTTTCTTGCCTACCTTTTCTTCCACTCCTATTACCTCCTTTTATTATTATATTTAAGCTTTTATTATTTTATCATTTTATATTTATACAATCAATCAATATCTAAAATTTAGTATTTTTATTTTTTCTAATATGATTTTGCAACTATAAATCTCAAAAACAATTGTAATGCTAATTATATATCTTTTTCTATAAAATTTAATTTATTTATAGTTTTACTTCCTATAATTTCATTTGCAAATTGAAATAATTCTTTAAACAACTCAATTTGTCCATCAAAATGCACGTCTAATCCATACAATACTTTTATGTTGTAATTTGATGCAATTTCCCAGAATTCTCTGCATGGATAAATTACTTTTTTTAATTGTTTTCTTTGTTCTTCTATAGGCAAAATATTTAGTTTTTTGTTTTCATAGTAAACTATTTTAAATATATTGTTAAGATTTATTTCTAAAGCGATATTATATTTTTCAGCTGATTTACAAATAATATTTGTCGCCTTTTTTTCTATTTCTCCAAATCCATCCCTTGCAAGCATAAATAAATCTGGATGTGCTATTATGTTTGGAATTCCTATCTCCATTGATTTATTAATATAGTTAGCATATTTTATTATGTCATTGTCTGTTAATTTTATTATTCCATTAAAATCAATTATTTTTAAATTATTATCATCATCGTAAATAAAATGTTGACCTAGAATTATCTTATCTACTTTTTCCTTTAATTCTTTCAAATTATTTTCTTCGCCTGGTAAATATTCAACTTCATATCCTGATTCTATTTTTATCTTATCAGAATATTTATCTCTTAATTTTCTTATGCTTTCTAAATATTCATTTCTTTCGGAATATTTCATTCTCATATTTTGTCTTTTATCTATTTCATTCTTTTCTGGGCAATGATCTGTAAATGCTATTTTTTTAAATCCCATTTTTACATATTGTTGAACGTAGCCTTCATCTGTCATATTTAAATCTGCATGCCCACATCTGTATGTATGTTGATGATAATTAAAATTTTGCATTTTTCCTCCCCTTAAATTTCTATATAGTTATGCTCGCATGCTCTAATTAATCTATTCATTATTGCGAGCCCTAATCCTTCTTTTTTTACGCCTTCTATTATAACTAGGTTTGCATTGTATGAATCTACTTTTCTAAGAAGTGTAAATATATTTTTGCTTATATCTTCTAGACTTTCTCCCATGTCTAATTTATTATTTGTATTGTATTTTTCTAAATGGTTTGTCCTTCCAAGTACTAAAACATTGCTTGAATTTTTTATTTGTTTATTAATTTCTTCTATCAGTTCTTTTTCGTTATCACTATATACTAATAAACATTTTGTATTTGGTGCATAATGTCTATATTTCATACCTGGTGACATTACTTTTTCATTTGGACTGCATTCTTCCATTATTTGTTTTTCTATTACTACATCTATTCCTAATTTTTGCATATCTTCTTTTGTAATTTTACCTGGTCTTAATATATGAACTTTATTATCTACAACTCTAACTACTGTAGATTCTACACCTATATCTGCCATTCCGCTATCTAATATATAATCTACTTTTCCGTCTAGTTCTTCTATTATATCTTCAATTTTTGTCCCACTAGGTTTCCCTGATATATTAGCACTCGGTGCTGCAATTGGAAGTTTAGCAAGTTCTATAAGTTTTCTTGCAATTTCGTTACTTGGCATTCTTATTCCAACTGTTTCTAATCCAGCTGTTACATTGTTTGGTATACACTCTTTTTTGTTAAATATTATTGTTAAAGGACCTGGCCAAAAATTATTTATTAACTTCTCTTCAATTTTACCAATATCTTGGACTAAATTTTTTAACATTTGCATATTACATATATGAACTATTAAAGGATTATCTGATGCCCTACCCTTTGCTTTGAAAATCTTATTTACTGCATTTTCATCTAAAGCATTAGCCCCTATTCCATATACTGTTTCGGTTGGAAATAAAACTATTTTACCTTTCTTTATATAAGTAGCCGCTTCTTCTACTTTATTTATATTCTCATTTAATTTCAAATCTGCATATTTTGATTTCATAATTTAATCATCCTTTTCCACATTAATTATTATAATGCATTCTTACTTATTTTTCAATATATTGAATATTTTACCTAATTTTTGAACACACTAGCTTTAAATCATATTATATGTGTGGAGGTTATTGTGGATATTATAAAAATCATTTCATTATCTCTTGGTTCTTTAATAATCTTATTTTTATTGACTAAATTAATGGGAAACAGAGAAATGTCTCAACTTACTATGTTTGATTATATTGTAGGAATTACAATTGGTTCTATTGCAGCAGAAATGTCTACTTCTTTAGAAAGTAATTTTATGGAGCCTGTTGTTGCAATGATAACATATGGGCTTATAACTGTTATTATTTCATATTTAACATGTAAAAGTCTAAATATGCGTAGATTTTTTACTGGAAGAGCTAAAATTCTTCTTGATAATGGAAAGCTTTATAGAAAAAATTTCAAAACATCTAAAATAGATTTAAATGATTTTTTGATGGAATGTAGAATAAATGGATATTTTAATTTAAGTGATATTCAAACTGCAATATTAGAACCTAATGGAAGAATAAGTTTCCTTCCTAAATCTCAAAAACGTCCTGCGACTCCTGAAGATTTAAGCATTTCTCCGCAAGAAGAAAATATTGTTTATAATGTTATTTTAGATGGTGTACTGTTAAAGGAAAATTTAGAAAAAAGCGGAAATAATATTAATTGGTTAGAAAATAATTTAAAAAGACAAGGTATTTATGATATGAAAAATGTTTTTCTAGCTACATGTGATAATCAAAATAATTTAAGTGTTTATATTAAGTTAGATAAGAAAAATAAGCATGATTTTTTTGAATAATAATTTTATAAATTGTAGTTTGTGAGAGGAAAATTCTAGGGACTGTCTCTAAAAATCACCAATTTTGGGGATTTTTGGGACTGTCCTGAATTTTCCGAACACGGAACAAACTACAATTTATTTTTCGTCTAAAAATATTTTTCTATAATAATCATTTTCTAATATCAACCTTGACATCTGGTATTTTTTATAAATAATATTATTCATTTTTTCAATATATCCTGCTTCTATATTTACTCCTTCATTTGGAATAAATTCTCCTGTTATTGCATTATATTTACCTTTATCTGTAATAAAGCTCCTATCGGAAAATATAACCAATGGTTCTGCATTAGACAATATGTCTCTGCCAATTAATAATCTAGAATCATATTCTACACCAAAAAGATTTAACACAGTAGGCAATACGTCTAAACTTGAACCTATCTTATCTACTTTTATTGGTTCCTTCATGCTTCCAGACCAAATAAGTAGTGGTGCATGATATTTCTCAAATGTATCATCTCTCTCATATGTAGATAATTCATTTATTTCATCTAGTGTTAGGCCATATGGGTAATGATCTCCACTAATTACTATAACTGTATCTTCTAATTTACCTGCTTCTTGTAGGTTTTTTATTAATTCTCCCACAGCTTTGTCTAATTCAATATTAGCAGCTAAATAACTTTTTGCTTTATCTGAATATGGAAGATTTTTTACTGCATCCCAGTTTTTTTGTACCATACAATTACCTATTTTTGTATAATTTAAATGTCCACTTACTGTCATATAATATGCTAAAAATTTATCATTATTTATATAGTCTTTTGTTGTTACATTAATCATTTCATAATCACTATTTGGCCATTTACTTGTATCCATTCTATCTTCTAAT
Source organism: uncultured Clostridia bacterium (assembly GCA_947627485.1). Lineage (GTDB taxonomy): Bacteria > Bacillota > Clostridia > TANB77 > CAG-508 > CAG-452. The sequence goes on from CANQWF010000019.1 coordinate 14,739, forward strand.
CCAGTTCCAACAGCTAAATATGAATTATATCCCATTGTATTAATGTATTTGTCTCTTTCATAAAATGTTGCAGTATGATTGTGGTAAGCGTTTGATGTATATCCTAGTTTTTCAAATACATTAGCATATGAATATGGCATATAGTTTCCAGCAATTTCTTTAAAACTCCATACTCCTTCTTTTGGTATAAGTGCGGTGTCTGTCATATATTCCCCGTCTGCTGTGCTTATTGGGAATATTGGTGTATAAAAGTTATTAAATTGGAATCCTTCTTTATATAATTTATATAAATTTGGAGTTAAATCTTCTCTTATTGCAAGTGAACTAAATGATTCTCCAACTAATACTACTAAATTTTTGCCTTTAAACATTCCTGTATATTGATTCTTGTTAGTTGGTTGCTCGTTTGCAAAATATTCATGTATTTCTTTAATTGCTTTATCTTGTTCATTTTCAATTAATTTATTAAAATCTATTTCTGTAATATTATATTCTTGTTCTTTACTATTATCTGGGCCTGATAATGCATCTACATATAATTCTTCTTCAAAACCAAATACAAATCTCTGAAAATCTATTCTCATTGCAGTTATAAATCCCATTCTTTTTGTAGTAAGTTTTGGTACATGAGTTTTATAATATAAGTTTTTATTTGAATATATATCATCAGTATTAATAAAATTAACACATAATATTGCTACTATTTGTACTAATATTAAAATGCCTGCTTTAATAGCTGTTTCTTTTAAATTTCTTTTTTCAAAATTAATTAATTTTGTTTTGTGTAATATTATTAACACAATAAGTGGTAATGTAAATAACAGTATTCCATACCAGTTCCTTAAAATCATGTCAAAAATTACATCCATAAATTCTGTAACTTGGCCACCGTTTACTATTGAATAGAATGATAGTATTGATTCATACATGCTATAATATACAATTTGTGCTCCAAATAAAATTATTATAAAAATTGTTATGCAATATGTAATAATCTTGTTTATTATTGGCTTAAATATACTTGAAAATATATTGAATAATATTGCAATTGGTATAGAAAATAATGCTATTAACCAAATGCTTGTTGGAAAAGTTTTAAATAATAAACAAGATAATACAAATTCTTCATATATTATAAACAATATATAATAAAATAATAAGTTTTGTTTCTTCATTAATTCTCTCCTATTTTTTCTTTCTTGTTTAATCATATATCTTTTTTCTATAATTGTAAATAGAATTATTTTTATCAAATTTTCATATATTTCTTCTTGAAAGAATTATAATTATGATATATAATATATTTGTATAAATAATTAAAAGGGAGTGATGTTACATGAAAGTTTATGATAAAGAAATATATGAAAAACAAGAAAGTATTAAATTTACCTTTTTAATTATTATAGTATTTTTAGTTGGATTTTTTGCAGGTTATATTGCAAATTCGTTTACTTCTCAAAAAACGACTTCTAATAACAATACTGTACAAATTGAAAACGTTAGTAATTAATTATTAATTAAGTAAATTTTTATTATTTAATTAATATATTTGTATATAATATACAATATTCTATACTTAGTTTAAAAGAGGAGATTTTATATGATTAGTAATATTGTATTAAAATATTTATTAGTTTTTTTTATTTCTATGGTACCACTTATAGAATTAAGAGGAGCTGTTCCTATTGGATTAAGTCCTTTGCTTGGAGATCCAATTAATTTATTACCACTATATACTGTTTGTATTATAGGAAATATGCTTCCTGTTCCATTTATTTTCTTTTTTGCTAGAAAATGCTTAGTATGGGGTGCAGATAAAAAAATAATAGGAAAATTCTTTACCTTCTGTTTAGAAAAAGGTGAAAAGGCAGGAAAGTCATTGCAATCTAAAGCAGGTAAGGGTTTATATGTTGCTTTATTCTTATTCGTTGGAATTCCGCTTCCTGGCACAGGTGCTTGGACTGGAACACTTGCAGCAAGTCTTTTAAATATGGATTTCAAAAAGAGTATTTTAGCAATTATATTAGGAGTAGTCCTAGCCGGTATTATAATGGGTCTTGCATCTATCGGTGTGTTTGGTGCATTTGGTGCTATATTTAGTTAATTAAGGCTTAAGTAAAATTCCAGTGATTTTTCACTGGAATTTGTTGCTATTATTTACTTACTTTTAATCAGTCTCTTTCTTCTTTATTTTATAGTCTATAAAATCATTAACTAATATTTTTATTATTGCAATTAATGGAACTGCTAAAAACATTCCAAGTACTCCATAATATGCTCCAAAAACTGTTACAGAAAATATTACAAGTATAGGACTTAATTTTAAAGCATTTCCTATAATTTTTGGATTTATTATATTTGCATCTAATTGTTGAAGTATAATTACTACAATAAGCATCCATATAGCTTTACTAAATCCACTTGTAAATACTGTAATTATTGTTGCTATTGTTACTGCAATTATTGCTCCAAAATATGGTATTACATTAAATAGACCTATCATAAATCCTAATAATACCCAATATTTTACTCCTAGTATCCACATTGCTATTGAAACAATTATTCCTACTATGATTCCATCTATTATTTGACTTGATATGAATTTAAAAAATATGTCATTTGCTTTCATAAAATAATTATCTATTGCTGTAGCTGTTTCTTTTTTAAATAATGCAGATATTAATCTTCTTATAAAATTTAAAATGCTTTCTCTTTCTAATAGAATGTATACAGACATTATTATTGATACAAATACGCTAAATATAGTACTTGCTACTCCCATAACTCCCCTAATATAATCTGATACATTTTCCATACTTATTATACTTGTTATATCTATTGATTGGAGACTTGTTATAATTTTTTGTGCACTTTCTTTTTTTATTAACGTATCTTCTGGCATATCATTAACAAAATTTATAGCATTTTGATAATATCCTGGTAAATTATTTGCTAAATCTACTATACTTCTTGAAAGTGCAGGTATTAATAAGTTTATTACAATTACTATAACTAAAACTGCTAGTATATATACTGTAATTATTGATAATCCCCTTGCTCTATTTTTTATAAATTTTGGTTTTAATTTTTTATAAAGTTTTTCAATATTCCTACAAGGTATATAAAATAAATATGAAAGTAATAATCCTATAACAAATGGCATTAGTATTGATATTAATCTTTTAAACCATAATGCTATATCATTAAAATTATCTAAAGTTTTATATACAAAAATTACTGCTACTGCAAATGTGAACCAATATATCCACTTTGTCCAATTCTTTATACCTTTCATGCTTCCTCCTTTATTTTTATATCTAATCCTACTGGGCAATGATCACTTCCCATTATTTCTGAATATATATATGCATCATTTATATTTTTATTTATTCTATCAGATACTAGAAAATAGTCAATACGCCACCCTGCATTATTTGCTCTTGCGCTGAACATATATGACCACCACGTATAACATCCAACTTTATCTGGATATATCTTTCTGAAAGTATCTGTAAATCCTGATTTTAAAAGTATATCTATCTTGCCTCTTTCTTCATCTGTAAATCCTGCATTCTTTCTATTTGATTTTGGATTTTTTAAGTCTATTTCATTATGTGCTACATTTAAGTCCCCACAGATTATTACTGGTTTTTTATTGTCTAATTTTTTTAGATATTTCCTAAATTCTTCTTCCCATATCATTCTGTATTCTAATCTTGCAAGTTCGCGCCCAGAATTTGGCGTATAACAATTTACCAAATAAAATTTGTCAAATTCTAATGTTATTACCCTTCCTTCTTTATCATGTTCTTCTACACCTATTCCATAAGTAACATTTATAGGCTCTTTTTTAGTAAATATCGCCGTTCCTGAATATCCTTTTCTTTCAGCATAGTTATAATATTCATAATATCCTTCTAAATCTAATTCAATTTGTCCTTCTTGCATTTTAGTTTCTTGAATACAAAATATATCAGCATCTAAATCTTTAAATATATCAACAAATCCTTTTTTATATATTGCTCTTAATCCATTTACATTCCATGATATCAGCTTCATTTTCTCTCCTTCAAATTGTAATTTGTAGAATGAAAAATTTTGAGGGCGGGACGCCCAGGGGTGCGTCCCCTACAATACACGTTAATATTTGTAGGGGT